>JBDTTU010000033.1:0-41527 GCA_039930465.1 Burkholderiales bacterium
AAGGCTGGGGCATGACCGAAACCTCACCGACCGGCACCTTCACGCCTGTGCACGGCAAACGCAAGGCCGGCTCGTGCGGCATGCCGCTGCCCGGCATCGAGCTGAAGTTCGAGAGCCTGGCCGAGCACGATGTCGATGCCGCGCCGGGTGAGCCGGGTGAGCTGTGCATTCGCGGCCCGAACGTGATGAAGGGCTACTGGAAGAACGACGCTGCCACCGCCAAGTCGATGACGAAGGACGGCTTCTTCCGCAGCGGCGACGTGGCGAAGATGGATGCCGACGGCTTCGTCTTCATCGTCGACCGCACCAAGGACATGCTGCTGTGCGGCGGCTTCAACGTCTACCCGCGCGTGATCGAAGAAGCGATCTACGAACACGCTTCGGTCGAAGAGGTGTGCGTGATCGGCATTCCCGATGAATACCGCGGCCAGTCGCCGAAGGCTTTCATCAAGCTGAAGAAAGACGCACCCGCGTTCACGCTCGACGAGCTGAAGCTCTTCCTGAAAGACCGCATCGGCAAGCACGAGATGGTGCAAGAGATGGAACTGCGCGCCGAGCTGCCCAAGACGGCGGTGGGCAAGCTCTCGAAGAAGGATCTGGTCGACGAAGAAGAGCGCAAACGCGCTGCACTCAAAGCCTGAAGGAGACACTGATGATTCACCTGAGCGGCATCGATGCCTCGTTCCTGCACGTTGAAACGCCCGAGATGCCGATGCACGTGGGCAGCCTGCAGATCGCCGACCTGCCCGAGGGCTACGCCGGCGACTACTACGAAGACGTGAAGCGCTGGATGGCCACACGCATGCACCTGGCTTCGGTGTTCCAGCGCAAGCTCGCGCTGATGCCCTTCGACCTGGCCAACCCGGTGTGGGTCGACGACGAAGACGTCGATCTCGACTACCACGTGCGCCACGTGATCTTGCCGCGCCCGGGCACGCTGGAGCAGCTCGAAAAATACGTCGCGCGGCTGCATTCGAGCCTGCTCGACCGCAGCCGGCCGCTGTGGGAAATCTATGTGATCGAGGGCCTGAACACCGGCCAGGTGGCGATCTACAACAAGATGCACCACGCGGCGATCGACGGCCAGGCCGGTGTGGCCATCACGAAAGCGCTGCTCAGCGGCTCGCTCGTGCCGCCGCCGATCAAACCGCCGCGCCCGCGGCCGCGCACCAACCAGTATCAGCTCGGCGTGGCCGAGCTCGCCGGGGCCGCGGTCAGCAACGCGTTGACGCAGTACATCAAGCTCTTCAAGTCTTTGCCTGCCGTGAGCCGCGCGATTGCGAGCGTGGTCTACCCGGTGTCTGAAACCGACGGCAAACGCCACCTCGGCCTGCCCGAAGGTTTTGCGCTCGGGCCGAAGACGCCACTCAACGTGGCGATCACGAACCAGCGTGCGTTTGCAGCCCGCTCGTTGCCGCTGGCCGAGGTGAAAGCGATGGCCAAGCGCAGCGGCGCGAGCCTGAACGACATCGTGATGGCCGTCTGCGCCGGTGCGCTGAAGCGCTATCTTGCCGACTACGACTGCCATCCGACCAAGCCGCTGATCGCCGGCGTGCCGGTCTCGCTGCGCGAAGCCGGCAACACCGACCCGAACAACCAGGTGTCGATGATGATGGTGAGCCTGGCGACGACCATCGATGACCCGCTTGAGCGGCTGATGGCGATCAACGCCTCGGCCAATGTCGGCAAGAAGCTGCAGCTGAGCGTGAAGGGTGCGATGCCGACCGACTTTCCTTCGCTCGGTGTGCCGTGGTTGATGTCGGGGCTGGTGTCGCTGTATGGCCGATCGCGGCTGGCGAACAAGCTGCCGCCGATCGTCAACGTGGCGATCTCGAACGTGCCGGGCCCGCAGTTTCCGTTGTACTTCGCGGGTGCGAAGCTGGCGAGCTTCTACCCGGTGTCGATCCCCGGCCACGGCATCGCGCTGAACATGACGGTGCAGAGTTACAACGGCTCGCTCGAGATCGGCCTCACGGCCTGCCGGCGCGCGCTGCCCGACGTGGCCGACCTGGCCGACTACGTGGTCGAAGAACACCACAAGCTGAAAGCGCTGATCGACGCGCGTGAAGCGGTGGCACCTGCACTGGCGGTGGCCGCGCCCGAAGCGGTGGTGGTGAAAAAGCCGGCGCGGGCGAAGGCCGCTGTGGTGGCCGCAAGCACGGTGGTTGCGCCGACGCGTGTCGCCAAGGCGCCAACGAAGACTGCCGCGCGCCGCCGCGCCGCGCCCGCGACGCCTGTGCCCCGCAAGCGCGCTGCAAAAGCTGCCGCGACCGCGCGGCCGCATTGACCACAAGGAACCCGATGCCCAACGCTCAGACCTTCGACCGACACGCGCAGATCAAGGCGCCCGGGGTCCATCTCGTCGCGCTTGAATGGCGCGCACCATTCGAGGCTTTCAGCAGCGCTGCACTCTGGCCCTTGCTGATGCACGGCCCGCGCGGTGACGGCCACACGGTGCTCGTGCTGCCCGGGCTGGGAGCGTCGGACAGTTCGACCGGCACCCTGCGCCGCTTTCTGAAAAGGCGCGGGTATGCGCCGCAAGGCTGGGCGCAGGGGCGCAACCTGGGGCCGCGGCCGGGGGTGTTCGAGGCCTGCGTCGAACGTGTGCAAGAACTGCACCGCAGCTCGGGCTGCAAGATCAGCGTGATCGGCTGGAGCCTGGGCGGTGTTTACGCCCGCGAGCTGGCCAAACGCGCACCCGGTGCAGTGCGCTGCGCAATCACGCTCGGCACGCCGTTCACCGGCCACCCGAAAGCGAGCAACGCCTGGCGCTTCTACGAATGGGCGAGCGGGCGCAACGCCGACGACCCGAAAGGCTTCGGCCCCTTGAGCGAAGCGCCTGCCGTGCCCACGACCTCGATCTACAGCCGCACCGACGGTGTGGTGGCGTGGCAGTGCAGTATTCAGCAGCCGGGCGCGCGCACCGAGAACATCGAGGTGCGGGCCAGCCACATCGGCATGGGCGCGCACCCGGCGGTGCTGTACGCTGTGGCCGACCGTCTGGCGCAGCCCGAAGGGCAGTGGCAGCCGTTTCACCGCGATGGTGTGCGCCGCCTGATTTACGGCGACGCGGCGCGCGCGCTCTGATCCCCAAGGAACCGCATGGCAACCACCACCCGCAAGCGCGCCCCGGCAAAGAAGGCCCTCGCCACCGTCTCGGCCAGCGCCTCGAAGGCGCTGGTGCCGAAGCCGCGCGTCGATGCCAGCAAGGGCTTGATGACCCTGGCCCGTGACCTGCGCTCGTGGACCGACTTCGTGCTCGGCATCGCCAACAACGCGGCCGATCTGTCGTTCCGGGTGGCGGCGTCGAAGCTCAGCAAGCCCTCGCACAAGGCGGTGGTCGAAAAGGCCGGCAGTGTGTTCCGCGACCTGCGTGAAAGCGCCGGCCTGACGCTGCAGGACCTGGGTGGCGCCATCAACCTGAAAGATGTGTCGCTGCTGGAGCAGGTTGAAGGTGGCAAGGTCGGCCTGCCGTTCGAGATCATCCTGCGGCTGGCCGGTGTGCTGGGCCGCAACGACCCGATCCCGGTCGCGATGAAACTCACGCGCACCTACAACCCGAAGTTGTGGGCCACGCTCGAAAGCCTGGGGGTCGGCAAGCTCGCGGTGCAGGCCGGGCGCGAGCGCGAGTTCGCGAACATCTACCGCTCGAGCGACGCCGCGCGGCAGCTGAGCGACGACGAGTTCGCGGCAGCGCTGAAATTCGTGCGCGCCTCGTTCGAGTCGGCCCTGGTGTTTCGCGCCGAGGTGGCGAAGCCGGGCAAAGCGGTCAAGCCTGTAGAAGGCGAATAGGCCGGCGCAGGCCCGTGGGAGCGGCGCTGCGGCTGCGTGAATTTCTGCGGTTCGCGTCGGGCAGGTGACGGCCCGCTTGCGGCGCTGCCGCTAAAGTCGGCGCATGCCCAAACCCTTGATTGCACTCGACGCTGACGGCGTGCTGCTCGACTTCCACCTGGCCTACGCCGGTGCGTGGCAGCGTGCCTTCGGCAAGGCGCCGGCCGAGCGCGACCCGCTGGCTTACTGGCCGATGGACCGCTGGAAAGTGGAGCGGCTCGATGCCAAGAAACGAATGAAGTTCAGGGCCTCGTTCGACGAACAATTCTGGGCCACGGTGCCTGCCATCGAGGGTGCGCTCGAAGCCTGCCACCGCCTGCGTGACGCTGGTTTTGAGCTGGTCTGCGTTTCAGCGCTGGAGCTCGAATTCGGGGCCGCGCGACTGCGCAACCTGAAAGCGCTGGGGTTCCCGATAGAGCGTGTGATCGCGACCGGCAACGAAGCGGTCGAACGCAGCCCGAAGGCTGACGCGATCACCGAGCTGCGCCCGCTCGCCTTTGTCGACGACTACCTGCCCTACATGCGCGGCGTTCCACGCGATGTGCACACCGCGCTGGTGCTGCGGGCGCCGAACGGCAGCCCGAACGTGGGCAACGAGATGGTGCTGGCGAAGTCGGTGCACCAGGATCTGGCGGGCTTCACCGAGCACTGGCTGAAACGCTGAGCGCTCTGCCGGGTCAGTGGGTCGTGGGAGCGTTGTCGTCGGGGTTGGCGTGTGCCGCCGGGCCGTTCGGCGTGGCCTCGGCATCGACGGCATAGGCCCCGCTCGCCCAAGCGCCGAAGTCGTGGTTCTTGCAGCGGGCGCTGCAGAACGGGCGGAACTCGTTTGTGCTGGCATAGACGCTCGGGCCGCCACATCCCGGGCAGAGAATGACACGCGGGCTCGTCGACGCCATGGTCACGAACAAAGGGTCAATTCGAAACTCGTGTCGGCCGGGCTTGGTTTGAGCCGGCCTTCGCTGTCTTGCCGCATCAAGCGCACCGAGACCATCAGCCGGTGGCCGCTGATCTCGGGCACCAGCAAATCGGTTTGGGTGATGCGAACCCGCATCAACTGGTAGACCCGGCCTTGCGGCAAGCTTTGCTGGTACTGGCCGGCTGGCGCCACCACCTTGTGCGGCACGCCGGAGTCGCGCAGCAGGCCGAGCAGCACTTGCAGCGCTTCGGCCAAGGGCATCAGGGTGCTGACCCAGTTCAGCAGATCGGCGCGCCGGCACGCCGGCTCGAATTTCTGCCAGGCGTAGTAGGCCGGCAGGTCGAACTCGCAGGTGCCGCCGGGAATGCTGATGCGGCTGCGAATGCTCATCAGCCACTCGTTGCCCGTGAGCGCGGCGCCGGCCTTGCCGGGCAACTGGTTGAGGCCGTTGAAGGCGTGGTCGATCTTGACGATGACCTCGTCGAGCGCGCCTTCAGAGATCGACGGGTTGCCGCGGTAGGCGTTGAACTGGAGCTTGTGCTTTTCCAGTTCTTTCAGAAGGTCGGACTTCAGGTCGGCGCGCGCCGCCACGTCCATGATCTCGAACACCGTGACCAGCGCGAAGTGGTGGTCAACCGGTGCGTCACGCGCGATCAGCTGGCCGAGGCGGTCGAACAGGTGCTCGAGCCGCAACATGGTGCGGATGCTTTCGTTGAACGGGTATTCGTAAAGGATCACGGGCAGCCTGGTGCGCGGTGCGGTGCGCAGGGAGTGGGGCCGGGGCAGACCCCGCCGAGGCGCGATTGTTCCACAGCAAGGTTCAGGCGGGCAGTGATGGCCCTGTAGCAGCTTGTACCCATGCGTGCCACAAAGAACGCAACTCGTCGCCGAGTTGGTCGCGGGAGATGCCTTCGTTGAAGATCACCGCGTCGGCACACGCGCGGCGCCGCGCGCGGCTTGCCTGCCGATCGATGACGGCCTGCACGGCCTCTTCGGCCCACCCGGAACGGGCGACCACGCGCGCCACCTGGGTCGCCTCAAGACAGTCGACCACGAGCACCCTGTGCACACGCGAGCGCCAGCGCCCCGACTCGACCAGCAGCGGCACGTCGAAGACGATCACCGGTGCGCTGCTGGCCGCGGCCTGGCGCTCGGTCTCAACGCCGATCAGTGGGTGCAGGATCGCTTCCAGGCGGCGCCGCGCGGTGTCGTCGGAAAACGCCAGGGCGCGCATGCGCTCGCGGTCAAGGCCTCCGGCCGCATCGATGAATTCGGCGCCGAAAGTCTCGGAGATGCCTTGCATCGCCGCACCGCCCGGCTGCGAGATCTGGCGCGCAATCGCGTCGGTGTCGATGATGGTGGCGCCCCATGCGGCAAGCAATGCGGCCACGGTGCTCTTGCCGCTGCCAATGCCACCCGTCAGGCCGATCCTCAGCGCGGGCCGTGTCAGGCCGGGAACCATAAACGAGACAACTGGGCGCCGAAGAACAGCGCGACGATGCCGCCACCCGCGAGGTAGGGGCCGAACGGGATCGGCACGTTGCGATCGTGCCCGCGCAGCGTGATCATCGCGATCCCGACCACCGCCCCGACCGCCGACGACAACAGGATGATCGACGGGATCAGCTGCCAGCCCATCCAGGCGCCCAGCGCGGCGAGCAGCTTGAAGTCGCCCATGCCCAGGCCTTCCTGTTTGCGGATCAGGCGGTAGGCGTGGTACACAAACCAGAGCGACAGGTAGCCTGTGATCGCGCCCCAGATCGACGCCTTGAGGGGCACGGGCGTCCAGCCCAGTGCCGATGCCGTGATGCCGGCCCACAGCAGCGGCAGCGTCAGGCTGTCGGGGAGATATTGGGTGTCTAGGTCGATGAAGGCCAACGCGATCAGCGTCGCGGCCAGCCCGCACCACAGCAGCGTGGCCGGTTGAGCGCCGAAGTGCCAGCCGCACGCACCGAACATCAGGCCGGTGGTCAATTCAATGGCCGGGTAACGCGCCGAGATGGGCGTCTTGCAAGCCGAACAGCGGCCGCGCAGCCAGAGGTAACTCAGCACCGGGATGTTTTCGTACCAGGTGATCGCGTGACCGCAGGACGGGCAGCGCGAGCGCGGCGTCGCGAGCGTGATGCGCGCGGGTTCCTCGATCTCGACGCCCAGCACCTCGGCACTCTCGATCTTCCAATCCCGTTCCATCATCAGCGGAATGCGATGAATCACGACATTCAGGAAGCTGCCAACCATCAGCCCGAAGACGGCCAGCGCAAACGGCGACAGCAGCAGTTCGACGGTCTGCGCGTCGATCAAGTCGAACAACATCGACGCGGCCAGTCGACTAGACGACTTGACCGAGCTTGAAGATGGGCAGGTACATCGAGACCACGATGCCCCCGATCAGGGTACCGAGGATCACGATGATGAACGGCTCCATCAGGCTCGACAGGCCTTTCACCGCTTCATCGACCTCGTCTTCGTAGAACTCTGCGGCCTTGCCCAGCATCTGGTCGAGCGAGCCCGACTCTTCGCCGATGGCGCACATCTGGATCACCATGGTCGGGAAGACGCCGGTTGTCTGCATCGAGGTGGTGAGGGCCGAGCCGGTCGAGACGTCTTTCTGGATCTGTTCGGTGGCTTCGAGAAACACCGCATTGCCCGCCGCGCCGCCCACGGAGTCGAGCGCTTCGACCAGCGGCACGCCGGCCGCGAACATGGTGGAAAGCGTGCGCGTCCAGCGCGCCACGGCCGACTTGTTGACGAGATCGCCGAACACCGGCACGCGCAAGAGCATTCGGTCCATGGCCTTCTGCATCTTCAGCGAGCGCTTCCATGACTGCAGGAAGAAGTACACCCCGCCGCCGAGCACGCCGAAGATCAGGTACCAGTACTTGACGAAGAATTCCGAGATCGCCATCACCACCAGCGTGGGGGCGGGCAGCTCGGCACCGAACGACGAGAACACTTCCTTGAACGCCGGGATCACGAAGATCATGATCACCGACAGCACGACGAACGCGACCACCATCACGGCAACCGGGTAGATCAGCGCCGACTTGATCTTGTTCTTGATCGCCATCGTCTTTTCCTGGTAGATGGCCAGGCGATCGAGCAGCGTTTCAAGAATACCGCCAGCTTCACCGGCTTCAACGAGGTTGCAGTACAGCGCGTCGAAATAAAGCGGGTGCTTGCGGAAGGCCGAAGACAGGCTCGTACCGGTTTCGACGTCGCTGCGAATGTCGACCAGCAAGCGCGTCATCTTCGCATTCGTGCTGCCGCGGGCAACGATGTCGAACGACTGGATCAGCGGCACGCCGGCGCGCATCATCGTGGAGAGCTGGCGTGTGAAGACGGCGATGTCTTTCTGCTTGATCGCCTTGCCACCCGACAGGCGACGCTTCTTCACCTTGTTGACGAGAATGCCCTGGCGGCGCAGGCTGGCGCTGACCTGTGCTTCGCCGCCGGCGCGCATCTCGCCACGAACGGTCTTGCCGTTCTTGTCTTTGCCTTCCCACTCGAAGACGATTTCCCTGATGCCCTTTACCGCGGTTGCAGTCGCCATGGTGCGCTACGAGGAAGCTGCTTCCCCGTCCCTTCGATAGTGTTTGGTTATTCGTTCGTCACCGAGATCACTTCTTCGAGCGTGGTGGCGCCCGCCCGCACCTTGATCAGCCCGGACTGGCGCAGATCACGCACGCCTTCGCGCTGCGCTTGCGCGGCGATGTCCATCGAAGTGCCTTCGTTCAGGATGATCTTCTGAATGGCCTCGGTGATCGGCATCACCTGGTAGATGCCGACGCGACCCTTGTAGCCGTTGTTGCAGGCCGAGCAGCCCACCGCACGGTAGGGGCGCCAGGTACCGTCGAGGTCGGAAGCGGCGAAGCCGGCCTTCAGCATGGCCTCGCGCGGGTAGTCGGCCTGGGTCTTGCACGTTTCGCAGAGCCTGCGGGCCAGGCGCTGTGCGGTGATAAGCAACACGCTCGAGGCGATGTTGAACGGCGCCACGCCCATGTTGAGCAAACGTGTCAGTGTGGTCGGCGCGTCGTTGGTGTGCAGCGTGGACATCACCATGTGGCCGGTCTGGGCGGCCTTGATCGCGATGTCGGCGGTTTCCAGGTCGCGAATTTCGCCGACCATGATGATGTCGGGATCCTGGCGCAGGAAAGACTTGAGCGCTGCCGAGAACGTGAGCCCGGCCTTGTCGTTCACGTTGACCTGGTTCACGCCGGGCAAGTTGATTTCGGCCGGGTCTTCCACGGTCGAGATGTTCACGCCCGGCTGATTCAGGATGTTCAGACAGGTGTAGAGCGACACGGTCTTGCCGCTGCCGGTCGGGCCGGTGACAAGCACCATGCCGTACGGGCGCTGAATCAGCCTGAGCAGCCGGTCTTTTTCGATCTTTTCGTAGCCGAGGGCCTCGATGCCGACCTTCGCGCTGCTCGGGTCGAGAATCCGGATCACGATCTTTTCGCCGAACAGCGTGGGCAGCGTACTGACCCGGAAGTCGATCGCCTTCGAGCCGAACTTGAGCTTCATGCGGCCGTCTTGCGGCACGCGCTTTTCGGCGATGTCGAGCCGCGAGATCACCTTGATGCGCGACGAGAGCTTGTCCTTGATGGCAATCGGCGGCTGGGTGATTTCACGCAACTCACCATCGATGCGAAAGCGCACGCGGTAGTGGTATTCGTAGGGTTCGAAGTGCAGGTCGGAGGCGCGTGCGTTGATCGCGTCGATCAGCATTTTCTGCAGGAAGCGCACGACCGGTGCGTCTTCGACATCGGAGGTCGGCTCGTTCGATTCCTGTGGCGCGGTGACGTCGTCGGTGACATCGAATTCGAAGTCGCCCGACGACATCGACTCGAGCGTTTCGCTCGCGCTGGCGCCACTGTTCTCTAGCATCTTCGCGAGCTTGTCGTGCTCGACGATCACCCACTCGGGCGACAGCTGGGTGGCGAACTTGATGCGCTCGACGGCCTCCTGGTCGGTCGGGTCGGCGCCCCCGATGAAGAGGCGGCTGCCACGCTTGCCGAGCACGACGACCTGGTACTGGGCGGCGAGTTTGCCGTCGATGACGTTGCGCGGCAGGCGCTGCGGGTCGATCGATGACAGGTCGAGCAGCGGAAGCGCCAGCGCGCTCGACAGCGTGTGGGCCAGATCGGCGGGCGAAACGGCTCCTGCGGCGATGACCGAGGCGACGAAGCTGCTGCGTTTGTCCTTGGCGCTTCGAACCAGGTCTTCGGCGATCTTGGCCTGCAACTTGCCCGCGTGAACGAGCACCCGCGCTACCCCGGAGAGCGCGGACTGAGGAGCTTCGGCCAATGTATCCACTGATCGTTGGTTCAAGTCATGCAGCAATAAAGCGAATGATCATCCCTGATTCACCAAGCACTGTAAACGCGATCGGCGTTAGCGCTCGCCAACAATTCACGCTCCGTTCGTGCCCCGTTGAAACAGATTGCACAGCGCATGAATGGCCGGACATGAACCCGACTCTGCCGGTATTCGCAGCACCCCCGGTATCGAATGCAAAGCTCGCAAAGCCAGATGGCCAAGGCGTCTGAAGATCCCGTGGGTGAAGAGAAAGTACCAAGAAGAATCAACAGCTTAGCACGCGTTCCGGAGAAACGAGTTTCGGATTTCCCGGGAGTCTGTTTTGTGCGTACTGCATCACTTGCCGGCACACCCGCGGCAACCAACGGCTTCGAATCCGAAACGCGCGTGTGAGCGTGACGAAGTGAAATGATGGTCGGGGTGAGAGGATTCGAACCTCCGGCCTCTACGTCCCGAACGTAGCGCTCTACCAGGCTAAGCTACACCCCGATTTTCTGGCTGCTTGAAGCGAGGCCACCGCCGAGCAGCTCAGGAAGAGCGCTCGACTGATCGAACGCAGAATTCTAGCAGAGCTTCGCGGAAGATCGAGGCCGGGAGCACGCCGAGACACCGGGCCGCCTTGTCGGCTTCGGCGCGCGCAGCCTCGCGGGTGGCCGCAATGGCGCCGGAATGCCGAACGATCTCGACGATGTCGGGAAGGCGTGCGACCTCGCCATGCTCGATCGCGTGGCGCAGCAGTTCGCGCTCGTCGGCAGTGCCCCGTTCCATGGCGAGCAACAGCGGCAGGGTCGGCTTGCCTTCACGCAAGTCGTCACCGACGTTCTTGCCGAGTTGCTCGGTGGCGCCTTCGTAGTCCAGCAAGTCGTCGACCAGCTGGAACGACGTGCCGAGAGCCCGGCCATACGCGGCGCAGGCCTCTTCGACGGCCGCGTCGGCGTCGGCCAGAATCGCCCCGAGCCGGGCGCTGGCTTCGAACAGCTTGGCGGTCTTGAAGCGGATGACGCGCAAGTAGTCTTCGACCGAGATGTCCGGGTTGTGCATGTTCATCAGTTGCAGAACCTCGCCCTCGGCGATCACGTTGGTGGCGTCGGCCAGCACCTCGAGCACGCGCATCCGATTCACCGAAACCATCATCTGGAACGCACGCGAATAGACGAAGTCGCCAACCAGCACGCTGGCCGCATTTCCGAACAGGGCATTGGCCGTTTGCCGACCCCGGCGCAAAGCCGATTCGTCCACGACGTCATCGTGCAGCAAGGTGGCGGTGTGGATGAACTCCACCGTTGCCGCAAGTTCGAAACGTTCCTTGCCTGTGAACCCGAGCGCGTTTGAAAACAGCAGAACCAGCTTCGGGCGAATGCGCTTGCCGCCGGCGCTGATGATGTAGGTCGCGATCTGATTGATCATCACGACGTCCGAGGCCAAGCGGCGTTGAATGACGGCGTCGACCTGTGTCATGTCGGCCGCGATGGCTGCGGCAATGCCCGGTGCCAGGTCTGGGTGGGGCGTGTCGACAGCGGAAGTGGGGGAGTTGGATTGCACGCGCGGCTCGGTTGGACCTCGCCGATTATAGAAAGCAGCTTGCACGCGCTCGCGCGGCCGCGCGCTTCGCCGCGGGCCTCCTGCTTGGGGCGAATGGTCCGTCGGGGCCGTGCTAGAATCGCAGGCTCTGCGCGTTTTGCAGGGACTTTGCGCGACCGGACCAGCCGGCGCGCAGGGGAAGTCAATAGAAAGGGCTGATATGTACGCGGTCATAAAAACCGGCGGCAAACAATACAAGGTTGCTGCAGGCGAAAAGATCAAAATAGAACAGATTGCTGCGGATGTTGGCCAAGAGATCACGATCGACCAGGTGTTGGCCATTGGTGCCGGCGCTGAACTGAAAGTCGGGACTCCCTTGGTAACGGGCGCAAGCGTGGTGGCCACCGTTGTGGCTCACGGCAGGCATGACAAGGTGCGCATCTTCAAGATGCGCCGTCGCAAGCACTACCAAAAGCGGCAAGGTCATCGCCAGAACTTCACCGAGATTCAAATCGGTGCGGTGAACGCGTAAGCGGGCCACAAACCCAGTCAAGGAGCTACAACCATGGCACAGAAAAAAGGCGGCGGTTCCACACGGAACGGCCGCGACTCACAACCGAAGATGCTCGGCGTCAAGGTGTTCGGCGGCCAGAAGATTCCGGCCGGTTCGATCATCGTGCGTCAGCGCGGTACCAAGTTCCACGCCGGAACCAACGTCGGCGTCGGCAAGGACCACACCCTGTTTGCATTGGTCGACGGCGAAGTCAGCTACGCCATCAAAGGCCCGCGCAATCGCCAGACGGTCTTCGTCAAGAGCCTCTGATTCGCCGGCTGCGCAGGCAGCCTGCAATCCCGAAGCCCCGGCCTGCCGGGGCTTCTGCGTTTGAGCGCTGATTTACCATCCGGTTTCACCAAGGCTTGCGAGGCAGAACCACATGAGCAAGAGCGGCGTCATCCTGATCGTGCTGGGCTGTTTGTTCCTGGCCCAGAACTTCGGTCTGTTCGACTGGAACTGGCTGCGCCAATGGTGGCCGCTGATCCTCATCGGCGTGGGCGTCTGGTCAATCGTTGACCGCAGGCCCGGCGACCGGCACCCTTCACAGGGCACTGACAAAGAATCATGAAATTCGTAGACGAGGCCACCATCGACGTGGTGGCCGGTGATGGTGGCAACGGCTGCATGAGCTTCCGGCGCGAAAAATTTCTGCCCTTCGGCGGCCCGAATGGCGGTGACGGAGGCCGTGGCGGCAGCGTCTATGCCATGGGCGACCGCAACCTCAACACGCTGATCGACTTTCGCTACGCGCGCCGCCACGAAGGCCGGCGCGGCGAAAACGGGCGCGGCTCCGACCAGTACGGCGCCGCAGCCGAAGACATCGTGATGCGCATGCCGATGGGCACGGTCATCACCGACACCGAGACCACCCAGGTCGTGGCCGAACTGCTGGTGCCCGACGAGAAGGTGTTGATCGTCAAGGGCGGCGACGGCGGCTTCGGCAACCTGCATTTCAAGACCAGCACGAATCGCGCTCCGCGCCAGAAGACACCGGGCTGGCCCGGCGAGCAGAAGAAGCTCAAGCTTGAGTTGCGCGTACTGGCCGACGTGGGCCTGCTTGGCATGCCGAACGCCGGAAAGTCGTCGCTGATCACCGCGATTTCCAATGCGCGGCCGAAGATCGCCGACTACCCGTTCACTACGCTGCACCCCAACCTCGGCGTGGTTCGGGTCGCGCCCGAGCAGAGCTTTGTCGTGGCCGACATTCCGGGCCTGATCGAAGGCGCCTCCGAAGGGGCCGGTCTGGGCCATCTGTTCCTGCGCCACCTGCAGCGCACACACCTGCTGCTGCACCTCGTCGACTTCGCGCCTTTCGACGACAACGTCGACCCGGTGGCGCAAGCCAAGGCGATCGTCGGCGAGCTCAAAAAATACGACCAGGCCCTGCACGACAAGCCACGTTGGCTGGTGCTCAACAAGATCGACATGGTGCCTGCCGAAGAACGCGAAAAACGCGTCAAGGACTTCGTCAAGCGCTTCAAATGGAAAGGCCCGGTGTTCCAGATTTCGGCGCTCACGCGCGAAGGTTGCGACCCGCTGATCCGTGCCATCTACCAGCATGTGGCCGCGCTCAAGAACGTGATCCCCGACGATCCGGACCCGCGTTTCGACGAGGCCGGCAGCAGCGCCGCACCATGAGCGAAGCGCTGCTGCGCGCGCGGCGCATCGTCGTCAAGGTCGGCTCCAGCCTCGTGACCAACGAAGGCCGCGGTGTTGACGCCGATGCGGTCGGAAACTGGTGCCGCCAGATGGCTTTGCTTGCGGCGCAGGGGCGGGAAGTCGTGATGGTCTCGAGCGGTGCCATCGCCGAAGGCATGAAGCGCCTGGGCTGGGCCGTGCGGCCCAAGGAGGTCCACGAACTGCAGGCCGCGGCTGCGGTCGGGCAGATGGGGCTGGCGCAGATCTACGAATCGAAGCTGCGCGAACACGGCATGGGCAGCGCGCAGGTGCTGCTCACGCACGCTGACCTGGCCGACCGCGAGCGTTACCTGAACGCGCGCTCGACCTTGCTCACGCTGCTGTCGCACCGCGTCATCCCGGTGATCAACGAAAACGACACGGTCGTCAACGACGAGATCAAGTTCGGCGACAACGACACGCTCGGTGCGCTGGTCGCCAACCTCGTCGATGCAGACGCCTTGGTGATCCTGACCGACCAGCGTGGCCTGTACTCGGCCGACCCGCGCAAGGATGCCAGCGCGCGCTTCATCGACGAAGCCCGCGCTGGTGACCCCGAGCTCGAAACCATGGCGGGCGGCGCAGGCTCCAGCATCGGTCGCGGCGGCATGCTCACCAAAGTGCTCGCCGCCAAGCGCGCTGCCCGCAGTGGCGCGAGCACCGTGATCGCCTACGGACGCGAGCCCGACGTATTGCTGCGCCTGGCCGCCGGCGAGCCGATCGGCACCGCATTGATCGCACCGACCCAGAAGCTTGCCGCCCGCAAACAGTGGATGGTCGACCACCTGCAGCTTCGCGGCGCAGTGGTCATCGACGACGGCGCAGCACGCAAGGTGCTCGACGAAGGCAAGAGCCTGCTGCCGATCGGTGTGACCGAAGTGCAGGGCGAATTCCACCGCGGCGACGTGATCGCCGTGCGCAGTCTCCAAGGCGTGGAGCTGGCACGTGGGCTGGCGAACTACGGCAGCAGTGAAGCCCGCCTGATCGCGCGCAAGCCTTCAGGCGAGTTCGAGAAGCTGCTCGGCTACACCGCCGAACCCGAGTTGATCCACCGCGACAACCTCGTGCTCGCCTGAAGCTCAGCTCTCGGGCTTGTCGTCTGGGGGCCCAAGGGGCACAGGTTCGGTCACCGACGGCTGCTCGGCACCGAATTCGTGGGGCGGTTCCATGTCGTCGCGATGATGCGGCCGCATGCCCGATCGCAAATAGCGGTTGTGGTGCGTGCCACGTGGCAGAAACCTCGCCAACTCGGTCAGTGCCATTTGGTACACGTCGCGCTTGAACTCGATCACGAGTTCGAGCGGCACCCAGTACTCGTTCCAGCGCCAGGCGTCGAATTCGGGGTGATCGGTGGCACGCAGGTTCATGTCACTGTCGCGGCCCACGAGCTGCAACAGGAACCAGATCTGCTTCTGCCCGCGGTAGTGTCCACGCGCATCGCGGCGGATGAAATGGTCGGGCACCTCGTAGCGCAGCCAATCACGCGTGCGCGCAACGATGCGCACGTGGTCGGGCACCAGGCCCACTTCTTCGTGGAGCTCGCGGAACATCGCCTGCTCAGGCGTTTCGCCGTATTTGATGCCCCCTTGCGGGAACTGCCAGGAATGGGTGCGTATGCGTTTGCCCCAGAAAACCTGGTTCCTCTGGTTGAGCAGGACGATGCCGACGTTGGGTCTGAACCCTTCACGGTCGAGCATAATCAACCCCAATTCATTCGTTGAATTCATTATTACACCGGCGTGACGGGAAACAACCCCTCGGTTTTCCGCAAGCGCGGCCGGTGACGCGAAAGCCTCTCGCGTTCGTTCCCTTCACACGCTCTGCCTCAATGCCCGCCGCATGAAAGCCACTCAGTTCTTCATCTCCACACTCAAGGAAGCGCCCGCCGACGCCGAGGTCGTGAGTCACCAACTCATGATGCGGGCCGGTTTCATCAAGCGGCTCGGCGCGGGCATCTACAGCTACATGCCGATGGGCTTGCGCGTGATCCGAAAGGTCGAGGCGATCATTCGCGAAGAGATGAACCGCGCTGGCGCCGTCGAGCTGCTGATGCCGGTTGTTCAACCGGCCGAGCTGTGGCAAGAGTCGGGCCGATTCCAGGCTTACGGGCCCGAGCTGATGCGCATCAAGGACCGGCACGAGCGTGACTTCATCATCCAGCCGACGAGCGAAGAAGTCATCACCGACATCGCTCGGCAGGAGCTGCGCAGCTACCGTGCGCTGCCGAAGAATTTCTATCACATCCAGACCAAGTTCCGCGACGAGCGCCGGCCGCGCTTCGGAGTGATGCGCGGGCGCGAGTTCACGATGAAGGATGCGTACTCCTTCGACCGCAACCCCGAGGCCGCCTGCAAGAGCTATGAGCAGATGTTCAACGCCTACGTGCGCATCTTCGAGCGCATGGGGCTGACCTTCCGCGCCGTGGCCGCCGACACCGGGGCGATCGGTGGCGACCGTTCGCACGAGTTCCAGGTGATCGCCGACACCGGCGAAGACGCGATCGTTTATTGCCCGACCTCAGACTACGCCGCCAACATCGAGCTGGCCGAAGCGCTGCCTTTGATCGAGCAGCGTGCGCCTGCCTCGGCCGCGATGGTGAAGACGCCGACGCCGGGCAAGGTGACTTGCGAAGACGTGGCCGTGTTGCTCGGCGTGCCGCTCGCCAGCACGGTCAAGTCGCTGGTGCTTGCCACCGACGAGAACGGCGTCGCGGGCGATGTTTTGAAGACGACCGTGTGGCTGCTGCTCGTGCGTGGTGATCACACGCTCAACGAGATCAAGGCCAACAAGGTGCCGGGTCTCAAGGACGGTTTCCGCTTCGCGACCGGCGCCGAGATCGACGCGCATTTCGGCTGCAAGCCGGGTTACCTCGGGCCGATCAACCTGAAGCAGCCCGTCAAGGTGGTGGCCGACCGCACCGTCGCTGCGATGAGCGATTTCATCTGCGGCGCCAATGAGGCTGACTTCCACTTCACCGGTGTGAACTGGGGCCGTGACCTGCCCGAGCCCGATCTGGTGGCCGACATCCGCAATGTCGTTGCCGGTGACCCTTCACCCGATGGCAAGGGCGTGCTCGCGATCCAGCGTGGCATCGAGGTCGGCCACGTGTTCTTCCTCGGCACCAAGTACAGCGAAGCGATGAAGGCCACCTTCCTCGACGAAACCGGCAAGCCGCAACTGATGCAGATGGGTTGTTACGGCATCGGCGTCACACGCATCCTCGGCGCGGCGATCGAGCAGAACCACGACGAGCGCGGCATCGTGTGGCCGCTCGCTATCGCACCGTTCGCTGTCGTGATCTGCCCCATCGGTTACGACCGTTCGCCCGAGGTGCAAGCCGCCGCCGACAAATTGCATGGCGACCTGCAAGGCCTCGGCGTTGACGTGATGCTCGACGACCGCGGCGAACGCCCCGGCGTCATGTTCGCCGATTGGGAACTGGTGGGCGTGCCGCACCGCGTGGTGCTGTCCGATCGTGGCCTCAAGGAAGGCAAGGTCGAATACCAGGGCCGTCGTGACGCGCAAGCGACTTCGCTGCCGCCGGCCGACCTGATGGCCTTGCTGAAGACCAAGCTCGGCGCATGAGCCTTGACCTCTCCCACTCCGGGAGAGTTCGCCGCCGGGTTTGCGCGGCGGCGCTGTTCGCGCCGTTCATCACCTTGCTGCCGCAACGCGCGCGAGCGGGCGCCCAGGTCGAAGAGCCGCTCGCCAACTCGGTGCGCTCGGCGCTCGCGGCTGCGGTCAATGACAGCGCGCCGCCCAAGCCGGTGTTCCAGAATATCGAGGCAAGGCTGGCCTATTTGCGCTGGCTCGGCGAGATGAGCAACCGGCTCAAGAAGCGCAAGGCCGAGCATGTGTCGCGGGTCGAGTTCCTGGAAACAGTCTGGTACGAGAGCAAACGTGCCGGGCTCGAGCCTTCGCTGGTGCTCGGCCTGGTGCAGGTCGAGAGCGGATTTCGCAAGTACGCGATCAGCAGCGTGGGCGCACGCGGCTACACGCAGGTGATGCCGTTCTGGGCCCGGCTGATCGGCGACGGCGACGCCAGCCGCCTGTTTCACCTGCAGACCAACCTTCGTTTCGGCTGCGTGATCCTGCGCCACTATCTCGACCGCGAACAGGGCGACATGTACATGGCACTCGGCCGTTACAACGGCAGCCGGGGCCGCCCGGAATACCCGAACGCGGTGTTCGCGTCGCAGCGGGTCTGGGCCTACAAGCCAGCCTCTTGAAAGGTGCCGCTCAAAGGCCGCGCCAGGCCTTGGGTGCCGCTTCGTTCACGCCGAGCAGCGCCAGCACCCGCTCCACTGTGTCGTCGACCATCTCGTCGATGCTTTGCGGCCGGTGGTAGAACGCCGGCAGCGGAGGAAAGATGACACCGCCCATCTCGGTCACGGCCGTCATGTTGCGCAAGTGCGCCAGGTTGAACGGCGTTTCGCGCACCATCAGAACAAGCCGGCGGCGCTCTTTCAGCGCCACGTCGGCGGCACGCGTCAGCAGGTTGTCCGACAGGCCGTGCGCCACCGACGCCAGTGTCTTCATCGAACACGGTGCCACGACCATCGCGTCGGCCGCGAACGAGCCGCTGGCGATTGCGGCACCCACGTCGGCGGGGTTGTAGGCCACGTCGGCCAGCGCTTCGAGCGACTTGCGATCGAGCCCGAGCTCGTGGTGCACGTTGAGCACGCCAGCCGGGCTGGCGACAAGATGCGTTTCGCGCCCCGCTACCTTCAGCCGGGCCAGCAGGCGCACGGCATACACCGCGCCGGTGGCGCCGGTGATGCCGACAACAACGCGTGTGGTGATCTTCAGGCCTCGATCAGGGGTTGCAGCTCGCCGGCTTCGTACATCTCCATCATGATGTCCGAGCCGCCGACAAATTCACCGTTGACGTAAAGCTGCGGAATCGTCGGCCAGTTGGCGTAGTCCTTGATGCCCTGGCGAATGCCGTCGTCTTCGAGCACGTTGACGGTGGTCAGGTCTTTCGCACCGCAGGCCTTGAGCACCTGGATCGCACGGCCCGAAAAACCGCACTGCGGGAACTGCGCCGTGCCCTTCATGAAGAGCACCACGTGGTTGTTCTTGACGAGGTCGTCGATGCGTTTTTGAACGTCACTCATGGTGGTGTGGCCGTGTGAATTTGAGACAGCCCCGTTTATACGGCAAACCGGCGCGCCGCCGCAGGTTTGCCTGGGCAAACCCCTTCGGCGCCGGCCTCAGAAAGAGTAGGACACGCCGAATTGCACCAGAGGCGCCAGGCGCAGCTCGCGCACCGTGTCGTCCAGGCTCTGGCTGCGGCCGAACTTGACGACGTTGCCCGGGCTGCGCGCCACCAGGCCCAGGTCAGCATTGAAGCTCCAGCCGCCGCGCAGCGACAAGCCTGTGTAACCCAGGCCCAGGTAGGGCAGGGTGGCGGTGTCGCTGGGGGTTTCGCCCGCCGCAGGCAGCACGGCGGCCTGGCCGAACGCCTGGGTGCCGATGCTGAAGGCGCTGCCCGCGCTCAACCCCGGTTGCGCCAGCCGCGACTGGGTACGCGCGCCCACCAGCAAACCGCTGCTGGCACGAAAGCCGCCGGCTCGGCGCGGGCCCGCGAGCGAGCTGAAGTAGTAGTCGCCCATCAGGCTGACGGTGTTGAGCCTGAGCCCGGTCGGCTGGGTGCTGAAGGCCATGCGGCCTTGCCAGCGTGCCCATTGAAGCTGCTCGGTGCTGGCCGTGATGCCGTCACCTTCGCTTGCCTGCGCCGCAGACGTTGCGGCGGCCAGCAACCCGAAAATCATCCATGTCAGCTTTTGCATGATTGACTCCTCGAAAGGTTCCGGGGTGACGCACCGTGCCGAACTTCGGGCGGGTGCCACAGCGAAATTTCATGCTACGCCGTTGCCTGCGGCGCGTGTTGCGTCTTGCGCCAAACCGCATCCCTCAGATGAAGGAGACGCGCTCTTTTGCACGACTCCGGGCGCTGCGTTGCGCAGCGCGGGTTGCAGGTGTTACGGCCGGTGACCGCCGCTGCAGCGGGGCTGGCCAGCGATGTCGTGGCGCGTCTGAACGTCGTCGAACCCGTGCTGGCGAAGCAGCGCCTGCACCGCCTCAGCCTGGTCGAAACCGTGCTCCAGCAGCAGCCAGCCAGCCGGTTCGAGGTGTTCAGCCGCTCCAGCGACGATGCTGCGCAGCGCGCCCAGGCCATCGCCGCCGGGGGTCAGTGCCAGCGCCGGCTCGTGGGCGAGCGCCGCGAGGTGCCGGTCGCCACCGGCGATGTACGGGGGGTTGCTGAGCACGAGCTGAAAACGACGTTGTGGCACGGCCTGCCACCATGAGCCTTCGATGAATTCGATGTCGAGCGCCAGCCGGCTCGCATTGCTTCGAGCGACTGCCAACGCTGCTGCGCTCACGTCGGTCGCGGCCACAGTGGCAGGGGGCCAGGCGTGTTTCACCGCCAGCGCGATCGCGCCGCTGCCGGTGCCGAGATCGACGACGCGCGGTCGCGCCATGCCGGTCAGCAATTCGAGCGCCCAGCCCACCAGCACTTCGGTGTCGGGGCGGGGCACGAGCACGTTCGAATCCACCTTGAGCATCAGGCCGTGGAATTCCTTTTCACCCAGCAGGTAGGCGAGCGGCTCGCCCGAGGCACGCCGGGCGAGCGCGGCCCGCAGGCGGCCGGCTTGTTCGGCACTCAGCGCAGAGTCATCGTGCGCCAGCAGCCAGGTGCGCGAGCACGCCAGCGTGTCGGCCAGCAGCATCAGCGTGTCGAGCCGGTCGACGCCGCGCGCGCGCGCTTCGAGCAGGGCCTGCGCGACGCTGAGCAAACCCGGGTCTGCGGGCCTCGTCACGCCTCGCCGCTTTCCAGCGCCGCCAGTTGCTCGGCCGCCTGCGCCGCCTGCAGCGCCGCGGTCACGTCGTCGAGATCGCCGTCGAGAATGAACTGCAGCTTGTAGAGCGTGAGGTTGATGCGGTGATCGGTCAGCCGGCCCTGCGGAAAGTTGTAGGTGCGGATTCGGTCGCTGCGGTCGCCGCTGCCGATCAGGCCCTTGCGCGTGGCGGCCTCCGTGGCGGCGCGCTCGTTGCGGTCTTTGTCGCGCAGGCGCGCTGTCAGCACGGCCATGGCCTTGGCCTTGTTTCGGTGCTGCGAGCGGTCGTCCTGGCATTCGGCCACGATGCCGGTGGGCAGGTGCGTGATGCGGATCGCGCTGTCGGTCTTGTTGACGTGCTGGCCGCCGGCGCCGCTGGCGCGAAAGGTGTCTATGCGCAGCTCGGCCGGGTTCAATGTCACTTCCTCGGTCTCGTCGGGCTCGGGCAACACCGCCACGGTGCAGGCGCTGCTGTGGATGCGCCCTTGGGTTTCCGTCACCGGAACACGCTGCACGCGGTGGCCGCCCGACTCGAACTTGAGCCGCGCATACACGTCGTCGCCTTCGATGCGGAACACCACTTCCTTGTAGCCACCGAGGTCGCTCGCGCTCTCGCTCATCAGCTCGCTGCGCCAGCCGCGGCGCTCGCAGTGGCGCAGGTACATGCGCGCCAAGTCGCCAGCGAAGAGGGCCGATTCGTCACCACCGGTGCCGGCCCGGATTTCGAGGAACACGTTGCGCGCGTCGTCGGGGTCGCGCGGCAGCAAGGCGGCCTGCAGCTCGAAGTGCAGGCGCTCGGTGTCGGCACGCGCCTCGTCGATTTCCTGCTGCGCCATCTGTGCGAATTCCGGATCCGCGAGCAGCTCTTGGGCGTCGCCCAAGTCACGCTCGCGTTGCTCGAAGCGCCGGAATCGTTCGACCAGGCCCGAGACCTCGGCATGTTCGCGCGCCAGCTCGCGATAGCGCTTCATGTCGCTCGCCACACCCGGATCGCCGAGCGTGGCGTCGAGCTCTGACAAGCGAAGCGCAAGGCGCTCGAATTGTTGACGGAGAGAGGCTTTCATCGGGGTGCTCTGGATCGGATGTGCGGAGCACCACGCGCCGGGCCGGCGCGCAACGGCTCCGCGAAACGCGGAGTGCTGCGTGGCCGCTAACGCTGGTCGTCGGTCGGGGGCCGCGGGTTCTGGCGCAGGAACAGGCGCGACACCGTCTGCGCCAGTTCGGCGCGGTGCGGGCCGTCGGCGGCGTGCAACTCGGCCAGCGTGCCGTGCAGCATTTTCTGCGTCAGGCCGCGCGACAGCGCCTCCAGCACCGCGTCGACGTTTTCGCCTTTGGCGAGCATCCTGCGGGCGCGGGCGATCTCGGTGCTGCGCCAGTCGTCGGCCTGCGAATGCAAAGCCTGAATCAGCGGTACCGAGCCACGCTGGTCGAGCCAGTGCACGAAGCTCTGCACGCCGGTTTCGATGATGGCCTCGGCCTGCTCGACCGCGGCCTGGCGCTTTTCGCCTGCCGATTGCACCAGGCCCGACAGGTCGTCGACGGTGTAGAGGTACACATCACGCAGCCGCGCCACTTCGGGCTCGATGTCGCGCGGCACGGCCAGGTCGACCATGAAGATCGGGCGTTTCTTGCGCAGCTTCAGCGCTCGTTCGACGGCGCCCAGCCCGATGATGGGCAGCGAACTCGCGGTGCACGAGATGACGATGTCGAACTCGGCCAGCCGCGCCGGCAGGTCGGCCATGCGCATGGCTTCGGCACCGAAGCGCGAGGCCAGCTTTTCGCCGCGTTCCAGTGTGCGGTTGGCCACCGCCATGGCACGTGGCGTGCGCGCCGCGAAGTGGGTGGCGACGAGTTCGATCATCTCGCCAGCGCCCACGAACAGCACCTTGGTTTCGCTCAGGTCTTCGAACAGTTGCGAGGCCAGCCGCGCGGCGGCCGCCGCCATGCTGATGGAATGCGCGCCGATCTCGGTTGAAGTGCGCACTTCTTTCGCGACCGCGAACGAGCGCTGGAACATCTGGTGCAGGCTGCCGCCGAGCGTGCCCGCGGTTTCCGCTTCACGCACCGCCTGCTTGAACTGGCCGAGGATCTGCGGCTCGCCCAGCACCATCGAATCGAGCCCGCTGGCAACGCGGAACGCGTGGCGCGCCGCGGCGCCGCCTTCGAGCACGTAAGAGTGGTCGCGCAGGGTCTGCGGGCTCACGCCGCCCAAGCCGGCGAGCCAGTCGACAGCCGGGCTCACAAGCGAGGGCGCGGCGCCCACGTAGAGTTCGGTGCGGTTGCAGGTGGAGACGATCGCGACCTCGCTGACCCGCTGCAAACGCTCACGAAAGCCCTGCAGCGTGGGCGCAAGCTGCTCTGGCGTGAACGCAAAACGGCCGCGCAAATCCAGCGGTGCTGTCGTGTGGTTCAGGCCCAGGGCGAAGACGCTCATTACCAGATTATAAAATTCGCCGACGCCGCACGGGCGTCGGAGTTGTCAAAAGCCTCGCAGTGCGCTTGATCCGTATCAAGGCGTTGCTTCGGCCACCACTTTCCCGCTTTTCCAAAGGAGCTCCCGCGTGGGCCCTATCGATGCCTTGTGGCACCTGCTGAACTTCTTCGCTCCCGCACTGGGAGTGGGCCTGCTGACCGCCCTGATGGCCAAGCTGCTGTGGCGCAGAAGCCTCAAGGCGGCGAGCCTGAAGCGTTTGAGCGTCTGGGCCGTGAGCGGCTCGGCGCTCGCATTGCTGGTCGGGCTGGTCGCCTTCGGCAGCGACGGCAAGATGCTGACCTACGGCGCGATGGTGCTCATGTGTGCGCTCAGCGTCTGGTGGGCCGGCTTCGGGCCACGCCGCCGCTGAACGTGGCCCTCAGGCCGTCAACACGCCTTCCGGTTCGCGCTGCAGAATCTCGGCGCGCAAAGAGTGCGAATTCACATCGGTGATCGTCACGTCGACCATCTGGCCGATCAGCCGCGACGAATTCGGCCCGGCGGAGAAGTTGACCATGCGGTTGCACTCGGTGCGGCCGGTCAGCTCGTTCGGGTCTTTGCGCGACGGGCCTTCGACCAGCAGCCGCTGCACCGTGCCCAGGCGCGATTCGCTGATGCGCCGGGCGCTGTCGTCGATCACCTTCTGCAGGTGGTGCAGGCGCTTTAGTTTTTCGAGTTGCGGCGTGGCGTCGGACAGATTCGCGGCTGGCGTGCCCGGGCGCGGGCTGAAGATGAAGCTGAAGCTGTAGTCGAAGCCCACGTCATCGATCAGCTTCATCATCTGCCCGAAGTCGGCTTCGGTCTCGCCGGGGAAGCCGACGATGAAGTCGCTCGAAAGGCACAACTCAGGCCGCACCGCACGCAGCTTGCGGATCGTGCTCTTGTATTCCATGGCGGTGTAGCCGCGTTTCATCGCCATCAAGATGCGGTCGCTGCCGTGCTGCACCGGAAGGTGCAGGTGGTTCACGAGCTGCGGCACCTTGGCGTACACGTCGATCAGGCGCTGCGTGAATTCGTTCGGGTGGCTGGTGGTGTAGCGGATGCGCGCGATGCCGGGGACGGCGGCCACTGCTTCGATCAGCAGCGCGAAGTCGGCGATGTCGGCCGTGCGGCCCATCGCGCCGCGGTACGCATTCACGTTCTGGCCGAGCAGCGTCACTTCGCGCACGCCCTGTTCAGCAAGGTGCGCGACTTCCACGAGCACGTCGTCGAACGGCCGCGAGACTTCTTCACCGCGCGTGTAGGGCACCACGCAGTAGCTGCAGTACTTCGAGCAGCCTTCCATGATCGAGACGAAGGCACTCGCGCCCTCAACCCGCGCCGGCGGCAGGTGGTCGAATTTCTCGATCTCGGGGAAGCTGATGTCGACCTGCGGTCGCTGCTGCTTCGCGCGCTGGTTCAGCAGCTCGGGCAGGCGGTGCAGCGTTTGCGGGCCGAACACCACGTCGACATACGGCGCGCGCTTGATGATCGCGTCGCCTTCCTGGCTCGCCACACAACCACCCACGCCGATCAATACGCCCTTGGCCTTCAGGTGTTTCACCCGGCCGAGGTCGCTGAAGACTTTTTCTTGCGCCTTTTCGCGCACCGAGCAGGTGTTGAAGAGGATCAGGTCGGCGTCGTCGACATTCGAGGTCGGCTCGTAACCCTGGGCTGCGCGCAGCACGTCGGCCATCTTGCTGGAGTCGTACTCGTTCATCTGGCAACCGAAGGTCTTGATGAAGACCTTCTTCGCCCCGTCGCCGGCGCTCACGGCTTGGTCCAGACCTGCGCGCCCTGGTCGAACGACCAGGTCTGGGCCTGCTCGGGCGTTGAGGGCCAGGGCCACATCGCTTCTTCTTCAGGCCGAAGGATCCACACGTCTTTCACCAGGCCGCTGATGTCGATGGTGTAGTTCACACGCAGCTTCTGGCCGACCAGCGCGCCAGTGAGCTGGATCATGTTGGCCTGGTCGCGAATGCGCACGCCGGGCGCAAATTGGGCGGCGCGGCCGTTGAGCCTGAGCTCGGCGTTGTTGCCCACCACGATCGAGCCGCGCAGCGCGGTGGCGGGGAAGTTGCGTTGCATTTGCGCGGCCGCGGGAGCGGCCAGCACGACCGTGGCGGCGGCCACGAAAAGACAGCGGTACATGGTGTTCATCCAGTGGCTGTTGAGGGGGTCGAAGGGGGCGCAGTTTAACGCAGGGCGCCTCGCGTAGCATCGCGTTTTGGCCCGATGGGAGCAGCCTCATGTTTGGAATTGCCGACTACGCCGCGTTCGTGGCCGCGATCATTGTCTTCCTGTTGATTCCCGGGCCGGGCAACCTGGCGTTGATCACGTCGACCGGCAAGGGCGGCGTGCGCGGTGGCATCGCTGCCACGCTCGGGCTGATCGCTGGCGATCAGGTTCTGATGTGGACGGCAGTCGCAGGGGTTGCAGCCTTGCTGACCGCCTGGCCGCCGGCGTTTCGTGCCGTGCAGTGGCTGGGTGCCGCCTACCTCGGGTGGCTGGGCGCAAAGATGCTGCTGGCCAAACCCGGCGACGCGCCGGTGCTGAACATCCGGCCGCGCCACTACTTCAGGCAGGCGCTGCTGATCACGCTGCTGAACCCGAAGGCGATCGTGTTCTACATGGCGTTCTTCCCGCTGTTCGTCGACCCGCTTCGCCACCAGGGCGTGGTGACCTTCGGTGCGATGGCGCTGACGATCGCGCTGCTGACGCTTGCCTACGGTCTGATCGTGGTGGCGCTGACGCACTTCCTGGCCGAGCGCATGCGCGCGAACCCGGTCGTCTCGAGCGTGCTGCAAAAACTGGCAGGCGTGTTCCTGATCGGCTTCGGAATCAAGCTCGCGCTGTCGAAGTAGGCGCTGCGGCCTTCGCGGCGGTGCCTCCCGCGTCGCGACGGCGTCGTGCCATGCGGCCTACACTCGGCGCGGCCGACTTCAGGAGACCGCGCATGAGCAAATACAACATCCCCCGCACTGCGCTTCAGTTGCGCTCGCTCGTCAAGCAGAGCGGCGAACTTGAGGTTTCACTCGCCAGCGTGCCGGTGCCCGAGCCGGCGGCGAACGAAGTGCTCGTGCGCATCGAAGCCTCGCCGATCAACCCTTCCGACCTGGGGCTGCTGTTCGGCGCGGCCGACATGAAAACGGTGAAAGCATCGGGCTCGCCCGAGCAGCCGGTGGTCACGGCGCGCATTCCCGACGCCGCCATGAAGGCCATGGCGGGGCGCATGGGCGCATCGATGCCTGTTGGCAATGAAGGCGCAGGCGTGGTCGTCGCGGCAGGCGCGTCAGACGAAGCTCAGGCGCTGCTGGGCAAGACCGTGGCCGTGCTCGGTGGCGCGATGTACGCGCAGTACCGCTGCATCGCGGCCGACCAGTGCCTGGTGTTGCCCGCAGGGGCCACGCCGGCCGATGGTGCGTCGTCGTTTGTCAACCCGCTCACGGCGCTGGGCATGGTCGAGACCATGCGGCGCGAAGGCCACACGGCGCTCGTGCACACGGCCGCAGCGTCGAACCTCGGCCAGATGCTCAACCGCATCTGCATGGCCGATGGTGTGGCGCTGGTCAACATCGTGCGCAAGCCCGAGCAGGCCGATCTGCTGAAAGCGATGGGCGCTGCGCACGTGTGCATCGCCGGCTCGGCCAGTTTCCTGCCAGACCTGACCGACGCGCTCGTGGCCACCGGCGCGACGATCGCGTTCGACGCGACCGGTGGCGGCAAGCTCGCCGGGCAGATTCTCGGCTGCATGGAAGCGGCGCTCAACCGCACCGCCAATGAATACAGTCGCTACGGTTCGACCACGCACAAGCAGGTCTACATCTACGGTGGTCTGGACACCGGCCCGACCGAGTTCAACCGCAACTTCGGTATGACCTGGGGCATGGGCGGCTGGCTGCTGTTTCCGTTCCTGCAGAAGATCGGGCCGGCCGCGGCGCAGGCGCTGAAGCAACGCGTTGCGGCCGAACTCAAGACGACCTTCGCAAGCCACTATGCGAAGGAGGTGTCGCTGGCCGAAGTGCTGGAACCTGACGTGATCGCGGCCTACGGCCAGCGTGCAACGGGCGTGAAATACCTGATCAACCCGAACAAGGGCCTGGGCTGATCGTTCGCTGCGCGCAGCCTCAGGCCTGTGGCGCGCCTTGTTGGCGTGCCGGCGCGGCCTTCGCGAAGGCTTCGTTCTTTTCGCAACTGGCCATGATGCGGTCGATGGTCGGGATGTTCGGCACTTCGATCTTGAACACACGCATTACGACGATGATGCTGGCCAGGCAGATGTCGGCCAGCGTCACGCTGTCGCCATGGCAGAAGCTGCCGGTGCCGGGCTCGTTCGCGAGCCGCTGTTCGAAGGCCTGCAGGCCGGTTGTGAACCACTGCGTCTGCCAGGCGCGCCAGGCCGCGTCGTCGAAGCCGCCGGTGGTCGTCAGGTACTTCTTGACGCGTGGCGTGATCAGCGGGTGGGTGTCGGCCACGAGCATCGCGGCCAGCGAGCGCACGCGTGCGCGGCCATGCGGGTCGGTGGGCAACAACGGCGGCGTGGGGTAGGTTTCGTCGAGGAATTCGAGGATCGCGAGCGACTGGGTGATGGGCACGGCCGACGCGCCGGCTTCGTTGTCGAGCAGGGCCGGAATCGCGCCGAGCGGGTTGATCTTCAGGAAAGGCTCGCCACGCTGCTCGCCCGCGTCGAGGTTGACGTTGCGCTCGTGCGCCTGCACGCCTTTCAAATTGAGGGCCACACGCACACGGTAGGTGGCCGAGGTGCGCCAGAAAGAATAGAGCTCGAAGCGGGCGGGCGTGGTCATGGCGGTTCCTGTCTGGCGGTGATGCCGGTCAGGATAGGGCCAAGGTGGCGCCACGGGCAGTACGCAACAAAAAAGCCTTGCAGACTGCGGATCTGCAAGGCTTGTTGGCATCTGGTGGCGCTTCAGGGATTCGAACCCCGGACCTGCGGATTATGATTCCGTCGCTCTAACCGACTGAGCTAAAGCGCCTAAGCCTTCCATTATATCGCCGGTCGGGCGGCAGCGAAACTGCGCCGCTCATGCCTTCCTACTGCCCTTCATCGCCCCGGATCGACGCCCGCCCAGCATGTTCAGCTTCTTCAAGAAAAAACCAGCGCCCGACGCTGCCGCGTCCATGGCCGCCGTGCTGCCAACCACCGCAGTGGTGGTGACGGTGCCGACTGAGCCCGAACCCGAGCGCCGCAACTGGATCGACAAGCTGCGCGGCGGCCTGCGCAAGACCGGCTCAAGCATCGCCCAGGTGTTCACCGGCACGCAGATCGACGACGCGCTGTATGAAGAACTGGAGTCGGCGCTGTTGATGGCCGATGCCGGCGTCAAGGCCACAGAGTTCCTGTTGGCCGATCTGAAGCGGCGCGTCAAGGAAGCCAAAGCTGCTGACCCGCAGGCCGTGAAGAGCCTGCTGGCCGATGCACTCGCCGACTTGCTGGCGCCGCTCGAACAGGCGCTGCGGGTGGGCGAACACCGTCCCACGGTGATGATGGTCGTTGGCGTCAACGGTGCCGGCAAGACCACCAGCATCGGCAAGCTGACGCGCCACCTGGCCGATGCCCACAAGAAGGTGCTGCTCGCCGCGGCCGACACCTTTCGCGCCGCCGCGCGCGAGCAGCTCGCGGTCTGGGCCGGCCGCAACCAGGTCGAGATCGTGAGCCAGGAAGATGGCGATCCGGCGGCCGTGACCTTCGACGCCGTGATCGCCGGCAAGGCACGTGGATGTGACGTGGTGATCGCCGACACCGCCGGGCGCCTCACGACGCAAGTGCACCTGATGGAAGAGCTGAAAAAGATTCGCCGCGTGATCACCAAGGCGCAGCAGGGTGCGCCGCACGAGGTGCTGCTGGTGGTCGACGGCAACACCGGCCAGAACGCGCTGACGCAGGTGCAGGTGTTCGACGCGGCGCTGCAATTGACCGGGTTGATCGTCACCAAACTCGACGGCACCGCGAAGGGTGGCGTGCTCGCGGCCGTGGCGCTGTGGTCACGCGAGCGGGTGCGCAACGGCGGGCGGCCGTTGCCGGTCTACTTCATCGGTGTGGGCGAGAAGCTCGAAGACCTGCAGACCTTCAGCGCGCGTGAGTTCGCGCAGGCGCTGCTGGCCTGATACGGGCCAGCAGCGCACCTCAGCGCTTTTGCAGCGGCGTGGGGCCCGAATCGAACTCGTCGAACCAGGTAGACGGCGGGGCTTCGATCACGTCGTCGGATGTCGCTTCGCGGTCGGTGTCCATGAACAGGTCGTTGGCGTTGTTGGCCAGCGCCATCGAGGCCGGGCCGCTGAGCGGCGACTGCACGGGCGCCGCATCGGTGGCCGTGGCGGTTGGCCTTGGCAGCACGGCCTCGCGCGCCGCGTCGATCGAGGGAAGCACGTTTTCCGTCCATACGTGCATCGGGATCGAAGCTGCCTTGAGTGATCGGCCGATGCGCGACAGGCGCTTGCGCGCGCGCTCGCTGTTGCGGCTGTCGGCGCCCTGGATCTCGATCACCGCGATGACCTGCGAGGTCATGTCGCACACCACGAAGTCGACACTCTGATAGCCAAGCCGGCGCAGCCAGTCTGAATACGAGTTGCGCTTGGGCACGCTCAGGAACCGCGACAGCGGCACCTGCGCCAGGACCATGTATTCGGGCAGCGCCCGCACCAGCGTGCCGAACGCGATGCGCTCGGGCGTGGTCATCACGCGGGTGGCCTGAGGCGGCCAGCCGATGAGCGTATCGATGCGGTCTTCCGGTTCGGCTACGCGCACGGCGCCCGGCTCGCGACGCAGCCACCACAGCAGCACCAGTGCCGCCAGAACGACCAAAAGCGCAATCAGCCAGATATTCATCATCACTCCTCGCCCTTGTGGGGCACTTGCCAGTGTGCGCCGGTCAGCGCATGCCGCCCGGACCACCCATGCCCTTCATGCCGCCCATGCGCTTCATCATCTTCATCATGCCGCCGCCTTTCATCTTCTTCATCATGTCGCGCATCTGCTCATATTGATTGAGCAGGCGGTTCACTTCCTGGACCTGAACGCCGGCGCCGGTGGCGATGCGGCGCTTGCGCGTGGCCTTTAGCAGGTCGGGCTTGCGGCGTTCGAGCGGGGTCATCGAGCAGATGATGCCTTCCATGCGGCGCACGTCGCGCTCGGCGCGGTCCATGTCGGCCTGGCCGAGGTTCGCGGCTTTGCCCATCATCTGCGACGGCAGCTTGTCCATCAGGCCCGACAGGCCACCCATCTTCTTCATCTGCGAGATCTGCGACAGAAAGTCGTTCAGGTCGAAGGCGTCGCCCGACTTGACCTTGTCGACGAGCTTCTGCGCCGCCGCCATGTCGACGCCTTTTTGCACCTCTTCGACCAGGCCGACGATGTCGCCCATGCCGAGCACGCGGCCGGCGTGGCGCTGTGCGTCGAAGACTTCGAGCCCGTCGATCTTCTCGCTGACGCCGGCGAACTTGATCGGCGCCCCGGTGATCTGCCGCACCGACAGTGCCGCGCCGCCGCGCGAGTCGCCGTCCATCTTGGTCAGCACGATGCCCGTCAGCGGCAGCGCTTCCTTGAAGGCCTTGGCGGTGTTGATCGCGTCCTGGCCCTGCATGGCGTCGACGACGAACAGGGTCTCGACAGGTTTCAGCGCCGCGTGCAATTCGCTGATTTCACGCATCAGCGCTTCGTCGATGGCGAGGCGGCCGGCGGTGTCGACGAGCAGCACGTCGAAATAGTGCTTGCGCGCGTAGTCGAGCGCAGCCAGTGCGATGGCGAGCGGCTTGTCTTCGGCTGAGGACGCGAACCACTCGGCGCCGGCCTGCTTCGTCACCATCTTCAGCTGCTCGATGGCCGCCGGGCGGTACACGTCGGCCGAGACCGTGAGCACCTTCTTCTTGCGCTTTTCGATCAGGTGCTTGGCGAGTTTGGCGGTGGTCGTGGTCTTGCCGGCACCTTGCAGGCCGGCCATCAGAATCACGGCCGGCGGCTGTGCCGCGAGGTTGATGTCGGAGACACCTTCACCCATCGTCAACGCGAGTTCGCGGTTGACGATGCCGACCAGCGCCTGGCCGGGCGAAAGCGAGCCCACGACCTCGGCGCCGAGTGCCTTGTCTTTGACGCGATTGATGAAATCGCGCACGACCGGCAAGGCCACGTCAGCTTCGAGGAGCGCCATGCGCACTTCGCGCAGCATGTCCTGCACGTTGTCTTCGGTGATGCGGGCCTGGCCGCGCATCGTCTTGACGAGCCGACTCAGGCGGTCGGTGAGGGTGGAAGCCATTCGGTGTTGAACAAGCCTTGAGCGTGCAGGCACGAAAGTACACTGTCATGATGATTCTATCGTTCGGTACCCCCGCTGCGGGTGAGGCCGCGCTGGCTCTGGGCCTTCCCAGCCTGGTGGCGCTCGCGGCCTATGCCACAGCAGTGGCGCTCAATGAACGATTTGCTGGCGCACTGCGGCTCGCCCTGTTGACCGGCTGGGTGGCGCACGCGATTGCGATCGTGGTCGACATCGCCGGCCTGGGCAGCCACGTCGTTGTGGCGCGCTTCGGGTTTGCCCCGGCCTTGTCGGTGACCTTGTGGCTCGTTCTGGCGGTCTATGTCGTCGAGAGCCGCTTCGTACCCCTACCCGGTGCGAGGCGCACGCTGGCCTTGCTCGGCATCGTCGTGGTGGTGCTGGCGTGGTCGTTCCCCGGCGAACTGCGGCCGCACATACCTTCACGCTGGGCGCCGCTGCACTGGGTGCTGGGCATTGCGTCTTATGGACTGTTCGGCGCGGCGGTGTTGCACGCCGCCATGCTGAGCCGGGCCGAACGCCAGATGCGGCCGGCCGCGGTGGCCACGGCCGGCGCGATCAAGGGCATGCCCTTGTTGCGCCTTGAACGATTGACCTTTCGTTTTGTGGCCGCGGGTTTCGTGGTGCTGTCGGCCGCGCTCGCGCTTGGTGCGTGGTTCGCGAACCCCTGGCGCTGGGACCACAAGACCGTGTTCTCCATGCTCGGCTGGGTCGTGTTCGCAGGCCTGCTGGCCGGGCGCCGCGCTTTCGGCTGGCGCGGCCCGGCGGCCACGCGCTGGGTGTACGCCGGCGCCGCACTTTTGCTGCTGGCCTACGTGGGCTCGCGCTTCGTGCTCGAGGTGCTGCTGCACCGCGGGCCGCCGGCATGACAGGGTGCTGACGTGAAGATCTTTCTGTTCCTGATCGCCGTGTTCCTGTTGTTGTGGCTGTTGCGCGGTGGGCAGCGCCGCCGCACGCCCCCGCCCGCCGCGCGCTCGGCGAATCCGGCCGAGCCGCAGCCGATGCTGGCTTGCGCGCAGTGCGGCGTGCACCTGCCCCGCGATGAAGCCTTGCCGGGAAGAGGCGGCGTGTTCTGCGGCGACGCGCACCGCGCCGCGTTCGAGCAGGCCCACCCCGATTCATGAGTACACCGGAGCGCCGTCTTCCGGAACGAGCCGGCAGGCGCAAGCCGGCGGTGGTCGAAGAGTCGTGGTTCGGCGCGTTTGGTGCCGACACCGAACTTCACGAAGACGGCGCGGCCGAAGACGAATCGCACTTCGTGAACGGCTTGCACGAGGCCGCCGCGGCGCCCAAGGATTCGCGCTTCCTGTCGCGCCAGGCGGCGCGCGCCGTCAAGTCGGGCACGAGCGCGTTCGAGCGCATTTACCGCACCTTCATTGCTGCGCGCGCCGCGCTTGGCGTGGCACTGGTGGCCACGCTTGCGGCCGCCGGCCTGTTCGGTTCGCGCCCCACGTACCCGGTGATCGTCACGAGCATCGTGTACGCCGCCCTGGCCATCAGCCTGTGGTTGTTGCCGCGCTACCAGCCGGCGCCGCGCGCGCTGGTGCGCCTGCGCGGCCCGCAGTGGCTGGTGACGATCGGCGTCGACCTCGTTTGTTTCATGGCGCTGCACGTGCTGGCGCCGGTGGCGAGTCTGAACTACCTGGCGCTGCTCGTGATGCCGGTATTGATGGCCGGCGTGCTGACGCCGCGCATCCTGGCGCTGGCCACCGCAGCAGCGGTGACTCTGGCCTTGCTCGTGACGGCCTGGTTCGCGCGCTATTCCGGCGGCGACAGTGCCTTGCAGATCACCCAGGCCGGCCTGGCCGGCAGTGGCTTCTTCGTGATCACGGTGCTGGCCGGTGAACTCGCCGGGCGTCTGGCGCGTGAGGAACTCGCCGCTCGCGGCAGCATGGAGATGGCGCGCCAGCAGGCGCAACTGAACCGGCTCGTCATCGAAGAGATGGAAGAAGGCGTGCTGGTGGTCGACCGGCGAGGCCGCGTTCGTGCTGCCAACCCGGCCGCACGTGAGCTGCTCGCGCCCAGCGGCATGAGCCGGCCGGCGCCCTTCCAGTTGCGCGGGGTGCAGGCCTGGGGCTCGCTCGTGGGCACGGTCGAGCGAGCGTTCGTCGAAGCCTCGTGGCCCGAGGCCGGGCGCGACGTGGTGCTGCGTTTCGAGGCTGGCCTGCAGCGCACGCTGCGTGCCCGCATACGTTTCACGCGCAAGCGCGAGCCGCAGGCGACCGAAGAGTTCTGCGTGCTGTTTCTGGAAGACGTGCGCAACATGCAGGCCCGCAGCCGGCAGGAAAAGCTGGCGGCGATGGGCCGCATGTCGGCCGGCATCGCGCACGAGATTCGCAACCCGCTGGCGGCCATTTCGCAAGCCAACGCGCTGCTGCTCGAAGACGTTGTAGATCCGGCCCAGCAGCGGCTGATGAGCATGGTGAGCGACAATGTCGAGCGCCTCAAACGCATCGTCGACGACGTGATGGAAGTGGCGCCGGGCGCGGTGCACGAAGTGGGTGCGATCGACGCGACGGCGCAAGTCACGGCGGTGTGCGCCGAGTGGGCGAGCGCGGCCGGGCTGGCATTGGGCGAGGGCAGCGTGCTGCGCATCGACCTGCCCTCTGAGCCACTCGGTGTCGTGTTCGACGCCGAGCACCTGCGCCGCGTGCTCGTCAACCTGCTCGACAACGCGCGGCGCTATGCGAGCCAGAGCCCGGGGGCGATTCAGCTTCGGCTCGATTCGCGGCACGCGGCACAGGCCTTCCTGAGCATCGCCAGCGATGGCGCGCCGATTGCTGCCGACGTGGAGCCTTACCTGTTCGAACCGTTTTTCTCGACCCGCAGCCGCGGCACCGGGCTGGGCCTGTATATTTGCCGTGAGCTGTGCGAGCGTTACGGCGCCAGCCTCGACTACCGGCTGCGAGCCGTCGGTGAAGCGCAACGCAACGAGTTCTTCATCGAGATGCGGCGCCGGGCGCTCAACCCCACCGAAGCCCGCCAACACCTCACCTCATGACCACTGCTTCGCATTTCAGTCTGCTGGTCGTTGACGACGAGCCCGACCTTCGCACTCTCTACGAGTTGACACTGCTGCGCGAGGGTTACGACATCGAGACCGCGGGCACGGTGCAAGACGCCTTGCTTCACCTGAAAGACCGCACCTACAGCGCCGTGATCACCGACATGCGTTTGCCCGACGGTACCGGGCTCGACGTATTGCGCTGGCTCGAAGAAAGCGGACGGCGCGAGAAGGCCATTGTCATCACCGCCTACGGCTCGGCCGAGAACGCGGTCGAGGCGCTGAAGGCCGGGGCCTACGACTACCTGACGAAGCCGGTCGACCTGAAGCAGTTCCGGGCCGTCGTGGCATCGGCGCTCGGCCGCGGCACGGTGGTGGTGCCGACCATGGACCCGTCGAGCCTGCCGTCGGAGCAGGGCGGTGCTGCAGTGCTGCGTGTTGTCCCCAAGCCGGTCATGGCTACGCCCATGATGGCGGCCGCGCCGGGCAGCGCGGCGCTGGCGCGCATGGCGGGCCAGTCGTCGGCGATGGAGCAGGTGCGCTCGCTGGTCGACAAGGTGGCGCGCAGCATGGCGCCGGTGCTGGTGACGGGAGAGTCCGGCACCGGCAAGGAACTTGTGGCGCGCGCAATCCACGAGGTGAGCGTGCGCAACGGGCAGCCATTCATTGCGGTGAACTGCAGCGCGATTCCCGAGCAGTTGCTCGAGGCCGAGTTCTTCGGCTACCGCAAGGGCGCTTTCACGGGCGCGATGGAAGACCGTGCCGGGTTCTTTCAGGCCGCCAACGGTGGCACGCTGTTCCTTGACGAGATCGGTGACTTGCCTTTGCCGATGCAGTCGAAACTGCTGCGGGCGATTCAGGAGCGTTCGGTGCGGCCGGTGGGCGCGGTCAGCGAGGTGCCGGTCAACGTCCGTTTGCTGAGTGCCACCCACAAGGACCTGGGCGCCGAAGTGCAGATCGGGCAGTTTCGGCAAGACCTTTACTACCGTCTGAACGTGATTCAGATTCGTGTGCCGCCGTTGCGCGAGCGTCTCGAAGACCTGGTCTCGATCAGTGAACGGGTGCTGGAACGCATCGCCAAAGACGCTGGTGTGGCCACGCCAGCGCGCCTGACGCTCGAAGCCATGGTGCATCTGCAGCGATATTCGTTCCCGGGCAATGTGCGCGAACTCGAGAACCTGCTGCACCGCGCGGTGGCCTTGTCAGGCGGCGAGGTGATCGACGTCTACGACCTCGGCTTGCCCGAAGCCGTGTTCACCGACACCGCGGCGCTCGAGCTCGAAAGAATCATGAGCCAGACCGACGCCGACGTGCAGAACGCCACCCGGGCGCTGGCGCCGATGGTGCCGATCGAAGAACCCTTGCCGCACGATCTGGCGGTCTACCTCGACCACGTCGAGCGTGAGATCCTGGTTCGTGCGCTCGAACTGCACCGCTTCAACCGCACCGCAGCCGGCGCGGGCCTGGGGCTGTCGCTGCGCCAGATGCGCTACCGCATGGCGCGGCTGAACGTCAACGTGGGCGGAGACGCCGGCGGCGCCGAACGCGAGTGAAGGCAATGGGTTGGGACGCCGGCTGGTGGCGCAAGGCGCGGCGCTGCGAATCACCGAACTTCGGGCCGCGCCCTGCTGGTGTGGCGATCGACCTGGTGCTGATCCATTCGATCAGCCTGCCGCCGGGTGAATTTGGTGGCGACGCGATCGAGCGCCTGTTCACCAACCGGCTCGACTGGGACGCGCACCCCTACTACGACGAGATTCGGGGCGTGCAGGTCTCGGCGCACTTCCTGGTGCGGCGCGACGGCGAGCTGTTGCAGTTTGTTTCTTGCGACGACCGGGCCTGGCATGCTGGTGCGTCGACGTGGCATGACCGCACCGACTGCAATGATTTTTCGATCGGCATCGAACTCGAAGGCCTGGAAGGGGGCACGTTCGAGCCGCCGCAATACAAGGCCTTGAGCGGGCTTGTGAAGGCCGTGGCGCGACGCCACCCGATCACCTCGGTGGCAGGCCATGAACACGTGGCGCCGGGGCGCAAGCACGACCCTGGCGCAGGCTTCGACTGGCCTCTGCTCATCGCCGCATTGGGCTGGCCGGCGGGGCGTTTTCCCGACAGCGTGGTGACACCGCACTGAGCATCGGAAGGCGCGGCGAAAAGCGCGAATCGGTCACAAAGTGTGGTGTGGGTCGCATCAGGGTTGATACGCTACAGCTAGTGCTTGTTGCGCTGTCAGACCCCAGATATAGTGTGTGACCGTGTTATCGTTCAGCGCGTCAACGCTGTGCCCAAGGCCTTCCTCATGAGCTCGCCCGGACTGACCGAAAGAACCCGCTTCGCGCCGCGAGGTGGCGTGCGGTTCAGCTTGGCGACGAGGGCGGCCAGCCCGCTCGAACGCCCGCAGGAACATCGTTCTGTCGGCCGATGTTCCACCGCATTTCGCCCCTAAAGACGGCGCGAAAAAGAACAAGTCAAGTCCGTTTCGGCGGCGAATCAAAACCCAAGAGGCATCCATGCAAATTGTTTCTACCGCTATCTCGTCCACTGCCGCTGCACTTCGCCCGATGGCTGCTGCGGACCCCGTTGCTTCGGTCTATCAGGGCTACCAGATCATTCGGCGCAACGGCGCGGTCGTGTCGTTCGAGCCGAACAAGATCGCGGTGGCGTTGATGAAGGCCTTCCTCGCCGTTCACGGGACGCAAGGCGCGGCTTCGGCCAGCGTGCGCGAGACGGTCGATGGCCTGACCGAGTCGGTGGTGCGGGCGCTGCTGCGTTCGCGCCCGGGCGGTGGCACTTTCCACATCGAAGACGTGCAGGACCACGTTGAACTGGGGCTGATGCGTGGTGGCCACCACGAGGTGGCGCGCGCGTATGTGCTTTACCGCGAGCGTCGTTCGCAAGAGCGTTCCCGCCAGGGCCAGCCGGCCGCGCCGGTCGAGCCGTCGCTGACCGTGCTCGACCGTGGTCAGCGTGTCCCGCTCGATCTGGTACACCTGAAGACCTTGATCGACTCGGCTTGCGCCGGCCTGGGGGCCGATGTGAAGCCCGACCCGATCCTGGCGGAGACGCGGCGCAACCTTTACGACGGCGTGCCGATCGACGAAGTGCACAAGGCTTCAATCCTGGCCGCGCGCACGCTGATCGAGAAAGACCCCGGTTACACGCGCGCCACCGCACGCCTGCTGTTGCACACGATCCGGCGCGAGATCCTCGGCGAAGAAGTGCTGCACGCTGACATGCACGCGCGTTACGTCGACTACTTCCCCGGGTTCATCCAGAAGGGCGTGCGGGCCGAGTTGCTCGACGAAAAACTGCTGCAGTTCGACCTGCCGCGGCTGGGTGCTGCACTGAAGGCCGACCGCGACCTGCAGTTCGACTACCTCGGTCTGCAAACACTGTATGACCGTTACTTCCTGCACATCGAAGAAGCGCGCATCGAGCTGCCGCAGGCTTTCTACATGCGTGTAGCGATGGGCTTGGCGCTCAACGAGATCGACCGCGAAGCGCGTGCGATCGAGTTCTACGAAGTGTTGTCGAGCTTCGACTTCATGAGCAGCACACCGACTCTGTTCAACGCCGGCACGCGGCGCTCGCAGTTGTCGAGCTGCTACCTCACCACAGTGGCCGACGACCTCGACGGCATCTACGAAGCGCTGAAAGAAAACGCGTTGCTGAGCAAGTTCGCCGGCGGCCTGGGCAACGACTGGACCAACGTACGTGCGCTCGGCAGCCACATCAAGGGCACCAACGGCAAGAGCCAGGGTGTGGTGCCGTTCCTCAAGGTCGTCAACGACACGGCCGTGGCCGTCAACCAGGGTGGCAAGCGCAAGGGCGCGGTCTGCGCCTACCTGGAAAGCTGGCACCTCGACATCGAAGAATTCCTCGAGCTGCGCAAGAACACCGGCGACGACCGCCGCCGCACGCACGACATGAACACCGCGAACTGGATTCCCGACCTGTTCATGAAGCGCGTGATGGACGGCACCGACTGGACGCTGTTCTCGCCGAGCAGTTGCCCCGACCTGCACGACAAGTTCGGCAAGGCCTTCGAAGTGGCCTACACCGCCTACGAAGACAAGTGCGAGCGTGGTGAGATCAAGCTGTTCAAGAAGACGCCGGCGCGCGACCTGTGGCGCAAGATGCTCTCGATGCTGTTCGAGACCGGCCACCCCTGGATCACGTTCAAGGACGCCTGCAACGTGCGTTCGCCGCAGCAGCACGTGGGCGTGGTGCACTCGAGCAACCTGTGCACCGAGATCACACTCAACACCAGCGAGACCGAGATCGCAGTGTGCAACCTGGGTTCGGTGAACCTGGTGCACCATTTGAAGCGCGAGAACGATGTCGTGCAGATTGATCACGCCAAGTTGAAGAAGACCATCTCGACGGCGATGCGCATGCTCGACAACGTGATTGACATCAATTACTACGCAGTGAAGAAGGCGCGCGATTCGAATCTGAAGCATCGGCCCGTGGGGCTGGGGATCATGGGCTTTCAGGATTCGTTGTATGAACTGGGCCTGCCTTACGCTTCGGACGCGGCGGTGGCGTTTGCCGACCAGTCGATGGAAGCCGTTTGTTATCAGGCCTACTGGGCTTCGACGGAACTGGCGGCCGAGCGCGGCCGGTACGCGAGCTACCGCGGTTCGTTGTGGGATCGCGGCATCCTGCCGATCGACTCGCTCGACCTGCTCGAAGAGCAGCGAGGTGGTTATGTGGAAGTCGACCGCAGTGTCACGCTCGACTGGAACGCGCTGCGCAGCCGCATCAGCGAGTTCGGCATGCGCAACTCCAACTGCGTGGCGATCGCGCCGACCGCGACCATCTCGAACATCATCGGCGTCAGTGCCTCGATCGAACCTTCCTTCGGCAACCTGTCGGTCAAGTCGAACCTCTCGGGCGAGTTCACGATCGTCAACGAGTACCTGGTGCGCGACCTGAAGAAGCTTGGCCTGTGGGACGACGTGATGGTGATGGACCTCAAGCACTTCGACGGATCGTTGCGCCGTATCGACCGGGTGCCTGAGGACCTGAAGGCGTTGTATGCCACAGCGTTCGAGATCGAAACGCAGTGGCTGGTCGAGGCCGCCGCGCGGCGCCAGAAGTGGATCGACCAAGGCCAGTCATTGAATATCTACATGGCCGGTGCGTCGGGGAAAAAGCTCGACGAGACCTACAAACTCGCGTGGCTGCGTGGTCTGAAGACGACCTACTACTTGCGCACCGTTGGTGCCACGCATGCCGAGAAGTCGACGGTGAAAGCGGGCCACATGAATTCGGTGTCGAGTGGTGGTGGTGCTTCGGCGAGCACTGCGAAAAGCGCGCCCGTGACCGTCGATGCGGCGTTGAGTGTCGGCCATGTCGAACCCGCGACCGACTTCAAGTTCTGCGCGATCGACAACCCCGATTGCGAAGCCTGTCAGTGACACGCACACGTGATGACGTGGGTGAGGAAATGCGTCTGAACCGTAGCGCAAGAGGTCCTCGCTCGATGGCGTCGAGTCGATGAAGTCGATGCAATATCGCAACAAGCAATGCGCTCAAAAGTCAATAAGTGCTTGGGGTTCTTGCGCAACACTCTCATAATTAGAAAGCACTGGAAAAATCACCATGTTGGTTTGGGAAGAAGAAGCTAAGCCCTTTACAACTCACACAGCGAGCCTCTCGCAGATGCATGCGACTCCGGCACTCGCGGCCGTTGCGCCTTCGATGTTCCCGGAAGTCATGCCGAGCCAGGCGCCCGCCGTCGCGCGGCGCGTCAAGGCTGCCGACAAACGCATCATCAATGGTCAGACCGACGTCAATCAGCTGGTGCCGTTCAAGTACAAGTGGGCGTGGGAAAAGTACCTGGCTTCGTGTGCCAACCACTGGATGCCGCAAGAGGTCAACATGTCGCGAGACATCGCGACTTGGAAAGACCCGAACGGCCTGACCGAAGACGAGCGCCGCATCATCAAGCGCAATCTCGGGTTCTTCGTGACTGCCGATTCTCTGGCTGCGAACAACATCGTGTTGGGCACCTATCGGCACATCACGGCGCCCGAGTGCCGGCAATTTCTGCTGCGCCAGGCCTTCGAAGAAGCGATTCACACGCACGCATATCAGTACATCGTCGAATCGCTCGGCCTCGACGAAAGCGAAATCTTCAACGCGTACAACGAAGTCAAGTCGATCCGCGACAAGGACGAGTTCCTCTTGCCGTTCATCGGCGAGATCATGGACCCGGGCTTTCACACCGGCACGCTTGAGAACGATCAAAAACTGCTCAAGTCATTGATCGTGTTCGCCTGTCTGATGGAGGGTTTGTTCTTCTACGTCGGCTTCACGCAGATTCTGGCGCTGGGGCGTCAGAACAAGATGACCGGTGCGGCAGAGCAGTACCAGTACATCCTTCGCGATGAGTCCATGCACTGCAATTTCGGCATCGATCTGATCAACCAGATCAAGCTCGAGAATCCGCAGCTCTGGACGCCGGAATTCAAGGGCGAGATCAAGACGCTGTTCCAGAAAGCCGTTGAGCTGGAGTACCGATATGCGGAAGACACCATGCCGCGTGGCGTGCTCGGCTTGAACGCATCGATGTTCAAAGGGTATCTGCGCTATATCGCCAATCGACGGGCCACGCAGATTGGCCTCGAAGAACTTTTCCCGAACGAGGAAAACCCGTTCCCCTGGATGAGTGAAATGATCGACCTGAAGAAGGAGCGCAACTTCTTCGAGACCCGTGTCATCGAATATCAGAGCGGTGGTGCGCTCTCGTGGGACTGACCTGCGCGTCGAGCGTGGGTCGCGAGCAAAGGATCAAGATTTGCAAAACGTACTGGGCCGACGTAGAAGCGGAACATTCGTTTTGCCACCCGATTCATCGTACCGAAGCGCCCCTCCTGGGCAGACTTGGGGCGATGAATAGCTGCCGTGCAGTGGCATCCAGTCATTGAGCGACAGTTCTTTTCAACTTGATCAAGGAGAAATGAAATGGCAACTGCGAAGAAGGCTCCGGCGAAGAAGGCCGCTGCGAAGAAGGCTCCGGCGAAGAAGGCCGCTGCGAAAAAGGCTCCGGCGAAGAAGGCCGCTGCGAAAAAGGCTCCGGCGAAGAAGGCCGCTGCGAAGAAGGCTCCGGCGAAGAA
>JBDTTU010000034.1:0-41307 GCA_039930465.1 Burkholderiales bacterium
CAACTGGTTTGGGACCAGTAGGTCGCGAGTTCGAATCCCGCCGCCCCGACCACCTCATTCAAGCCCCTCGCGGCACCCCATTCAGCCCGTAGCTCAACTGGATAGAGCACCGACCTTCTAAGTCGGATGTCGGGGGTTCGAGTCCCTCCGGGCTGACCAATCCAGCGTGCTTTGCCGTCCAGAATCGTCTCGCAACGGCCGATTGTCATAGGTAAATCGGGCAACCCGTAGCCAAGGCACGTGTACGACTGAGCGACAGTGGTGGGCTCTACCTCGAAGTGGCGCCGAACCGGTCCAAGCGCTGGTTCTCGAAGTACTGACCCAAGCGGAGGCGGCTCGAGTGGTCGCCGAACGACTCCACGAGGCGCCCGAGGCTGCCGAATTCGAAGAACAGCCTCGCGCGTCTGGACGAACCTCAACCATCAAACTGCGGAGATCGAACCGCGTTGGATGCTCAGCCGAACACACGCGGATTGCTGTTTCGGAATTCACGGGCCGGCACCGCCTGGATCGCGATCGGGACGACCAGCGCCATCGCCGCTTCGTCTTGCCGCAACAAGAGCGTGCCCTCTCGAATCGCTGCCATGAGTTGGTCGGGCGTCGTGCGGATGTGCGCTTCCAGCGCCAGGGCGGCGCGCGCATCCTGCCCAGCCATTGCCAGCTCGAATATCTCGGCATGCTCCGCGTGGGCGTTACGCGGGCTGTGCGGCAAGGTCATCGCGAATTGCCGGTAGCGCTCACTGTGGCGCGACAGCAGGCGCAACACCTTGACGGTCCAGGGTGACGCGCCGGCAGCGATCAGCGCCTCGTGATAGCGCGCATTGAGCTGTTCCCAATGTCGCCGGCTGTCGGGCCGGATGGGTTGCTCGAAGGCGGAGAGCTCCTCGAAGGCGATTTGAAGCTGCTCGCGCCAGGCCGTGTCGCCACGTCGGATCGACTGCCGAAGCGCTTCGATCTCGATGTGCACGCGCAGCTGCGTCAGGTCTTCGAGATCGGCCATGGAAATCGGTGCGACTCGAAAGCCGCGCTGACCTTCGGCGACGGCGAGGGCGTCGCTGACGAGCCGGGTGATCGCCTCACGCAGCGTGCCGGCGCCGACGCCGTAGTGGTCCTTCAAATGCTCGACACGCAACTTCTCGCCGGGGGCGAGCCGCCCCTCGATGATGTCGTCACGAAGTTGCGCGTAGGCGCGCTCGATCAGCGTGCGCGACGCGCTGGCGTCATCGCCGCCGTCGGCCGGCTTCGGAAATCGCGCCGCGGTGGCTTGAGGAACTGCGCGCTTCACCATGGCAGTCGTCACTCCTGAGCGCGCTCGTGCGCTCGTGCAAGTCGGTAGCTGAGTTGTGCGCGGCTCAGGCCGAGGGCGCGCGAGGCTGCGGCGAGGTTGCCGCCGGTGCGTTGCACGGCCTCCTGCAGCAGCGCGTCTTCGAGTGCTTCGAGGCCGAGCCCGCGGCGCTGCATCTCGTCGTAGAGCGTTGCCGCATCGGGCGGACTGCCGCGTTCGAGCTGGCCTTCGGCGTTGACGATCACCGGCGCGGCGCCGGGTGCAACGACGAACAGCTCGCTCACGTCGACGGGCTCGCCTGGGCTGCACAGAATGACGCCGCGTTCGATCAGGTTCTCTAGCTCGCGCACGTTCCCAGGCCAGGGGTGGCAGCGCATCGCGTCGAGCGCACGGTCGGTGAAACCTGCGATGCGCTTGCCGTGCAGCGCTGCGAACCGCTGCAGCAGGTGCAAGGCCAGCGGCTCCACGTCGTCAACGCGCTCGCGCAGCGGCGGAATTCGAATCGGGTAGACGTTCAGTCGATACATGAGATCGCGCCGAAATCGCCCGGCCGCGACAGCGGCTTCGAGATCGACGTTGGTGGCCGCGATCAGCCGCACGTCGATCTTGCGCACCGTGGTGCCGCCGAGGCGCTCTATCTCGCCGTGCTGCAGCACCCGCAGCAACTTGGCCTGCGCCGCCATCGACAGCTCGCCGAGTTCGTCGAGCAACAGGGTGCCGCCATCGGCGCGCTCGAAGCGCCCCGGCCGTGCCGCACCGGCGCCTGTGTACGCGCCCTTTTCGGCGCCGAACAACTCGCTCTCGACGAGCTCGCCCGGCAGCGCCGCGCAGTTCACGGCGATGAAGGGCTTGCTCGCACGTGGGCTCATCGCATGCAGCGCACGTGCGAAGCGCTCTTTGCCGACGCCCGTCTCCCCGGTCAGCAACACGCTGACTTGCGTGCCCGCGGCCTTGCGCATCAGCGCGGTTGCAGCCAGGTAAGAGCGCGAGCGGCCGATCAGTGGCCCCATTTCATCTGCCGGCTCCAGTGTCGAGCGCAGCGTGTCGACCTGATCCTTGAGATCTTCGAGGCGAACCAGCAACGAGTCGGCATCGTAGTCGCGCGCAAGCGCCTCACCGTCGGGCCAGTCGGCGAGCGGCCGACCCTCGATGCGGCAATGGGCAGCGCCGCAGGCAGAACACGCGGTCTCCTTGAAGAACGTCGGTCTACCAAGGAAGGCAGTGGTGTAACCCGAGGCATAACCGAGCAGCATCCAGCACACCGGTTCGTCCTGAGGGCCGAAGTCGCGCACGTGCGATTCGACCTCCCAGGAATGGTCCCAGCGAAAGATTCCGTGAAAGCGGCCGCTGTCGATGTCGAGATCGAACTTCTCCGGCGTCACCTGCACCGCACCTTCGAGCATGTGCAACTGCGGGCCGACCACGAACATCTGGAACAGCGTCGCCTCGCTGCGCACCTGGCGCGCGAGCGCGGCGTCGCGCTCGCCGGCTGCGTATCCCGAGCGCATCAGCACCCGCCGCGCATGGTCGCGGCCGATGCTCTGCACCAGCTCGCGCCGCAGCGCGGCGAGCGCGGCCATGTGGACCAACAGCATGCGCTGGCCGGCGAGCCAGATGCGCCCATCACCGGCCGAGAAATGGACCAGCCGGCGCAGGTCTGCGTCGGACGGGAGTGGTGGCACTGGCAAGTTCGACATTTTTCAGATTATCGAGATATGAATTCGGCTTGCCTAGAGGGTGTCGGGCTTTGGGTCGGGCCCGCGTTGGGCCTGGAATGGGGCTCAGCCTAGGCGCAAAGCACAGCGATACCGGGCGGTATCGCGAGCATTTGCAACGACGGATCAGCCCCTTTCCAGGCCCAACCCGAAGGGCCGGGATGATTTGCGGTGCCATTCGTCGTTGGCTCCTCGGTGTGTGGCCAGCCACACGCCTCGTCGGCGCCTAAACTGGCACCGCAACTCATCCCGGCGCGGGCCCGACCCAAAGCCCGACAGCCTCCTAGAGGGTGGCGGTGTCGGTCGAGTTCATCAATTGAGCACTTTGGTGTCGGATGAACTGCTGAAATCTTCATGCTGCAACGCGGCAATCAGGCGTTCTCAGGCGCGGTAAGTCTGCGAAAGGGCTGATCAGAGCCGAATTCACGGCTCGAACTTCGTGGTTTACCCGCAATTTATCGAGATTAATGGCATTCCAGGCGCGTCATGGCACAACGCATGCGATGTGTGACTGGTCAGCCAACCGCCCGTCGCCCCGCGAACGCCATGCACCCCCGCAACACCGCCACATTGCCCGTCGAAGAGCCTCTGCTCGCCGACACCTCACGCAGGTTCGTGCGTCTGAGCGAAGCGCGCAGCGATGGTTTGGTCGCCTTCGAATTCTCGATCGGCTGGCCCGAGTTGGCGGTCGAGTTGTTGTTGCCGGCTGCAGCCTTCGCCGATTTCTGCGTTCGCAACAAGGTGCAGCGGCTCGACACCTGAGCACGGTGCGCACGCCACCCCAAACCGACATCGGAGACAAGCCAAGATGAACATCGACCTGCAGGCCCGCGAGATCGCGCCATTGCGCCAGACCTTCGCTCACGTCGCCAAGTACATCGGCGACGACAAGGCCGCATCGCGCTATCAGGAGGCGACCTACGGCGCTCAGCCGATGACCAACTTTCACTACCGGCCCACCTGGGATCCGGAGCACACCCTCTTCGACGCCTCGCGCAGCGGCGTCGTGCTGGCCGATTGGTACGTCTTGAAGGACCCGCGTCAGTTCTACTACGCGAACTGGACGACGACCCGCGCGCGCCAGCAGGACACGATGGAATCGAACTTCCAGTTCGTCGATGCGCGCGGCATGGTCGAAAAGATCCCCGACGAGGTGAGGCTGAAGGCACTGCAGGTGCTGATGCCGCTGCGCCACGCGGCCTGGGGTGCCAACATGAACAACGCCGCCGTCTGCGCCTATGGCTTCGGCACGGCGTTCACTGCGCCGGCGATGTTCCATGCCATGGACAACCTGGGTGTGGCGCAGTACCTCACGCGCCTGGGCCTCGCACTGGACGAGCCGAGCGTGCTCGACGAAGGCAAACTGGCGTGGCTCGACGAACCGCGCTGGCAGGTTCTGCGCCGCTACGTCGAAGACACCTTCATCGTGAAAGACCCATTCGAGCTTTTCATCGCGCAGAACCTGGCACTCGACGGCCTGATGTACCCGCTGATCTACGGCAGCTTCGTCGATGACCACATCGCCCTCAAGGGCGGTACGGCCGTCGCGATGCTGACGGCGTTCATGCCCGAGTGGCACGACGAGAGCGCACGCTGGGTCGACGCGGTCGTGAAGGCGGCCGCCACCGAATCACCGGCCAACAAGACGCTGATCGCGCAGTGGACGCGGGCCTGGATTGAACGTGCCCGAGCCGCCCTCGCACCCATCGCCGAACTTGCGCTCGGCGCCGAAGGGCAGGGCGCGCTCGATGAAGCGCATTCGAAGCTCAGCACGCGTTGCCACAAAGCCGGCCTCGCCTGAATCACGGAGTCGAGGAGACAAAGACATGTCCAACGTATTCATCGCCTTTCAGCACAACGAAGAGTCGCGCCCCGTGATCGACGCGATCGTCGCCGACAACCCTGCCGCGGTCGTCGTGCACTCACCCGGGCTCGTGAAGATCGACGCGCCCGACAGCCTGATGATCCGCCGCGTCACGATCGAGGAACAGACCGGCCGGCCCTTCGACTTGCAGGCGATTCACGTGAACCTCGTGACCCTCTCGGGCCACATCGACGAAGACGATGACCAGCTGACGATCAGCTGGAAGCACTGAACGCTTCGCCCAAATCAACCCCGTCAGAGGAGACAAGCATGGACACTCGTGTCGTGAAGAAGAAGCTCGGTCTGAAGGACCGCTACGCTGCAATGACCCGCGGCCTGGGTTGGGAAACCAGCTACCAGTCGATGGAGGACGTGTTCCCGTATGACAAATACGAGGGCATCAAGATCCACGACTGGGACAAATGGCAGGACCCGTTCCGCCTGACCATGGACGCTTACTGGAAGTACCAGGGCGAAAAAGAGAAGAAGCTCTACGCCGTCATCGAGGCTTTCGCGCAGAACAACGGCCAGCTCGGGGTGGCCGACGCACGTTACGTCAACGCGCTCAAGCTCTTCATCCAGGGCGTGACGCCGCTCGAGTACTACGCGCATCGCGGCTTCGCCCACATCGGGCGCCAGCTCACGGGTGAGGGCGCGCGCGTCGCGGCGCAGATGCAGAGCGTTGACGAACTGCGCCACTTCCAGACCGAGACGCACGCGATCTCGCACTACAACAAGTACTTCAACGGCATGTACCACTCGAGCCACTGGTTCGATCGTGTTTGGTACCTGTCGGTGCCGAAGTCGTTTTTCGAAGACGCATGCACCGGCGGGCCGTTCGAGTTTCTGACGGCCGTGAGCTTTTCGTTCGAGTACGTGCTGACCAATCTGCTGTTCGTGCCGTTCATGAGCGGCGCAGCGCACAACGGCGACATGTCGACGGTGACCTTCGGCTTCTCGGCGCAAAGCGACGAATCCCGCCACATGACGATGGGCATCGAGTGCATCAAGTTCATGCTCGAGCAAGACGCTGCCAACGTGCCGATCATCCAGCGCTGGATCGACAAGTGGTTCTGGCGTGGCTACCGCCTCCTGTCGCTCGTCGCGATGATGCAGGACTACATGCTGCCCAAGCGCGTGATGAGCTGGAAAGAGGCCTGGGAGATGTACGCCGAGCAGCACGGTGGCGCGCTGTTCAAGGATTTGGCCCGCTACGGCATCCGCGAGCCGAAAGGCTGGAAGGACGCCTGCGAAGGCAAGGACCACATCAGCCATCAAGCCTGGGCGACGTTCTACAACTACAACGCCGCGTCGCTCTTCCACACCTGGATCCCGAAGCCTGACGAGATGGCGTGGCTCTCGGAGAAGTACCCGACGACCTTCGACAAGTACTACCGACCGCGCCTGGAGCACTGGCGCGCCGAAGCCGAGAAGGGCAATCGCTTCTACAACAAGACGCTGCCGATGCTGTGCACGACGTGCCAGATCCCGATGCTCTTCACGGAGCCGGGAGACGCCAGCAAGATCTGCTACCGCGAAGGCGTGTACCTCGGCGACAAGTACCACTTCTGCAGCGACCACTGCAAGGAGATCTTCGACCACGAGCCCGAGAAGTACATCCAGTCGTGGCTGCCGGTGCACCAGATCTACCAGGGCAAGTGCTTCAAGCCGGGCACCGACCCGACGGCCGAAGGCTTCGACCCGCTGATCGCCGTGCTGCAGTTCTACGAGATGAACATCGGTCGCGACAACTTCGACTTCGAAGGCTCGGAGGACCAGAAGAACTTTGCCGCGTGGCGCGGCGAGGCGCCCCCCGTGCCCTTTGCATCGCAAGCGCAAGGAGAAGGCAAATGAGCACCGTCGCCCTCGGGCCTTACTCGTTCCCGGCCGCCGACGCGCGCGAGAGCTTTCCCGCGCCGTTGCTCTACATCGGCTGGGAAGACCACCTGCTGTTTTGCGCCCCGTTCTGCCTGCCGCTGCCGCCAGACATGCCTTTCGGTGCCCTCGCCGAAGCCGTGCTGCCCGGCATTTATGGCTACCACCCGGACTTCGCGAAGATCGACTGGACGACGGCCGAATGGCTCAAGTCGGGCCAGCCGTGGCGACCCGACCCGGCGAAATCCCTCGCCGAGAACGGCCTGAAGCACAAGGATGCGATCCGCTTTCGCACGCCGGGGCTGACGGGCATCAAGGGCTCGTTCAGCTGAGCCATCGCGTTCGATTCTCCGGACCATGAGCTACCAACTCACCATCGACCCGCTCGGCGCCACGATCGACGTGGAAGAAGGCCAGACCGTGCTCGACGCCGCGTTGCGCCAGGGCATCTACATCCCGCACGCCTGCGGCCACGGTCTGTGCGGCACGTGCAAGGTGCGGGTGAGCGATGGTGAGGTCGACCATGGCGCGGCGAACCCGTTTGCGTTGATGGAGTGTGAGCGCGATGAAGGCAAGACACTTGCCTGCTGCTGCACGCTGCATGGCGACGTGACGATCGAGGCAGACATCGATGACGAGCCCGACGCGCAGATCATCCCTGTGCGCGACTTCGCTGCCACGGTGACGCGCATCGTCGACCTGACACCGACGATCAAGGCGTTGCACCTCGCGCTCGACAAGCCGATCCACTTCCAGGCCGGGCAGTACGTGCAACTCGAGATCCCGGGGCTCGGCCAGAGCCGCGCGTTCTCGATCGCCGACTCGCCGGCGAACGTCGAGAGGACGGGCGAGATTGAATTGAATGTGCGCCTCGTCCCTGGCGGTGCGGGCACCGGCTACTTGCACCACACGCTCAAGCAAGGCGACCGGCTGCGCCTCGCTGGCCCTTACGGGCGATTCTTCGTGCGCTGCTCCGCTGCGATGCCGATGGTCTTCATGGCGGGCGGCTCGGGTCTGTCGAGCCCGCGGTCGATGATCCTCGACCTGCTGGATCGCGGCTGCACGCTGCCGATCACGCTTGTCTACGGACAGCGCACGCGCGAGGAGCTGTATTACGACGAGACCTTTCGCGAGCTTGCCGCGAAGCACGCCAACTTCAACTACGTTCCGGTGCTCTCGAACGAGCCTGAAACCTCGGACCGGAGCACCGCACGCGGCTTCGTGCACGACGCTGCGAAGGCGCACTTCGGCACCACGTTCACCGGCCGGAAGGCGTATCTGTGCGGCCCGCCGCCGATGGTGGAGGCATGCATCGCCACGCTGATGCAAGGGCGCCTGTTCGAGTGCGACATCTACACCGAGAAGTTCCTCTCGGCGGCCGATGCCGGACAGGCGCGCAGCCCGCTGTTCAAGACGATCTGATCACGAGTCGCGTCTGATGATCTTCGACGGCCGCCCCACGCTGAGTGTCTGCATCGTCAACTCCGGCGACAACTACCCCTGTGCCCTCGAAGAGAGCTTGCTGCGCGGCATGCTCAAGCTCGGCCGCAAAGGGGTACCCGCAGGGTGCGTGAATGGCGGCTGCGGCGTGTGCAAGGTGCGCATCGTCGAGGGCACCGTCAGGCCGCTCGGGCCGGTGAGCCGCGCCCACGTCAGCGTGGACGAAGAGCGCTGCGGCATCACGCTCGCCTGCCGCGTCGCGCCGCTCACGGCCGTGCGCCTGGAGGCGATCGGCAAGTTCGAGCGACCCATTTGCCAACGGCCCGCCAGTCCGGCGGGCCATTCAACAACGCTGCCAGCCAGGCGGCACGAAGGAGACATGTGATGGGTGTGATGAGAATCGGCCACGCGAGCCTGATGGTGATGGACATGGCAGCCGCCGTGAAGCACTACGAAAACGTGCTCGGCCTGAAAACGACGATGCAGGACAAGGCGGGCAATGTCTATCTGAAATGCTGGGACGAGTGGGACAAATACTCGCTGATCCTGACGCCGTCGGACCGGGCCGGCATGAACCATATCGCCTACAAGGTCGAGAAAGACAGCGATCTCGACGAGCTGCAGCAGAAAGTCGAAGACTGGGGCGTGAAGACCACGTTGCTTCCCGAGGGCACCTTGCCTTCGACCGGCCGCATGCTTCAGTTCAAGCTGCCCAGTGGCCACGAAATGCGCTTGTATGCGATGAAGGAGTACGTGGGAACCGAAGTCGGCACCGTCAACCCCGACCCGTGGCCAGACGGCCTGAAGGGCGCCGGCGCGCACTGGCTCGACCACACGCTGCTGATGTGCGAAATGAATCCGCCAGCAGGCATCAACACCGTCGCCGACAACACGCGCTTCATGACCGAGGCGCTCGATTTCTTTCTGACCGAGCAGCTGATGGTCGGCCCGGGCGGCGCCGTGCAGGCCGCGGCATTCATGGCCCGCCGGACGTCGCCGCACGACATCGCCTTTGTCGGTGGGCCCACGAGCGGGCTGCATCACATCTCGTACTTTCTCGACTCGTGGCACGACGTGCTGAAAGCAGCGGACGTGATGGCCAAGAACAAGACCCGGATCGACGTCTCGCCAACCCGCCACGGCATCACGCGTGGCGAGACGATCTACTTTTTCGACCCCAGCGGCAATCGGAACGAAACGTTCGCGGGCCTGGGCTACCAGGCTCATCGCGACCGACCGGTAACGACCTGGACCGAGGATCAGGTCGGTCGAGCCATTTTCTATCACACGGGCGAAATGGTGCCCTCGTTCACCGACGTCTACACCTGAAGGGCGGCCAGCGGCAGCGGGCCAGGGCGAGCGGGTCATCGTCGCCCTGGTCCATGCGGTCGGTGTGCTCGCCGTCCCGTTGCCTTCGCACTCTCTTCACACAGATCGACCATGAAGCAGTACCTCAACTTCATCGGTGGTGAGTTCGTCGCCACCGGCAAGACCTTCGAAAACCGCGCGCCGGTCGACAACCGCGTGCTCGGCCTGGTGCATGAAGCCGGCCAGCGCGAAGTAGACGCTGCCGTGGCCGCTGCGCAGCGTGCGCTCAAGGGCGAGTGGGGCCGCATGAGTGTGGTCAAGCGCGTCGAGCTGCTGTATGCAGTGGCCGATGGGATCACCCACCGCTTCGACGACTTCCTGCAGGCCGAGATCGCCGACACCGGCAAGCCGCTGTCGCTCGCCTCGCACATGGACATTCCGCGCGGCGCGGCCAACTTCAAGGTCTTTGCGGACATCTTGAAGAACGCAGCGACAGAAAGCTTCCAGATGAGCACACCCGATGGCGGCACCGCGGTCAGCTACGGCGTGCGCACGCCCCTCGGCGTGGTCGCCGTGGTCTGCCCGTGGAACCTGCCGCTGCTGCTGATGACGTGGAAGGTCGGCCCGGCATTGGCCTGCGGCAACGCGGTCGTCGTCAAGCCATCGGAAGAAACGCCGGCCACCGCCACGCTGCTCGGCGAGGTGATGAAGGCCGTCGGCGTGCCCGACGGCGTCTACAACGTCGTGCACGGCTTCGGGCCGAACTCGGCAGGCGAGTTCCTGACCAAACACCCGGGCGTCAACGGCATCACCTTCACCGGTGAAACGCGCACCGGCGAAGCCATCATGGCCGCCGCAGCCACGGGCGTGCGGCCGGTCAGCTTCGAGCTCGGCGGCAAGAACGCGGGGATCGTGTTCGCCGATGCCGATTTCGACAAGGCCGTTGCCGGCATCACGCGCAGCGCGTTCGAGAACTGCGGCCAGATCTGCCTCGGCACCGAACGGGTCTATGTGCAGCGGCCGATCTTCGACCGATTCGTCGCTGCGCTGAAGGCCAAGGCCGAAGGCCTGAAGATCGGCCCGCCCGAAGAGCCCGGCGTCGGCATGGGGCCGTTGATCTCGGCCGAGCACAAGCAGAAGGTGATGGGCTACTACGCGAAAGCCCGCGCCGAAGGTGCAACGCTGATCACCGGCGGCGGCGAGCCGAAGATGAGCAGTGCTCTGGCGGAAGGGCACTGGGTGCAGCCGACGATCTGGACCGGCCTGCCCGAGAGCGCTGTCGTGATCCGCGAAGAGATCTTCGGCCCGTGCTGCCACATCGCACCCTTCGACACCGAAGACGACGCGATCGCGCTGGCCAACGCAACCGACTATGGCCTCGCCACAACGGTATGGACACAGAACCTCGGAACCGCGCACCGGGTGGCGGCTGCGATCGAGGTCGGACTCTGCTGGATCAACAGCTGGTTCCTGCGCGACCTGCGCACCGCATTCGGCGGCGCCAAGGCGTCGGGTATTGGCCGCGAAGGTGGCGTGCACTCGCTGGAGTTCTACAGCGAGTTGCGCAACGTGATGATCAAACTGTGAGCACGGCCGCACAACGGGTCGGCAACGGCCTGGCCGATGAACCAGAACCTCTGACGGATTGACCCACTGAAACCATGAAAGAAGAACTGATCCACAGCCTCGGCGACGAGTTGTATGCCGCACTCACCGGCGTGCACGTCGTCGAGCCACTCACGACCCGCCACCCCGAGATCACGATCGAAGAGGCTTACCGCATCCAGCAGCGCCTGAACGCGCGGCGCCTGGAAGCGGGCGAGCAGGTCATCGGCAAGAAGATCGGCGTCACCTCGAAGGCGGTGATGAACATGCTTGGCGTTTACCAGCCCGACTTCGGCATGCTGACCGACCGCATGGTCTACAACGAAGGCGAGGCGATCGCCGCCAACACCTTGATCCAGCCGAAGGCCGAGGGCGAGATCGCCTTCATCCTGAAGCGCGACCTGATCGGGCCAGGCGTCAGCGCCGCTGACGTGATCGCTGCGACCGAGGGCGTGATGGCGTGCTTCGAGATCGTCGACAGCCGCGTTCGCGACTGGAAAATCAAGATCCAGGACACCGTCGCCGACAACGCCTCCTGCGGGGTGTTCGTGCTCGGCGACCGCATGGTCTCGCCGCTCGAGGTCGACCTCAACACCTGCGGCATGGTGCTTGAGAAGAACGGCGAGATCGTCGCCACCGGCGCTGGCGCGGCCGCACTCGGCGCACCCGCCAACGCCGTGGCTTGGCTCGCCAACACATTGGGTGCGCTCGGCATCCCGCTGAAAGCTGGCGAGGTGATCCTTTCGGGGTCGCTGGCCATCATGGTGCCGGTCAAGGCCGGCGACAACCTGTGCGTGACGATCGGCGGCATGGGCGGCTGTTCGGTGCGTTTCATCTGAAGGAGTGCCGCATGGCCAGAATCGAACCCCTGCAAATCGACCCGACGCATGACCTCGCGGCGGATTTCGCATTCTTCGAAAAGACGCTGGGATTTGTGCCCAACAGCCTGCTCACGATGGCAAGGCGCCCCGGGTTGGCGCGCGGCCTGATCGCGTTGAGCCGAGGTGTCTACGACCCCAAGGGCGAAGTCGATCTGGGCTTGAAGCGGCTGATCGGGCATGTCGCGAGCATGGCGGCGGGCTGCATGTATTGCCGCGCGCACACCGCGACCAGCGCTGCACGCCATGGCGTTGCGGACGAGAAGCTCGCCGCCATTCATGACTATCCACGCAGCCCGCTGTTCTCAGATGCCGAGCGCGCGGCACTCGATTTCGCGCTTGCCGCAGCAAGTGTTCCTAACGCGGTGACCGACGAATCGTTCATGCAACTGAGGGCGCACTGGAGCGAAGAGCAGATCGTCGAAATTCTCGGCGTCATCGGCCTGTTCGGTTTCTTCAATCGCTGGAACGACTCGCTCGCGACGACGCTCGAGGCGGAACCCCTCGACCAGGCGAACCGGACGCTCAACCCAACCGGCTGGACGGTTGGCAAGCACGGATCAATGACCCAGGACACGACCCCATGAAGGCGGCCTGACGAGCAACACGACCATGGCACTCGACAACAAATTGATCTGCGGCCTCGCCGAACTCCTCGAGAACTGCGAACTTGAGGCCCGCGACACGCCGAAGATCACCGACGAACACCCCGGCATGGACTGGGACGATGCCTATGCGATTCAGGACGAGATTTTGCGCCGCAAGCTCGAACGCGGTGCGCGCGTCATCGGCCTGAAGGCGGGCCTCACTTCACACGCGAAGATGAAGCAGATGGGTGTGGCCACGCCCGTCTTCGGTTTCCTCGTCGACAACTTTTGCGTGCCCGAGGGCGGCGAGGTGAAGATGAGCGAGCTGATCCACCCGAAGGTGGAGCCCGAGATCTGTTTCGTGCTCAAGCACTCGCTGAAAGGGCCCGGATGCCACATCGGCACGGTGCTCGCCGCGACCGACTTCGTGCTGCCCGGCATCGAGGTGATCGACAGCCGCTACCGCGACTTCAAGTTCGACCTGAAGAGCGTCGTCGCCGACAACACGTCGGCCGCCCGCTTCGTGATCGGTGGGCAGGCGCAGGCGGCCGCCAGGCTCGATTTGCGCACGCTCGGCGTGGTGATGGAGAAAAACGGCGAGGTCGTCGGCATCGGCGCCGGCGCCGCGGTGCTCGGTCACCCGGCCGCGGCGATCGCCATGCTTGCCAATCATCTCGGCAAGCGCGGCCGGGAGATCCCTGCCGGCACGATGATCATGTCCGGTGGCGTCACCGAAGCGGTGGCCGTCAAGGCCGGCGACCACATCAGCCTGCGCGTGCAGGGCCTTGGCAGCGTGGCGCTGCGATTCGTCTGAAACGGAGACCGAAATGCCGTTTGCTCAGATCTACATGCTCGAAGGCCGCAGCGACGAGCAGAAGAAGGCCGTGATCGCGAAGGTCACGCAGGCGCTGATCGAGGCTACCGGTACGCCGATCGCCAATGTGAGGGTATGGATCCACGACGTGCCCAAGCAGAACTGGGGAATCGCAGGCGTCAGCGCAAAGGAACTGGGGCGCTGATCGAAAGATCCAAATCGATCCGAATCATGTCGCGGCCGATGAGGCCGAGGTGGTCGGCAGACACGCGCTCGGTTGCGCTGCCCATTGACTGCTGACGCACATCGCGTTGAACGAGGACGCACGGCGCTTCGCCGCGCTTGCTTGCACCTTGTGACACGGCGAACATCGGCCTGACTTGATTCACGGTGCCTCGTCCATGACACAACAATCTTTCGATCATGTGATCGTCGGCGCTGGTTCGGCCGGCTGCGTTCTGGCTCATCGGCTGGTCTCGGCGGGCCGCTCGGTGTTGCTGCTGGAAGCCGGCCCCGCCGACGACGACAAGTTCATCCACATGCCGGCGGCGTTTGTGCGCGTGCTGGCAACCGAGCGCGCCTGGACCTACGAGACAGCGCCGCAAGCTCATGCCGCGGGGCGCAAGATGTTTGTGCCGCAGGGTCGTACCCTGGGTGGCAGTAGTTCGGTCAATGCCATGGTGTACATCCGCGGCACACCGCGAGACTACGACGGCTGGCGTGACCTCGGTTGCCCCGGCTGGGGATGGGATGAGGTCTTGCCGTTCTTCAAGCGGGCCGAAGGTAACCGGCGACTTGCCGACCGTTTCCATGGGACCGATGGGCCTCTTGCCGTCAGCGATGCGGCCTACCGGCACCCCTTGAGTCTTGCATTTCTGCGCGCTGCGCAGGAGCTGGGATTGCCCTACAACGACGACTTCAACGGCGCACAGCAGGCCGGCGTCGGTTTCTATCAGAGCACGACCTTCGACGGCCGGCGCGGCAGTACCGCCGCGACTTACCTGGCCGCGATCCGAGGCAACGACAAGCTGTCGGTGCAGACGAACGCACATGTCGAACGAGTGCTGACCAAGGGCGGGGTGGCGGTCGGCGTCAGCTACCGCATCGGTGGCAAGGGCGAGTCTCTGACGGCGCTGTCGCGGGGCGACGTGATCTTGAGCGCGGGCGCTTTGGCCAGCCCGAAGGTCCTTCAGTTGTCGGGCATCGGAGCCGGTGCGCCATTGAGCGCGCTCGGCATTCCAGTGGTGCGCGACCTGCCCGGCGTGGGCGAGAACTTTCAGGACCACCTGGAAGTCTCGGTCTACGGTCGCACCCGGCAGCCCATCAGCCTGGCGGGCAACGACTCGGGCTTCGCCGCACTGAAGCACGGTCTGCAGTGGACCCTCTTCAAGACGGGTTTGCTGACTTCGAACGTCGTGGAGAGTGGTGGCTTCGTCGACACGACCGGCACAGGGCACGCGGACCTGCAGTTTCACGTGCTGCCGACCTTGGTGGGAGATGTCGACCGTGCACCCCTGCCGGGGCATGGCATCTCGATCAACCCGTGCTTCCTGAATCCGGTTTCGCGCGGTACGGTGCGCCTGCGCAGCGCCGACCCGATGGCGCCCATCCTGTTCGATGCAGGCTACCTGCAGGCGCAGGAAGACGTCGACACCCTGGTGCGCGGGCTCAAGCTGGCACGGCGCATCCTGCGGGCGCCTTCGCTGGCCAAGCTGGTCTCGGAAGAGCTTGCGCCGTCGTCGAAAGTCGAGATCGACGACAGCGAATTGGCAACCTACGTGCGCAGCCGCGCCAAGACCGTGTACCACCCGGCAGGCACCTGCCGCATGGGCACGGACGCGATGGCCGTGGTCGACCCGCAGCTGCGCGTGCATGGCGTGCAGCGGCTGCGCGTCTGTGACGCCTCCGTGATGCCGCGCATCGTCAGCGGCAACACCAATGCGCCGACGATCATGCTGGCCGAGCGCTGCGCCGATTTCATGCTGTCGGGGGCGTGATCGAGATGCGTGAGTCGGTGCCGCTCGCGTGCGCTCGCGGTACACGATCACTGCACCGCAGGTCAACGCCGGCGCAGCCCGCCCCCCTAAAGTCACCCTCGACAACCGCACAAGGAATGCGATGACGACGTTCAATGGCAAGGTGGCCTTCATCACCGGTGGGGGTACAGGCATCGGTGCAGCCGTGGCGAAGCAGTTCGCAGCCGCCGGCGGCAAGGTGGTACTGATGGGTCGCCGCGCCGAGCCGTTGGAGGCCGTGGCTGCACCCCTGGGCGGCATCGCAGTGGCGGGCGACGCTGCGAATGCGGCCGACGTGAAGCGTGCGCTGGCGGCGGCCCGCGAAGCGTTCGGCGGCGTCGACGTGCTGGTCGCCAACGCCGGCGGTCACGGCATTGGCGACGCGCTCGCGACCGATGATGCGTCGTGGGCCCTGTCGACCCGTCTGAATCTCGACACCGCGTTCGTTTGCGCACGGGAGTTGATGCCGGAGTTGATCGCGCGCAAGGGCAACGTCGTCGTGCTGTCCTCGCTGGCCGGCCACTTCGCGGGGCCGGGCGTGATCGGCTATGTGACGATGAAGCATGCCTTGATCGGCCTGACCCGCTCCCTGGCGCGCGACTACGGGCGCGAAGGCGTGCGTGTCAACGCGGTCTGCCCGGGCTGGGTGCGCACGGCGATGGCCGATGAACAGATGCAGGTGCTGATCGACAAGTACCGACTCGCCGGCACCGACGCGGCCTACGAGCTCGTCACGCGCGACGTGCCGATGGGCCGCGCTGCCGAGCCAGACGATGTCGCCAACGCCGTGCTGTTCCTCGCCTCGCCGCTGGCGGCCATGGTGACCGGTACATCTCTGATGGTCGACGGTGGAGCGTCGGTGGTCGATCTGCCGACGATTGCCTTCGCCCACGACAACTGAAGGGCCGCGATGAGCACACCACAAGCACGCCCCGCAGGCTGGAAGAACTATGACGACTTCGCCGCGGGCATCGCGACGAATCGCCTCGGGCCGAGCGATGCGCTTGTCGGCCAGACATTGAAGCTGCGGTTCGAGGGATCAGACATGACGCTGGCCTTCAACGCGGCCCACGCGGTGGCCTGGACCGAGACCGGCGCCCACGCCGGCAGCGGCAGCGACTGGTGCGAGGTGATCGAGGTCGCCCCGGCAACCTACTTCATCGACCTCACCTACATCAGCCGGCCCAGCCACGCGATGACCGTGATCGTCAACCTGAAAACGCGGCGCGTTCTCAGTGTGCGCAGCCGCATCCGCGAGGCCGAGGAGGCGGGCGCGGAGCCGCGTGTGGCGCAGGACTTCATCGCCGGTACCTTGGGTGAGAACGGCGCCGATGGTGTCGCGCCGCACCCCACACGCGACCTGATCGGCCTGCGCACCTGGCAGGTCTACAGCCCCGAGCACACCTACGAACACACCTACCTCAGCAGCGAGCGCTATGCGTGGCAGTGCCTGGTCGGCGTGCAGCGAGGGCAGGGAGACGTCGACATGGCGAGCTACTGGAAGTTCGACGACGAGCAGTACCTGTTCACCTTCCGCGAGTTCCTGATTCCGGTGGCCTCGGTGTTCTTCTTCAACTTCGCCTCGGGCCGATCGACCGGCAAGTTCCTCGGCCTCACCGGAGCAGGCCAGGTGGCCAACAACCCGGCGGGCGCGTTCATGCGCAAGGCCTCGATGACTTTCTATACGACCGAGTTCGCTCCAGTCTGAGATTCGCTTCCACGACCCCACAGGAGTTTGCTGCCATGCGCACCGCTTACCAGATCGTCTCCGACCACTATGCCGCCTCAGCCCGCGGTGACATCGCCGGCATGATGGCCGAGGTGGCCCCCGACGTGCGATGGACCGAGATGGCCGGCTTCCCCTGCGCCGGCACGCACATCGGCCCGGCACAGGTGATCGACAAGGTGTTCAAGGTGCTTGGCGGCGAATGGGAGGGCTACGGCTTCCAGCTCGAAACATTGATCGATGGCGGCGACCGCATCGTCGGCATCGGCGACTACCGCGGCACCTACCGCAAGACTGGCAAGGCCATGCACGCGCGTGTTGTTCACGTCTGGCAGGTCGAAGGTGGTCTGGTGCGGCGCTTCGAGCAATTCACCGACACCTTGCTGGTCGCGCGGGCAATGCAGTGAGCACGCAAGGAGCGCCGTCCATGAACTCGAGAGATCTCTCGCTGGCACAGCTCGCCGAGGTGGGCTTTCTGGCGCGCCGCAAACGTGGCAATTTCATCGACGGCGAGGAGGTCATGCCGGTCGCCGGTGCCTTTCTCCCGGTCACCGATCCGGCGACCGAGATGGTGGTTGCCCAGGCGCCCGACAGCGATGCCGCCGACGTCAATGCAGCAGTGGCCGCCGCCCGTCGGGCGTTTGAAGGCCAAGCCTGGCGAGGCCTGCGGCCCGCTGATCGGGAACGCCTGCTTTTTCGGCTGTCTTTGCTCATCGAAGAACACGCCGACGAGTTGAGCGTGCTGGAGACCTTGCAAAGTGGCAAGCTCCAGTCCATCGCGCGCATGATCGATGTCGGCGCCGGTGCCGAGTTCGTGCGCTACATGGCCGGCTGGGCGACCAAGCTCGAAGGTCAGACCTTGTCCAACTCGATCCCGATTCCCGGCCCCCAGTGGATGACCTACACGCAACGCGAGCCGTTGGGTGTGGTGGGGGCGATCGTGCCCTGGAACTTCCCTCTGGCGATCGCGCTCTGGAAGGTGGCGCCGGCGTTGGCCACCGGCTGCACGGTCGTGCTGAAGCCTTCGGAGGAGACACCACTCACGGCGTTGCGACTGGCCGAACTCGTCATCGAAGCCGGCTTCCCGCCGGGGGTGCTGAACGTGGTTTGCGGACGCGGTGTGACCGCCGGTGCCGCACTGGCCTCGCACCCCGGCATCGACAAGGTCAGCTTCACCGGCTCGACGCCCGTGGGCCGTGCCATCGGCCACGCGGCGGTCGACAACATGACCCGCTTCACACTCGAGCTCGGTGGCAAGTCGCCGATGATCGTGCTCGCCGACGCCAATGCGGAACAGGTCGCTCAAGGCGCTGCGAACGCGATCTTCTTCAACCAGGGGCAGGTCTGTACGGCAGGCTCACGCATCTATGTGCAGCGCAAGCGCTTCGACGAGGTGGTGCAGCGTCTGGCGTTCGTTGCTGAAGCGATGAAGATCGGCTCCGGCTTCGATCCTGCGACGCAGCTCGGGCCGCTCGTCTCGAAACGCCATTTCGAGCGCGTGATGAGCTACATCGATGGCGCGAAGGCGGAGGGCGCGACGGTCGTGACAGGAGGGGCACGTGCCCTCGACGGCGGCTATTTCGTCCAGCCCACGATTTTCACCGACACGAGCGAATCGATGCGCATCGTGCGTGAGGAGGTGTTCGGCCCGGTGCTCGTCGCCGTGCCCTTCGACGATGTCGAAGACGCGCTCCGCCAGGCCAACGACACGCCGTTCGGGCTGGCTGCGAGCGTCTGGTCCAACGACTTGTCGGCAGTGCACCGCATCGTGCCGCGCCTGCGCGCCGGCACGGTCTGGGTCAACGCGCACAACGTGCTCGACAACGGGCTTCCACTCGGGGGCTTCAAACAGTCCGGGCAGGGCCGCGACCTGGGCCGTGCAGCCGTCGAGAGTTATACCGAGCTGAAGAGCGTGTGCATGGCGGTTTGAGTGCCGCTGCCTTTCATCTGACCTGAACCTGCAACAAGGAGACAACCATGACCAGATACTTCGTCGGACGCTTTGCCACTCTTCCCGCACTCACTGCCGGCGTATTGCTGGCGGCGTGCGGCGGTAGCGACTCTGATCCCGGCCTCCCCCAACTCAGTGCCGCGACCGGTGCGACCCTGTCGAACTGCACCGCGTTGCCTGCCGGCTTCACGTTTGCCAACACCACCATCAGCTCTGCCGAAGTGGTTGCCAGCGGCGGCCTGACCTTTGCCGGCGCGGCAGTTGCCGAGCACTGCCTGGTCAAAGGTGAGATGTACCGCCGCACCAGCGCAATGGACGGCAACAGCTATGCCATCGGCTTCGAGATGCGGCTGCCCAAGGCCTGGAACGGCCGCTTCTTCTATCAGGCCAACGGTGGTTCCGACGGCGTCATCTGGCCCGCGCTCGGCTCTCAACCCGGCCCGCAGCCGTCCGTTGCGCTGACGCAGGGCTTTGCGGTCATCAGCTCGGATGCCGGCCACGACGGCCAGGGCAACCTGGCTTTCGGCGTGGACGTGCAGGCACGACTGGACTACGGCTACCAGGCGGTGGCCAAGCTGACGCCGATGGCCAAGGCGCTGATCTCCTCCGCCTACGGCAAGGGCCCGGACCGCTCGTACATCGGCGGTTGTTCCAACGGCGGACGCCACACCTTCGTGGCCATGACCCGAATGGCCGACCAGTTCGACGGCTATCTGGCCGGTGCGCCGGGCTACCGCCTGCCGCTGGCGGCGATCGCCAATCAGTTCGGCGCCAAGCAGTACGCGACGGTGGCCACCGATCCGGCCGACCTGAGCACCGGCTTCACCTCGGACGAGCGTGCGATGGTCTCGGCCAAGGTGCTGGCCAAGTGCGACGCGCTGGACGGCGCGACCGACGGCATGGTGCAGGACACCGCCGCCTGCCAGGCCGCATTCGACTTCCAGCGTGACGTTCCCACCTGCACCGGCGCCCGCGACGGCACTTGCCTGAGCGCGGCGCAGAAGACTGCCATCGCGCCGATCTTCAGCGGCGCGGTCGCCGGCACTGGAAACAAGTTCTACGCCAGCTTCCCGTTCGACACCGGGCACAACGCGGCCGACTCGTCGTTCTGGGAATTCTTCGTCTCCACCGTGATCGACCCGGGCGCAACCGCCTTGATCTGGAGCACCCCACCTGCCGACCCCGCCACCCTGAACCCCACCAGCTTCGCGCTGAACACGCCCATCGACAGCATGATCGCGGCGGTGAGGGCCACCAACACGACCTACACCGAATCTGGCCTGGACCTGATGCAGCCGGTGAACGCGACCCAGCTGGGAAAGCTCAAGTCGCGCGGCGCGAAGGTGATGGTCTACCACGGCGTCAGCGACCCGATCTTCTCGGTCAACGACACCGAAGCCTGGTTCAAGGGCGTGCAGGCCGACAACGGCGGCGATGCGTCCAGCTTCTCCCGCTTCTACCGCGTGCCCGGCATGTCGCATTGCGGTCTTGGCCCGTCGACCGACCAGTTCGACATGCTGCAGTCGCTGGTGAAATGGGTCGAGAAGGGTGAGGCACCGCAGAGCATCGTGGCGCAGGCTCGAGGCGCGGGCAATGCAGTGGGCGTCAACCCCGACGTGCCTGCCAGCTGGGCGCCCAACCGCAGCCGGCCGCTGTGCCCCTACCCGCAGGTGGCGCGCCTGAAGGTGGGTGCTACCGACCTCGAGACTGCAGACAGCTTCCGCTGCGAGTGAGCGCGCGGCGCAGGCCTGGCGCTCAGCGTCACAGGAACCTGCGCCGCCTTCGTTGGCCACACCTTCAATGCATGAGCTTCCATTCACGACAACGTGCCGGTTCCGACCGGCGCAACAAGGAGACGATATGACCGTTCGCACCTTTCCCGCCATGCAACTCGTTGGCGCACTCATCGCCGTTGCTGCCTCGGGCGGCGCATTCGCGCAGGCCAAGTGCGGGCTGAACACCGGCAAGCCAGCAACAGGCGAGGCCATCCCCATCGGGGCCGTCGTCGGCAAGACCGGGCCGGATGACTTCAGTGCTTCGGCGCAGGCGGCTGCGGCCTACTTCAAGTGCGTCAACGCCAACGGCGGTATCAATGGTCGCCCAGTCGAGTACATCGTTGCCGACGACCAGTGGAACCCCGAGACCGCGGCGCAGGTGGCGAGCAAGCTGGTGAAAGACCGCAAGGTCGTCGCCCTGGCCGGCAACACCAGTTTCGTGGAATGCGGCGCAAACGCCAAGATGTACGCCGACGAGGGCGTGATGGTGATCGCCGGTACCGGTGTGCCCCGCGAATGCTTCTTCGGGAAGAACTACGTGCCGATCAACATGGGTCCACGCATCTCCGCCACGGTCGCCGCGATGTATGCGGCCACGACCTACAAGAGCAAGCGCATGGTCTGCATCATCCCCAACATTCCCAGCCTGGGTAATTGGGGCTGTGAAGGCGCCAAGGAATGGGGCAAGGCCAACGGTGTGGAGGTTGAAACGCTGACGATCGACCCAGGCTCGGCGGACCCGACCTCCACCATGCTGCAGGCGGCGTCGAAAAAGCCCGACACGATCATCATGAACGTGCCCAAGGGCATTCTGGTGCCGATGCTGGCCGCCGCCGAGCAGCAGGGGCTGGGCAAGAAAATCCACTTCGTGTCGTCGGCGCCCGCCTACAACGCCGACGTTCCGAAGGCGATCGGCCCCTACTGGAACAAGAACTTCGCGGTCAACCTGGAATTCAACCCGCTCAGCGCGGCCGGTGCCGACAACAAGAACTGGCAGGCCGTGCTCGACCAGTACGGCGCGAAGACCGACCCGCGCGACACCTTCAGCCAGGCGGGTTATCTGGCCGCTCGCCTCGTCACCGAAACGTTGCTGAAAATGGACCCGAAGAAGCTTGATCGCGCCAACGTGACCGACGCGCTGCGGAAGGTCTCTGATTTCCGGAGCGACATCCTGTGCAAGCCGTTCTATGTCGGTCAGGGCAACCGCCACAACGCCAACAACAGCGGCCCCATGGCGATCGTCGAAGGCAACGGATTTGCCCTCGTGCCGGGCGGTTGTGTCACTGCGAACGATCCGGAGCTGGCCGACGTGCGCGCCGACGAAAAGAAGATGGGCCTGAAGTAGGCGCAGACCACGGGCGATCAGACCGACCACGCTTGTCTCATGGATGCCTATCTGCCTTTCCTCATCTCCGGCCTCGGTGTCGGTGCGGTCTATGCCATGTCGGGTGTCGGTCTGGTGGTGCTGTACCGATCATCCGGAGTGCTGAACTTTGCCTTCGGTGCGCTCGGTGCGATCGGCGCCTACGTCGCCTGGTCGCTGCTGGATCGCGAATGGCCGCCGGCGTTGGCTTGGGGCTCGGCGGTGCTCACGTCGATGCTGCTGTCGCTGGCCTACGGCCGCTGGCTGGCTCCCAGGCTGGCCCAGCGAGACCCGACGATCCGCAGCATCGGCACCTTGGGCTTCGCACTGATCGTGCTGGGCTTTACCGAATGGTTCTGGGGTGAGCAGCCGCGCAGGCTGGTACTGCCAACCGACAGCATGGCATTCGAGTTCGCCCTCGCCGGTGGCGACGTGCGCCTGACGTACACGCGAGCGCTTGGCCTGTTGCTGGCGGTGTTGATGATGATCGGCGTGGCGCTGTTGCTGGGCCGCACCCGTGTCGGCCTGAAGATGCGCGCGCTGGCCAACGACCGTGACCTGAGCGCGCTGCTGGGTGTGCGCGTGCTGCAGGTCGATACCGTGGCGTGGCTGCTGAGCGGTGCGTTTGCGGGTGTCTGCGGGCTGTTGCTGGCGAATATCGTGCGGCTGCAGGCAACGCTGCTGACCTTTCTCGTCATCCCGGCGTTTGCGGCCGCGATCGTCGGCCGCCTGCGTTCGCTGCCGGCGACGGTGGCGGGCGGCGTGGCGATCGGTGTGCTCGAGGCGCTGGCGATCACGGTGCCTGGCTTTGCGCCGTTCCGCACGGCCACGCCTTTCCTGATCGCGTTGGCCATGATTCTGCTGGCTCCAAACGACGGAAGACGTGCATGAATCATCGTATTTGGACCGTCGCGATACCGAGGTGCCGGCCGATGCGCTCGCCCGAAGCGAGGCTGGGATGAGCGCGCACCTGAGCTCGGATCCGGCGCGAGCCATGGCCCAAGCCGTCGACGATCTTGCAAGGGTCCAACCCGCGCTGGTTGCGGTGAAAAATCAGGCCTGGCGCTCGTTCGCCCTGATGGTGGGCATGGTTCTGCTGATCGGCCTGCTGCTGCCCTGGGTCAGCAACGCGTACTGGACCAAGACACTCACCTCGGCGCTGGCGTTGTCGGTTGCGGCCTCGGGCGTGGCGGTGCTGTACGGGCAACTCGGCCTGGTGTCGTTGTGCCAATACGCCTTGCTGGGTGCCGGCGGGTGGGTGGCGCTTCGGGTGAGCCATGGTCTGGCCTGGCCGTTCGAACTTTGCGTGCTGGCGGGCGGCCTCACTTCGTGCGCAGTCGGCATGCTCGCGGGCTTGCCCGCGCTGCGCATGAAGGGCCTGTACCTGGCGCTCGTCACGATGATGATGGCCGGCGGCTTTCAGGTGGTCATCAATGTGTTCGGCTTTCCCGATGGCGGTGCCGGCTGGCTGGGCAAGGTGCAAGGCAGCGAGCGGTTGCTGATGGCGCGGCCGGCGGTGGCGCTGTCCGATGCGGCTTACCTGCGCTACGTGGCCGTGTGGTTTGCCGCCATCTTGGCCTTGATCGAATTGCACCGGCGCACGCGTGCCGGCAGATCATGGGCGCTGATCCGGCGTGGGGATGCAGCCGCCATCGCAGCGGGCGTGAACATCCTGCGCTACCAGACCTGGGCCTTCGGCCTCGCGGGCTTCTGCGCCGGCGTGGGCGGTGCGTTGCTGGCGGGTGGCGTCGGGCAACTCGACGGGCGCGCCTTCGCCGCCAGCGAGTCGGTGATGATGTTCGCGCTGACCGTCGTCGGTGGCGCCTACCACTGGGCCGGCGCGCTGATTGCCGGGATGCTTCTGCGTGCGGTGCCGGCCTTGCTGACCGACTACAACGTCAACGGCTATCTGGCGATGATCTTCTTCGGCGCGGCCTTGCTGCATGCCTTGATCACGGCGCCCAGCGGCGTGGCTGGGCAACTCGTCGGGGCGCTGTCGACCTTGCGCACGAAGTTGACCGGCGGGAAAGGCAAGTCGTGATCCGCATCCACCAACTCACCGTTGCTTTCGGCGGCGTGAAGGCCATCGACAGTCTTGACGCGGTGCTGAGCGAGCCGGTTTGCGGGTTGATCGGCCCGAACGGTGCCGGCAAGACGACGCTCATCAACGTGCTGGGGGGGCTGGTGCGGCCGAGTGCGGGGCAGGTCGAGGTCGAGGGCAGGGCGCTGTTGCCGATGACCCCGCTGGCCCGTGTCCGCTTCGGGGTGCGCCGTTCGTTCCAGACTGAACAGGTGGTGGAAGACTTGAGTGTGTGGGACAACGTGCAGGCCGTGCTCGACCACGTGCCGCACGAGCAGGGTGCGGCTGGCCAACAGATCGCGCGGGCTCTGGACCATGTGGGCCTGCTGGACGTGGCCACCGTGCTCGGCCGTGAACTGAACCTGTACCAGCGCCGCATGGTCGAGATCGCCAAGTCGCTGGTGGGCGAGCCGAAGCTGCTGATGCTCGACGAACCCGGTGCCGGGCTCACCGAACAGGAGGCCGGCGAGCTGCGCCGCGCCATCCGTGCCGTTCCCGAGTTCTGCGGTGCGCAGGTGCTGCTGATCGATCACGACGTCGACCTGATCGCGGCGACCTGCAGCCAGACCCTGGTGCTCGATTTCGGTCGGCGCATCGCGCTCGGCCCGACGCGCGAAGTTTTGGACGATCCCGCAGTGCGTGCGGCCTACCTGGGAACGACATGAACACGAGCGCTGAATTGCCATGCTGAGCGTCGACTCCCTGATGCTTCGCCGCGGTGGCAAACCCGTGCTGCACGGCGTATCGCTGCGCGTGGCGCCGGGCGAGGTGACGGCCCTGCTCGGGGCCAACGGCGCAGGCAAGTCGAGCACGGTGATGGCGATCGCCGGTGTGCTGCCGGTGAGCGATGGGCGCATCGAGGTGGACGGTCAGACCCTGCGCGACCAGCGCCCCGAGCGCGTCCGCGGTCTCGGCGTGGCGGTGGTGCCCGAAGGCCACCGCGTGCTCGGCGCGTTGTCGGTGCTCGACAATCTGCGCGCCGCGGCCACGCTGCTGCCGTACGCCGAGGTCCAGTCCGGCATCGATCGCATGCTGGCGATCTTTCCGGAACTCGAGCCCAAGTTGTCGCAACTGGGTGGCTCGCTTTCGGGGGGTCAAAAGCAGATGGTGTGCATCGTCCAGGCGCTGATCGGCAAGCCGCGCTACCTGGCCATCGACGAACTGTCGCTGGGCTTGTCACCGTTGATCGTGAAGCGTCTCGCCGAGGTGGTGCAGCAGGTGGCACGCGACGGCATGGGCGTGTTGCTGATCGAGCAGTTCACGACACTGGCGCTGTCGATCTCCACGCGCGCCTACGTGCTGGAGCGCGGACGCATCGCGTTCGAAGGCGCCGCGGAAGAGCTGCAACGGCGACCGGAGATTCTTCACAGCAGCTACCTGGCGACGTCAGCGTGAATCGGCCCGAGGACGATTGACGCAGCGCGGCCCGAGCCGCCGATGCGTCCGCGCTGGTGAACTCAGTGATGCAGGGCGTGCGAGGACAGCGCGCTGGAGGCCGCCAGCTCACGCCGCTGGAAGTCGCGCGGCGAGACGCCGAAGTGAGCCTTGAACATGCGGCAGAAGTGAGCACTGCTGTTGAAGCCCCAGGCGAAGGCGATCGCGGACACAGAACTGGGGCGCCCGACTGCGGCGCGCAGCGCATCGCTGCAGCGTTCGAGCCGCGTCAGCCAGATGAAGCGGTCAAGCGTGAGTTGTTCGTCTTCGAACACCCGGTGCAGGTAGCGCTTGGAGCAGCGCAGCTCCTGAGCGATCAGGTCAAGAGAGAGCTCGGAGTCAGCCAGGTGTGTGTGAACGAACTGCTTGACGCGCGCCTTGAACACACTCGGTATCTGCATCGCGCCATGGCGCTCGTCCTTCTGCGTCGCCAAGGTCGAGGCGAGCAAGCCCAGCACGGTGTCGCCGACCGATTGGCCGACGCCGTTGGGCAGCGAAGGCAACTGCTCGACCAGCGAGGTAAGAAAGGAGCCGAGCACTGCGTTCAGGCCCCGCATGCTCGGTGTGTGCGCTTCGCAGGTGTGCAACTCGGGCATCTTGATGCCCTTGAACTGCTGCCGCGGGATCGTGATGGCCAGCAGACGAGATTGCTCGTGATTGGTGATCGAATAGGGCACGCGGGGGTCGTAGAGGCTCCAGTCCCCGGGATGCAGGCGGAAGACGCGGTCGCCTTGCCGGATATCGGCCAAGCCTTCGAGCTGCAAAACGAGCTTGAACACCTCGTCGAGCGGGATCTCGGCGCGGACATCGGTGCGGCTCACGCGATGCGCCGGCGCCTCGATCATGAACATGTTCAAGGGGCCGACCTTGTAGGCGTCGAGCGCGGCATTCAGTGGCCCATCGTGAAGGCATTCCACTTCGAGCGCGCCGAAAAAGCCTTGATTGATTCGACCCCAGAGTTCGGGGCGTTCCGAAGGGTGCGCGAGCAGCGTGCTGAAGTGGTGTGCGTCCATGGCGTGGTCCTTTCGAAAGGCCACCGGGCCGCCAAGCGACGACCCCTGGCGCCGGTGCACCCTGAATGAAGCCGGGTGGAAACGAGCGATGCAGCTTACGGTCGCCCGGACAGGGATGGCATCGGTGTTTCCACGCGGGGCGGCCCAGCGCGTCTCGCGCGAAGGCTGCGACCAGCCATCGCGCTTTCAGCGCTGTGCGTTCCCGTGCTACGCGCAGTGCTCTTTCGGATGCCGGAGGAGGCGAGCGCGCTGCATCGATTTACCGTCTGGTTGAGACGGCCAAGTTGAACGGGCTCGATCGCCACCGACCGAACCGATGCAGGTCAACCCCGGCGCGGCGACTTCCGTTGCGGCGAGAAGGTCTCGTTCGAAGACAAGTACCTGCCGGCCCAGGTCGGGACCGTCGCACGGATCCACCAGCGCACCGCACGAGCGATTGCAGGCTGGCGTCGAGAGCGTCGTCCAGTGCTGTCGTCCACGAGAACTCCAGGCCGACGCCTTGGTAACGGAATGCCTTGCTGCGCGCCGACGGGATACCCGGGACCTTGATGCGGTGCAATTCCCCCTCGGCGATGGCAGATCGAATGCCGGCGTTTGTGCTCAAAGGACCAATGCAAAGAACCGAGGCCTATAACCACGTAACGCCCTGCGGCATTGTATCTAGATACATTTGTCCGAATGAAAATCAGGATCGCGGGCTTGCGTCGTGGTGTCGCGAACGATCCGGAGGAGGGTTCATGAAAATCGAAGAATTGCAGACTTGGTCGCTGCTGTGGCAAAGCTTTGGCGGCGTGGCGATGTCGGCATTGCGCATCATCGGCATCCTGTTCCTGGCCTGGCTCGCCATTCGCGTCGCCCAGCGCGGCATTCGCACGCTGCGAATGCGGATCGCCACGCGCTTCGATGACCGCGAGGCCGTCAAGCGGGCCGAAACGCTGGGCCGGGTGTTCCGCTATCTCGCCGCAGTCGTCATCTCGCTCGTTGCCGGCATGCTGGTGCTCGGTGAACTGGGTGTTTCGGTGGCGCCGATCCTGGGTGCCGCCGGCGTTGTCGGTCTGGCGGTGGGCTTCGGGGCGCAGAGCCTGGTGAAGGACTACTTCACCGGCTTCTTCCTGCTGCTCGAGAACCAGATTCGCCAAGGCGACGTGGTCAAACTCGGTGACCATGCCGGGCTCGTCGAGGATGTGACGCTGCGCTACGTGCAGTTGCGCGACTACGACGGCAACGTCCACTTTGTGCCGAACGGAACCATCTCGACCGTCGTCAACATGAGCCGCGGCTTCGCCCAGGCGGTCGTTGACGTCGGCGTCGGCTACGGCGAAGACCTGGACCGCGTGATCGACGTCATGCGAAAGGTCGGCAGCCAGCTTCGCGCCGACCCAAGCCACTCGGCACGCATCCTCGACGATCTCGAAGTTGCGGGGGTCGAGGCATGGGCAGATTCCGCCGTCACGATCCGGGCGCGCTTTCGTGTACTGCCTCTGGAGCAATGGACGATCAAGCGCGAATTCCTGCGACGACTCAAGCGCGCCTTTGACGACAATGGAATCGAGATTCCCTTCCCGCAGATGCGCCTTCACGGCTTCCCGGCGGGTTTGGCGCCGACTCCAACAGCGTGATTGGCGGGAAAGTGCTCATGTCTGCCGGCACCACATCCGGATAGATTGCGCAAGCGCACCGCAGCCTCGGCGTTCAGGTGCAAATCTTCGATTCGAATCTAGCAAAGGACATTCGCATGCAACAAATCCAAAGTCTTGCCGCTCGTCGTCGCACGATCATTCTCGGCGCGCTCGGCACCGGCGCGCTCGCATTCACCCCGCTGGTTCGCGCTCAGGCGAAGTTCATCAACGTGCTGACGGGCGGGCAGAGCGGCGTGTATTACCCGATGGGCGTGGCGCTCTCGCAGATCTACGGCAAGGCGCTGCCCGACGCGAAGGTCACCGTGCAGTCCACCAAGGCCTCGGCCGAGAACCTGAATCTGCTGCAGGCCGGCCGCGGCGAGATCGCGTTCACGCTCGCCGACGCACTTTCCGATGCCTGGAAAGGCGACAAGGAAGCGGGCTTCGCCGCCCCGCTGAAAAAGCTGCGTGCGGTGGCGGGCATCTACGCGAACTACATCCAGATTGTTGCGAGCGGCGACTCGGGCATCAAGACGCTGGCCGACCTGAAAGGCAAGCGCATCTCGGTCGGCGCGCCGAAGTCGGGCACGGAACTGAATGCGCGGGCCGTCCTGAAGGCTGCCGGGCTCAGCTACGCAGACTTCGCAAAAGTCGAATACCTGGCGTTCGGCGAATCCGTCGAACTGATGAAGAACCGCCAGCTCGATGTGACCTTGCAGTCTGCCGGCCTGGGTGTGGCGTCGATCCGCGATCTGGCGACCTCGGTGAAGATCGTCGTGGTGCCGATCCCGGCCGACGTGGTGGCCAAGGTAGGCGACGCCGCTTACCAGGGCGCTGTCATCCCGGCCAACACCTACACCGGCCAGACGACCGACACGCCGACGATCGCGATCAAGAACTTCCTGGTCTCGCACGAGGGTGTGCCGGCAGACACGGTGTACGCGATGACGAAGTCGATGTTCGAGAACCTGCCCACGCTCGTCGCAGCGCACAACGCCGCCAAGGGCATCACCAAGGAAGGCGCGGTCAGCGGCACGACGGTGACATTCCACCCCGGCGCCGAGAAGTACTACCGCGAAGTCGGGCTGATGAAGTAAGCCATGAGCACGTCGACCGATGCGGCCGAGCCGCCGCTGGCGGAGTTGAAGCCGGTCGACGAGCACGGTACGCCGTTTGTCGGCGCGCTGTTCTGGGTCGCCGTGGTGTTCTCGGTGTTCCAGATCATCACTGCGGCGTTCAGCCCCTTGTCGAGCTCGGTGGTGCGCGCGGTGCACGTCGGTTTTCTGCTGCTCGTGACCTTCGCATTGCACCCGCCGTTCAAGCTGAAGAGTCTGGGCTGGCTGATCGGCCTCGCCGCCTTTGCAGCCGGCCTGTACCACTGGGTCAACGAGGCCGATCTGGTGCAGCGCGCCGGCGACCTGACCCGCGCCGACATGGTCATTGGCGTGATGACGATCGTGCTGGTGTTCGAGGCCGCGCGCCGCATCATGGGCTTCGCGCTGCCGCTGATCTGCCTGGTGTTTCTCGCGTACGGGCTGTTCGGGCAGTACCTGCCCGGGCCGCTCGCGCATCGAGGCTACGGCGTTGACCAGATCGTTTCCCAGCTCGGCTTCGGCACCGAAGGCATTTACGGCACGCCGATCTACGTGTCGTCTTCGTACATCTTTCTGTTCATCCTGTTCGGTGCGTTTCTCGAACAGGCCGGGATGATCACGCTGTTCACCGATTTCGCGCTCGGCCTGTTCGGCCACGCCAAGGGCGGGCCGGCCAAGGTGGCCGTGGTGTCCTCGGGCCTGATGGGCACGATCAACGGCTCGGGTGTGGCCAACGTCGTGACGACCGGCCAGTTCACGATCCCGCTGATGAAACGCTTCGGCTACAAGGCCGAGTTCGCTGGCGGCGTGGAAGCCACCGCGAGCATGGGCGGGCAGATCATGCCGCCGGTGATGGGCGCAGTGGCCTTCATCATGGCCGAGACGATCAACGTGCCCTACCTCGAGATCTGCAAGGCGGCCGTGATCCCCGCGTTGCTGTACTTCCTCACGGCCTTCGTGATGGTGCACCTCGAAGCGGGCCGCGCCGGCCTCGTCGGCATGCCGAAAGACCAGTGCCCCGATCCGTGGGCCGCACTTCGCCTGCGTTGGTACCTGATCCTGCCGCTGGTCATTCTCGTGTGGCTGCTGTTCGCCGGCTACACGCCGCTGTTCTCGGGCATGGTCGGTCTGGCCTTGACGACCGTGCTGATCTTCGGCGCGGCATTGACGCGTCATTTCGGCGGGCGAGGCCTGCAGATCATCTTCTGGATCTTCATCGGCCTGGCGGCCTCCAGCTTCTTCAAGTACGGCATCGGTGCGGTGATTGCGCTGGCGCTGGTGATGGCAGCGGCGCTCTGGTTCGCCAAGGGTGGCCGCGCGACGCTGCGCGTCGCGCTCGAGGCGCTTGGCAACGGTGCCCGGCACGCGCTGCCGGTCGGCGTGGCGTGCGCGCTCGTCGGCGTGATCATCGGCGTGCTGAGTCTGACCGGGGCCGCCACCACCTTCGCCGGCTTCATCATCCAGATGGGGCAGAGCAGCCTGTTCCTGAGCCTGGTGCTGACCATGCTCGTCTGCCTCGTTCTCGGCATGGGCATTCCGACGATTCCGAACTACATCATCACCAGTTCGCTCGCAGCGCCCGCGCTGCTGGAGCTCGGTGTGCCGCTGATCGTCTCGCACATGTTCGTCTTCTACTTCGGGATCATGGCCGACCTGACCCCGCCGGTCGCGCTGGCGGCGTTCGCGGCCGCGCCGATCGCGCGCGCGAGTGGCCTGAAGATCGGCCTGCAGGCCTTGCGCATCGCGGTGGCGGGCTTCGTCGTGCCCTTCATGGCCGTTTACGCGCCGGCGCTCATGCTTCAGGGCGGTACCTGGTTCGACACCAGCTACGTGGTGGTCAAGGCGATCATCGCCATCGTGCTGTGGGGTGGCATGGCCATCGGCTACTGGATCGTTCCGCTGCGCTGGTACGAACGCGTGTGGGCGTTCGTGGCGGCGGGTTTTCTGGTCGCGGCGCTGCCGGCAACCGACGAAGTCGGATTCGCAATGAGCGCTGCGCTGGTCGTCTGGCACGCCATGCGCGTGCGCGGCAGCCGGCGCCTGGCAGCGGGCTGATCTGCCCATGCTGGCGGCCCTGTGCCTGGCTGCCGCGGGCCTGCACACCAGCATCGGGGTCACGCATTTCACGCTGCGCTGGCAGCACTCGATCGAGAAGATCGAATGGGACGAAGACTACGAAGTCGTCGGCCCCTGGCTGCATCTTTCCGAAGCGCGCATTCGCGGCTCTGGCGCCGGCATGGAACCACCGGAAGGGGCGCGGCTCGTGAACGGCGTCTGGCATTACCGGCTGGCTGACCCGTGGCGGCGCGAAGTCGTGCTCGCGCGCTCCAGCTTCGTGCCCGACTACGAACTCTGCATCGACGGCCGCTGCCAGCGCCTGACGCACTGGCTGCCGATCTCTGCTGGCCCTGCGCTGCTGACGGCCTGCGCCGCGCCCGATCAACCCAGGCGCTGAACCGCGACGGCGACGAAGCTGGCGTGGCTCGCGCGCAGATCGCGCTGGTCGCCGCTGTTCTGCACGTCGCGCGTGGCATCTTCGAGCACCAGGTCGGCATGGCGGCGCAGCGCCGCGATGCGGCCGGGATCGCGCTCGCAGCTCGCCACGGCGGCGAGCACGTCGAGCAAGCGGACCAGCACCGCGACGCTGCCGGCCGCGTTCTGCCGGATCAGGTGGAACATCGCGTCGACCACGCCCTCGTAGTCGGCGCTCGGCACGACCAGCACGGTGCGCCCGTCGCGCTGATGAACGCCGCTGCGCAGGTGCACCGGCGCGATGTCGCACAGCGCCGCACCGAGCCGGTCGAGCACGCTGATCGCGGTGTGCGGGTCGTTGATGCCGGGCGACAGCGCGCGCACCGCCACTTCGACCAATTGCCGGATCGCGAATTCGAGGTCGGCGGCGCTGACACGTGCGTTGCTCAGCGCCGTGGCGTCGCGAATCTGCGCGGCTGCACCTTCGACCGGTCGTGTCAGTTCGGCGATCGGTGCGCCGGGAAACACATAGTCGCCCGGCCGCACCAACAGCCGCAACGTGCTGCCGTGTTCAGCGACCCAGTCGGCCAGGCGTTCGGCGTCCAGATGCTGCAGGTAGCCACGCCGCTCGTCGACCACGACCGATGCGCCGCGCCAGACCGAGTCGGCCGGCGCGGCCGGATCGGCCGCGTCGCGCGTCAGCCGCCGGATCGCCGAACGCAGGTCTTCGGCGACGAGTTCGATCACGGTGTCGACGTTGATGCGGCTCGCCATGTGGCCGACAAAATAGACCAGCGTGCCGACGCAGACGAACGCGAGCAGGATGGCGATAGTGAGTGACAGGTGCGGCGTGAAGTCGCCTTCGTCACCGGTGCGCACGCTGCGCAAGACCATCAATGCATAAGAAAACGTGCCGAGGAAGGTGCCGAGCGTCAGCTGCACGCCGCGGTCGTGGGTGAAGTTGCGCAGCAGCCGCGGGCCCATCTGGCCGGCTGCCAACGAGAGCGCTGCGATCGTGATCGAGAACACCGTGCCCGCCACGCCGATGGTCGACGAGGCCACCGCGCCGAGCAGGATGCGCGCGCCGGTGCCACCGCCGTTGTAGACCCAGGCGTTGTCGATGAGCCAGGTTGGGAGCACGCCGCTGCGGTCGATGCTGACCAGGCCGATCGCGCCGAAGATGCCGAGCAATGTCAACACGCCGGGCAATAGCCCGAAGCTGTCGGCTAGGCGAGAGAGTTGTTTTCGGACCGGTGCGGGCAAGTTCATCGCCCACATCGTAGCGGCTGCAGCGCGCTGCTCAGGCCGAGCGGCGGCGCCAGTGCCGCACGAGGGGCGATAACCAGATCAGGACCGTCACCACGCCGAGCGTCGCCGCGATCGGCCGCTCGAAGAACGCGAGCACATTGCCGTCGGACTTGATCAGCGACGAGACCAGGTTTTCTTCAAGCATGCCACCGAGCACGACGCCGAGAATCAGCGGCGCGATCGGAAAGTCGTTCTGTTCGAGCAGGTAGGCGGCGATGCCGGCGACCAGCATCACGCCGATGTCGAATGCAGTGTTGTTGATCGCGAACGAACCGACCACGCAGAACAGCAGGATCACCGGCATCAGGATGTTGCGCGGCACTTTCAGAATGCGCTTGGCCACCTTGATGCACAGAAAGCCGAGCGGCAGCATGATCAGGTTGGCCAGGATGAACAGCAGGAACACGGCGTAGATGTTCTGCGGGTTGGTGGTGAACAGGGTCGGCCCCGGGTTCATGTTCTTCATGTAGAGCACGCCGATCACGATGGCGGTGATCGAGTCGCCGGGTATGCCGAACACCAGCGCCGGGATCCATGCGCCGGCGAGCGCGCTGTTGTTGGCCGAGCTGGCTTCGACGATGCCTTCGACGTGGCCGGTGCCGAATCTCTCGGGCTCCTTCGAGAAGCGCTTGCTCATCGCGTACGACATCCAGGCGGCGATGTCGGCACCCGCGCCCGGCAGCGCGCCGACGACCGTTCCGAGCACGCTGCCGCGCAGGATCTGCACCGGGTATTTGACCGCCAGCGCCCAGATGCCCTTGAAGACATTGCCCACATTGGCTTCGACGATCAACGCCGATGGAGCGGTGTCGACGACGAAGCGGATGATCTCCGAGACCGCGAACATGCCGATCATCAGCGGCACCAGGCCGATGCCGCCGAGCAGCTCGGTGTTGCCGAACGTGAAGCGCGGGAAAGCGGCCGGGTTGTTCAGTCCGACGTTGGCGATCAGCAAGCCGAGGAACAGCGTGACCAGCCCCTTCAGCGGGCGGTCGGTGGAGATGAAAACCGCGCAGGTCAGGCCCATCAACACGAGCCAGAAATACTCGAACGAACTGAACTTGAGCGCGAACTCCGCGAGCGTGGGCGCGGCCACGATCAGCACCGCCGTTCCGAACAGGCCGCCGATCGCCGAGAACACGAGGCCCGCACCGAGCGCCACCTCGGCCATGCCTTTGCGGGTCATCGCATAGGCCTCGTCGGTGTACGCGGCCGAGGCCGGCGTGCCGGGCATGCGCAGCAGGCAGCCGGGGATGTCGCCCGAGAAGATCGCCATCGCCGTCGCCGTGACGATCGCGGCGATCGCCGGGATCGGCGCCATGAAGAAGGTCACCGGCACGAGCAGCGCGGTCGCCATCGTCGCCGTCAGCCCGGGCACCGCGCCGACGAACAGGCCGAACAGCGACGCGCCCATCATGACGAGCACGTTGTAGGGATCGAAGACGAGCCGGAAGGCCTCCGCCCAGGCCGGACTCATGGCGCTCCCGCGTGCTCTTCTCTCACCACGCGATCCCCTGCATGACGCCCCACGGCAGCGGCACGCGCAGCAGCTTGTAGAACGCGTAGTGGATCGCCAGCGTCATCACCAGGGCGACCGGGACGATGAGCGCCGGGCGCACCCGGAGCACCCACAACAGCGCAGCCAGATAGACGAAGGCGGTGAGCACGAAGCCGAGCCGGTCGACGACGAGCAGGTAGAAGACGTTGACCGCCACGAGCACCGCGAACGCCAGCAAGTGGCGCGGCGAGCGCAGCCATTCGGGTGCGACGCCCCAGCGCGCCGCTGCGCCGCCCGCGCGGCGCGACTTCAGGCCGGTGACCACCAGGATCGCGCCGCAGACGAGCATGGCGACTGCGAGAACCGACGGGAACAGGCCCGGGCCGACGTTCTGGCCCGGGATGGACGGAAATCCGCGCACGTGCCACAGGATCGCGGCGCCGAGGAGGGCGAACAGCGCGCCCCAGACGGCATCGTTGACCTTCATGGCGATCCTTCGCGGCGCACGCGAGGGGCCCCGCGGCGCCTCGGCGTCACTTGACGATGCCGACCGCCTTCATCGTCGCGCCGAGGTCGGCGTCCGACTTCGCCATGTAGCGGCCGAATTCATCGGGCCCCAGGTAGGCGACGCCGAAGCCGCGGCTGCCCATGAAGTCGACGTACTCCTTGCTCGCGGCGATCTTCCTGATCGCGGCGACGAGACGGTCGCGCACGTCGTTCGGGATTCCCTTGGGCGCGGCGATGCCGCGCCAGGCGCCGATCTTCCAGTCGCTGCCGGTCGCCGCCTTCAGCGTCGGCACGTTCGGGTAGAGCGCCGCCGGCGCGTCGTTCATGATCGCCAGGCTCTTGACCTTGCCGGCGTCGATCAGCGAGCGCGCTTCCGGCAGCGAGCAGGGGACGATCTCGACGCCGCCGGCGACGAGGTCCTGCAGGCCGGGCGCGGCGCCGTTCGACGGCACCCACGGCGCGGCCGCCGGGTCGACCTTCAGGTCCTTCAGCATGCCGGCGATCGCCAGGTGCCAGATGCCGCCCTGGCCGGTTCCCGACGCCTTGAACTTGCCCGGGTTGGCCTTGATCGCGGCGACCAGCTCGTTGGCGTTCTTGTACGGCGCGTCGGCGCGCACCTGCAGCCCGGCTGGATCGATGTTGACGAGACCGATCGGCGTGTACGACGCACCCGAGATGTCGGTCAGCCCTTGCCAATGCATCATGCTGATCTCGACCGTGATCAGGCCGATCGTGTAGCCGTCGGGTGCCGCGGCGGCGATCGCCTGGTGCCCGACGACGCCGCTGCCGCCGGTGCGGTTCACGACGTTGATCGGCTGGCCGAGTTCTTTCTCGAGCAATGAGCCGATGATGCGTGCGGTCGCGTCGGTGCCACCGCCCGCGCCCCACGGCACGATCAACGTGACCGGGCGTTCGGGCCAGGCTGCATGCGCGGCCGCCGAGGCCAGGCCGAGTGCGGCGAAGGTGAGGGAGGTGAGCAGATGGCGGCGATGCATGGCGGTACGTCCTCGTTGGTTTCAGTGCGGATCGGCCGACTACTGTGCCGCAGCTTTTCGGTAGCGCTACCGGGGCTGACCCGAATGGCCGTGGCGTTCGCGGCGCTCGCGTAACATCGGGCGCTCGGGTGCCATGTCAGTGGGTGACGTGTCAGGTTTTCGCGCTGGTCGGGCCGCCACGCGGCTTTAACGCGAACTCGTCCCATGCAAGGCAGCACAATTCAACTCGTCGCAGCCACCCTTTTCGGGCTCGCGCTACTCCACACGTTTTCCGTCAAGCTGTTCGAGCGGTTCGCGGCGCGCCACCCGCAGCATGCCGGCCTGTTCCATCTGCTCGGCGAAGTCGAGGTCGTCTTCGGGTTCTGGGCGATCGTATTGATCGTCGCGATGGCCTTGCTGGTTGGTGGCACGGAGGCGCTCGACTACGCGGAGTCGCGCAACTATGCAGAGCCGCTGTTTGTCTTCGTGGTCATGGTCGTTGCCGCTTCCAGGCCGGTGCTGCGCACCGTGGTGGCCAGTGTCGCCGGCATTGCCCGGTTCGCGCCATTGCCCACGCCGATTGCCACCGCCTGGCTCGGCCTGGCCGCGGTTCCATTGCTCGGGTCGCTCGTCACGGAGCCCGCGGCAATGACGATCGCAGCGCTGATGCTGGCGCCTCAAATCTTCCGGCCGGCCGTGCCCGAGCCGGCCAAGTACCTGGCGCTTGGCGTCTTGTTCGTCAACGTCTCGATCGGCGGCACGCTCACGTCGTACGCCGCCCCGCCGGTGTTGATGGTCGCCTCGACCTGGCAATGGGACAGCGCCTTCATGTTCACCCACTTCGGCTGGAAGGCGGCCTTGGCGGTGATCGTCAACGCCAGCGTTGCCACACTGGTGCTGCGCCAGACACTGATGACGCGCGACGATGCCGCTGAAGAGACCCCACTGAATGACGCGCCGGTGCCGTTCGGCGTGGTCGCCGTGCACCTGGTGCTGCTCGCTGCGATCGTGGCCTTCGCTCACCACCCGGTCGCCTTTCTCGGGCTGTTCCTGATGTTTCTGGGTTTCTCGCAAGCCTACGAGCGGCACCAGGCTCCGCTCATCCTCAAGGAAGCGCTGCTGGTCGGCTTCTTCCTCGCCGGCCTCGTGGTGCTTGGCGGCATGCAGCAATGGTGGCTGCAGCCCATCGTGGGTGGACTCGAACCGCTGTCGCTGTTCTTCGGTGCGCTCGGCCTCACCGCGATCACCGACAACGCGGCGCTGACCTACCTGGGTTCCTTGATCGCGGGCATCTCTGCCGAATCGAAGTACATGCTCGTTGCCGGTGCGGTGGCGGGCGGTGGGCTGACGGTGATCGCGAACGCGCCGAACCCGGCCGGTGTGGCGTTGCTCAAGCGCGGTTTTTCCGACGAAACTGTCAGCACAGTCGGGCTCTTGCTGGGCGCCGCCGGCCCGACCGCAGTGGCAGCCGCCGCCTTCCTCTTGTTGTGACGGAACGGCCGGCGCGGAATCGCCGGCGTCAGCGTCGGATTCGCAGCACGTCACTCGCGCAGCGGCCGATGGTCAACTTGGGCACGAGCAACGATTGCTCCCAAGCTCGGCGACAAGCTGGGTCAGCCGGCATTGAAGTCAGTACTCCGAGGCGCGCCGTGCGCCTTGGCCTTCACTTCATCGGTATCGGCGTGGCACGGTCCACCGCCACAGCGGTGATGCTGTTCTGCGGCGAACCTTCGATCACACGGTCGGAGTAGGTCATGTAGATCAGCGTGTTGCGCTTGGTGTCGACCATGCGCACCACGCGCAGCTTCTTGAACAGCAACGACAAGCTCACGTCGAATATTTCTTCCTGCTTCGGCAAGGGCTTGCTGAACGAGACCGGCCCGGTCTGGCGGCAGGCGATCGAGGCTTCGGCCTTGTCTTCGGCCACACCGAGCGCGCCCTTGATGCCCCCGGTCTTGGCGCGCGAAACAAAACACGTGATGCCGGCGACCTTCGGGTCTTCGTAGGCATCGACCACGATCTTGTGGTCGGGGCCGATGAACTTGAACACCGTGTCGACCTCGCCGACACGTTCGGCGCGGGCCAGGGTTGCCAACAGTGCGGTCAGCAACAGCGCGGCCACTTCCTTCTTCATGAACACTCCTTGGGCAAGAGACACGAGCGTAACGCGGCTGGTCAGCGCTGCCGGTACTGGGTCGCGCCGAAAAGCGCTTCGCGCGCCTTGTCGTCGTCCAGTGGCTTGCGCAATGTTGCCAGCACCTCCACGCCGCGCTTGACGGCCGGCCGTGCCGCGATCTCGTCGAACCAGCCTTTCAGGTGCGGGTGGTCGTTCCAGTCGATGCCCTGGTTCTTCCACGAGCGCAGCCACGGGAAGATCGCGATGTCGGCAATGCCGTAGGCCGGCCCGGCGATGTACTTGCTCTTGGCCAGGCGCTTGTCCATCACACCGTACAAGCGCTTGGCTTCGTTGCTGTAGCGGTCAATCGCGTACGCGATCTTCTCGGGCGCATAGATGCGGAAGTGGTGCGCCTGGCCGAGCATCGGGCCGACTCCGCCCATCTGGAACATCAGCCATTCCAGGGTCTCGTACTTGCCACGTGTGTCGGTCGGCATGAACTTGCCGGTCTTGCCGGCGAGATACATCAGGATCGCACCCGACTCGAACAGCGACATCGGTTTGCCGTCGGGCCCGACCGGGTCGGTGATCGCCGGGATCTTGTTGTTCGGGCTGATGGCCAGGAACTCGGGCTTGAATTGGTCGCCGGCGCCGATGTCAACAGCGTGTGCGCGGTAGGGCAGGCCGCACTCCTCCAGCATGATGTGAACCTTGTGCCCGTTCGGTGTGGCCCACGAATACACTTCGATGATGTTGTCGTTCATGTCGATTTCCTTCCGGCGCACGTTGAGTGCGTCTGGCAGCCACTCTAGTTGATCGGGCGCGGGCATGCTCGAATCGATCAAGCGCCTTTTTGCCCGGCCTGCCCCCGAGCGTGATCTGGCCGAGGTTTCAGCGTGGGCCCAGCGCACCGGCCGCGGGTTCAAGCGGGTGCGTGGCGAAGACGGCTTTGTCATCGACGGTGCGATCGACGGCATGCCCTGGCGGCTCGAATGGGGCCCGCCGCAGCGCGACTACATCGGTGGCCATGAATTGCGTTTGCGCATGGAACTCACGCTGCCGCACGACATGCAGATGCTCGTGTTGTCACGCACGCTGCTCGAGAAGCTCGAACGCGCCACCTACGAGCAGTTCACCGACAGCATGCAGACGCAGATCGGCGCGCAGGCGCCCGAAGAGATGCGCTGGCTCGTGATGTTTCCGAAGATCGACCTGGCGTCGCTGAAGGCGCTGCGCGCGCGTTTCGGCGCGGTGGCGAGCGTTCCGGCGGCCGGGCTGGCGTGGATCGAAGGGCCGCTGGCCGAGGCGCTGGAACGTTCAGGCGAGCGGCTGCTGCGCAGCGACCCCCCGTTCGTGCTGATGACGCTGCGCAGCCGCATCTACCTGCGCATGCTGCTCGACACGCCCGACCCGGCAGAGATCGCCGCGGCATTGGCCATCTTCGAGACGGCGGTGGTTCAGGCGCTGGCTGCGGCCACCGGCTTCGATGGCCGCAACGGCCAGTGGCACTCGACCTCGTCCACGGCCTGGCAGAGCCTGCATTCCGAAGAGCTGCAAGACCTGAGCAAGCCGGGCTGAGGGGTAGCGTCAGGCGTACTTGCCCAGCTCCAGCTTGGCGATCGCGTTGCGGTGCACTTCGTCGGGGCCGTCGGCAAAGCGCAGTGTGCGGGCCCCGGCGTAGAAGCCGGCGAGCGGGAAGTCTTCGCACACACCACCACCACCGTGGGCCTGCATGGCCCAGTCGATCACCTGCAGCGCCATGCTCGGCGCCACCACCTTGATCATCGCGATCTCGGCCTTGGCGGTCTTGTTGCCGGCCACGTCCATGATCCACGCGGCTTTCAGCGTCAGCAGGCGCGCCATGTCGATGCGGCAACGTGCTTCGGCGATGCGCTCGCGCGTCACGCCCTGTTCGGCCACCGAGCGGCCAAAAGCCACTCGCGACGAAGCGCGTTTGCACATCAGCTCGAGCGAACGCTCGGCCAGGCCGATCAAACGCATGCAGTGGTGAATGCGCCCCGGCCCGAGGCGGCCCTGGGCGATCTCGAAACCGCGGCCCTCGCCGAGCAGGATGTTGCTGGCCGGCACACGCACGTTATCGAACGTGATTTCCATGTGGCCGTGCGGTGCGTCGTCGTAGCCGAACACCGACAGCGGCCGCAGCACCTTGATGCCCTGGGTGTCGGCCGGCACGAGGATCATCGACTGCTGCGAATGGCGCGGCGCTTCCGGGTCGGTCTTGCCCATGAAGATGTAGATCTGGCAGCGCGGGTCGCCGGCGCCGCTGATCCACCACTTGCGGCCGTTGATGACGTAGTCGTCGCCGTCACGCACGATGCTCGAGGCGATATTGGTCGCGTCACTCGAGGCCACGGCCGGCTCGGTCATTGCGAAGGCACTGCGGATCTTGCCGTCTAGCAGCGGTTCGAGCCATTGTTTCTTGTGCTCGGTCTTGCCGTAACGCTCGATCGTTTCCATGTTGCCGGTGTCGGGCGCCGAGCAGTTGAAGACCTCGCTCGACCAGGGCACGCGCCCCATGATCTCGGCCAGGGGCGCGTAGTCGCTGTTCGACAGGCCGAAGTCTCGGCCGTTGTGGGCTGCGCCTTCGCCACCGGCAGTGGGCGGCAGGAACAGGTTCCACAGGCCGACCGCGCGCGCCTTCGGCTTCAGCTCTTCGATGGTCTTGAGTGGCGTCCAGCGTTTGCCGGCGGCTGTATTGGCGCCGATCTCGGCTTCGTATTTCGGCTCGGCCGGGTAGATGTGCTCGTCCATGAACCGCAGCAGCTTGGCTTGCAGGTCGAGGGTGCGCGGGGAATAGCTGAAGTCCATGGTCTTGTCTCCTTCGTGAATCGGCTCGGTGCGATCAGGTCTGCTGGGCAATCCGCCAGCCCATTTCGGCCAGAGGTCGCGCACCGGCACCAGCTTGACGTGCTTGTGCGCTCGACGCTGTCCCCATCTCGACACGTTTTGCAATTCCTTGCAGGATGCCGG
>JBDTTU010000035.1:0-40766 GCA_039930465.1 Burkholderiales bacterium
GTTCGCCTGATTTCGAGTCAGGTACATTCGACCACTCTGCCACCTCTCCGGTATTTGCAGTGCAGCGGGCCGTTGATGCGGGCCACTGCGTCGGCGGGTCTGCGCCGAGCCCGAGATTCTAGCTCACACGCCGCTGGCTTCGGCCCTCAAGACCGCCAGCCCACCCATGTATGGCCGCAGTACTTCGGGCACCGCGATCGAACCATCGGCGTTCTGGCAGTTTTCGAGCACCGCAACCAGCGTGCGCCCGACCGCCAGACCCGAGCCGTTGAGCGTGTGCACGAACTCGTTCTTGCCCTGCGCGTTCTTGTAGCGCGCCTGCATGCGGCGCGCCTGAAACGCTTCGCAGTTCGAGCACGAGCTGATCTCGCGGAAGGTGTTCTGCGCCGGCACCCAGACTTCCAGGTCGTAGGTCTTGGTGGCGCCGAAGCCCATGTCGCCGCTGCTGAGCAGCATCACGCGGTAAGGCAAGCCGAGCTTCTGCAGAATGGCTTCGGCGTGGCCGACCATCTGCTCCAGCGCAGCGCCGCTCTGGTCAGGCGCCACGATCTGCACCATCTCGACCTTGTCGAACTGGTGCTGGCGGATCAGCCCGCGCGTGTCGCGCCCGGCGCTGCCCGCCTCGGAGCGAAAGCACGGGCTGTGCGCGGTGAGCTTGATCGGCAGTTCGGTGGCGGCCAGCACTTGCTCGCGCACCGTGTTGGTCAGCGAGATCTCCGAGGTCGAGATCAGGTACTGCTCTTGTTGCCCGGCATCGGCACCACTGCCCGCGTCGGCTGAGCCGGCGCCTCCCCGGTAGACCCAGAACATGTCTTCCTTGAACTTGGGCAGCTGGCCCGTGCCTTCGAGCACGTCGCGGTTCACGATGTACGGCGTGTAGCACTCGGTGTAGCCGTGCTCCAGCGTCTGCACGTCGAGCATGAACTGCGCGAGCGCGCGGTGCAAACGCGCCATCGGGCCGCGCAAGAAGCTGAAGCGCGAACCCGAGAGCCTGGCGCCGGTGTCGAAGTCCAGGCCCAGCGGCGCACCCAGGTCGACGTGGTCGCGGGTGGCGAAGTCGAATTGTTTCGGTGTGCCCCAGCGGCGCACTTCAACGTTCGCCGTCTCGTCGGGCCCGACCGGCACGCTCGCGTCGGGCAGGTTGGGCACGGCCATCAGCATCGATTGCAGTTCGCTCTGGATCACCTCGAGCCGTTCGGCCGAGGCTTTCAGCGTGTCGGCGATGCCGCTCACCTGTGCCATCGCCGCGCCGCTGTTTTCACCCTTGGCCTTGAGCTGGCCGATCAGCTTGGACGCGCTGTTACGCTGCGCCTGCAACTCTTCGGTACGGATCTGGATCGTCTTTCGTTCCGACTCAAGTGCGCTGAACCGGGCCACGTCAAGAAATGGCTGCGGCGACTTGCGCGTCTCTAAGCGCTGGATGACTTGCGCAAGGTCTTTGCGCAGCAGAGTGATGTCGAGCATGGGATCAGGCCGCGAGCGCGGGCCCCGCGGGGTGCTGTGGAGGCACGAATTGTAGGCAGCGCCGCAGGCACCGCGGCGGCTTGCCCGCTCAGGCCATCTGCGGGTGCAGGCCGATGCTCACATGGTGCTGCGGCTGGGCAACGTGCGCCTGCACCTTGGCCGCACGCGCATCACACAAAACGTGCGAGGCACAGTCGGCACAGCGACCACATTGCGTGGCGACCCCGAGTTCGAACTGCAGGCACTCGAGGCTGACAGCACCATCGGCCGCCGCCTGGCGGATCTGGTGGTCGGAGATTCGGCGGCACACACAAACGATCATGGGGTCTCCGGTATTTCGACTCAGCTGGGCTCGCCCATCTGCGACTGCAGATAGTTGGGCAAACCGACCTTGCCGATCAGGTCGATCTGGGTTTCGAGAAAATCGATGTGCTCTTCGGTGTCGTCGAGAATGCCTTGCAGCAGGTCGCGCGACACATAGTCGCGCACCGATTCGCAGTAGGCGATGCCGTCCTTGATGGCGCCCTGGGCGCCGGTTTCCGACTGCAGGTCGCAGCTCAACAACTCGGGCACGTTCTCGCCGATCAGCAGCTTGCCCAGGTCTTGCAGGTTGGGCAGACCATCGAGCATGAAGATGCGCTCCATCAGTTGATCGGCGTGTTTCATCTCGCCGATCGACTCTTCGTATTCCTTCTTCGCCAGCCGGCTGAAGCCCCAGTGCTTGAGCATGCGGTAGTGCAGGAAGTACTGGTTCGTGGCGGTCAGCTCGTTCTTCAGCTGCGCGTTCAGGTGGGCAATGACTTGCGGATCGCTTTTCATGGAGGGCTCCGAGGGCTGGGGATGTCAGGCGCGCAGCGCGCAAGCGCGACGGCCACGACCATTGTGGTGCGACATCGGCAGCATCGGAAGGCGCGGTTGAGCGGTCATCACGGCCGCATTATGATTGCAAATCGTTCGCATTAACAACCTGAGGGCAAAGCCCCTCGACTTGAGTGCCCAGCGGGAAGGCTGGCTGGGCCGGTGTCCGCAGCGCCCACATCTCGTGCGGCATGTCTTGACAAGCGTCAAACCAGCTGCGCCCAGGGGCATCTCAAATGAGAGACAATCTCATTTGCATGCGCATTCACCGGCGCCGCACCACCCACCCTTCACACGCCCATGCTGCTCAACGAACTGCCCAACGGCGCGCACGCCACGGTGTCACGCGTGGTGTCGGCCTCAGTCGAGGTCGACGCGATGGCGCTGCGCCGGCTCGGCGAACTCGGTTTCATTCCCGGCGAACCGGTGCAACTGCTGCGCCGTGGCCCCGGTGGTCGCGAGCCGCTCGCGGTGCTGATCGGCGAAACATTGTTCGGCCTGCGCCTGCTCGAAGCGCAGTGCATCGAAGTGCACCCGGCCTGAGCCTGCCATGCAGCACACGCTGAACTCGCCGAACCACGCCGCCATGTGGAGCGTGGCGTTGGTCGGCAACCCGAACTGCGGCAAGACCGCCCTCTTCAACCTGCTCACCGGCGCGCGCCAGAAGGTGGCCAACTACGCTGGCGTCACAGTCGAGCGAAAGGTCGGCCTGGCGCGGCTGCGCAACGGGCAGCCGGTGTCGGTCGTCGATTTGCCCGGCGCCTACAGCCTGTCGCCGGCCACACCCGACGAGCAGGTCACGCTCGAAGTGATCGAAGGCCGGCGCGCTGGCGAAACCGCACCCGACGCGATCATCGCAGTGGTCGACGCGACCAACCTGCGCATGAACCTGCGGCTGGTGCTGGAACTGAAACAGCTCGGCCGCCCGATGATGGTCGCGCTCAACATGGCCGACGTGGCGCGCTCGCAAGGCTTGGCGATCGACGTTGAGCGGCTCGCGGCCGAGCTCGGTTGCCCGGTGGTGGAAACGGTGGCGGTCAAGCATGACGGTCATGCCGGCCTGCTGGCGTTGATGGAACGTCAGCTCAACGGTGCGGCACCCGCGGCGGCTGTCGCAGCGCCGCTCGCAAAGCCCGAAGCCAGTTCTTCGGCCGACCTGCAGCGCGAAGTGCGGCGCATCCTCACGTTGACCGCGCCAGGCGCGGCGCAGTTCCAGCGTTTCCACCACCGGCTGGATGCGGTCGTGATGCACCCGGTGTGGGGCCTGGTGATCCTGGCGGCGGTGCTGTTCCTGATCTTTCAGGCGGTATTCTCGTGGGCCAACGTGCCGATGGACGCGATCAAGGCGCTGATGGCCGGCGTGGGCGAATGGGTCACCACGCACATGGCTGAGGGACCGCTGCGCAGCCTGCTCGTCGACGGCGTGATCGCGGGCGCCGGCAGCGTCATCGTGTTCCTGCCGCAGATCCTGATCCTGTTCTTCTTCATCCTGCTGCTCGAAGACTCGGGCTACCTGCCGCGCGCCGCGTTCCTGCTCGACAACGTGATGGGCCGGGTCGGCTTGTCGGGCCGCGCGTTCATTCCGCTGCTGTCGAGTTTTGCCTGTGCCATTCCCGGCATCATGGCCACCCGCACGATCGCCAACTGGAAAGACCGGCTCGCCACGATCATGGTCGCGCCGCTGATGACGTGTTCGGCGCGGCTACCGGTCTACGCGCTGCTGATCGGCGCCTTCGTACCCGACCGCAGCGTGGGTCTGTTCAACCTGCGCGGGCTCACGCTGTTCGGGCTTTACGTGGCCGGCGTGGTGTCGGCGATGTTGGTGGCGTGGCTCTTCAAGCGTGTTTGGATGAAGAGCCGCTACCAGCCGCTGATGCTGGAGCTGCCGCCGTACCGCGTGCCTGGTTTGCGCAACCTGGTCATCGGCCTGTGGGAGCGGGCGCGCATCTTCATGGCCCGGGTCGGCGGCATCATCTTCTCGCTGATGGTGATCCTGTGGTTCCTCTCCAGCTACCCGTCGCCGCCCGATGGAGCGACGGGGCCCGCGATCCAGTACAGCATCGCTGGCTGGCTCGGTCAGGCGCTGCAGCACGTGTTCGCGCCCATCGGCTTCAACTGGCAGATTTCGATCGCGCTGGTGCCTGGGCTGGCAGCGCGCGAGGTGGCCGTGGGCGCGCTCGGCACGGTGTATGCGATGTCGGCCGCGGGCAACGAAGTGGCCGACGCGCTGTCGCCGGTGATCGCCAAGGGCTGGTCGCTCGCCACCGCCTACTCGCTGCTGGCCTGGTACGTGTTTGCACCTCAATGCATCTCGACGCTCGTGGTCGTGAAGCGCGAGACCAACTCCTGGCGCTACCCGGTGCTGATGGCGGCCTACCTGTTCGTGCTGGCCTACGTGGCGGCATTCGCCACCTACCGGCTCACGCTGTTTTTCGGAGGCTGAAACCGTGCAATCGCTGATCGTGATTCTGCTGGTGCTTGCTTGCAGCACCTACGCACTGTGGACGCTGATGCCGTCAGCCGCGAGGCGCTCGCTGGCGCTCACACTGTTGCGCTTGCCGAAGCTGCCACACCGGGTCGAAGCGCGCCTGCAGAAGGCCGCGCAGGCTGCATCGGGCTGTGGCTGCGACGGCTGCGACCGTTCCGAAAAGAAGCCCGCCGCGAAAGCGCCGGCACAGCATCCGATCACGTTCCACCCGCGCGCTCGGCGCTGAGGCCAAGCGCTAAGGCTTGCCCGCGGCCACCACCGCCATCGACTTGTCACCCAAGCCGAGCGGCAACGGGAAGCTGACCTTTTCTTCGACCCCGGGCAAGCTGCGCACCGCCACCGCACCGAGCGCACGCAGCCGCTCGATCACCTGCAGTACCAGGATGTGCGGCGCCGACGCGCCGGCGGTCAGCCCGACACTGTGTTTGCCCTCGAACCACTCGGCGCGCAGGTCGTCGGGCCCATCGACCATGTAGGCCTCGGTGCCCAGGCGCTGCGCGAGTTCGCGCAGGCGGTTGCTGTTGGAACTGGTCGGGCTGCCGACCACGATCACGATGTCGACCTTGGGCGCGAGCACCTTCACCGCGTCTTGCCGGTTCTGCGTGGCGTAGCAGATGTCCTGCTGTTTCGGTTCGCGCACTTTCGGAAAACGCCGCTTCACCGCCGCGAGAATTTCCGCCGCATCGTCGACCGACAGCGTGGTCTGCGTCACCACGGCGAGCTTGTCGCTCTGCGCCACCTGCACACGGCCCACGTCGGCCACGTCTTCCACGAGGTAGATGCCCTCGTTCAGCTGCCCCATCGTGCCCTCGACCTCGGGGTGGCCCTTGTGCCCGATCATGATGAAGTCGTAACCCTCGCGGTGCAGCTTGGCCACCTCCACGTGCACTTTGGTGACGAGCGGGCAAGTGGCGTCGAACACGCTGAAGCCGCGCGCCGCCGCCTCAACGCGCACCGCCTGCGACACACCGTGCGCGCTGAACACCAGCGTGGCGCCGGGCGGCACGTCGGCCAGGTCTTCGATGAAGATCGCGCCCTTGGCCTTCAGATCATTCACCACGTAGGTGTTGTGCACGATCTCGTGGCGCACGTAGATCGGTGCGCCGAATTTGGTGAGGGCGCGCTCAACGATTTCGATCGCGCGGTCCACACCGGCGCAAAAGCCACGCGGCTCGGCCAGCACGATCTCTTGGAGTTCGGCATTCATCAGAGCACCCCGATCAACTTCACTTCGAAAGTCACAGGCCGGCCAGCGAGCGGGTGATTGAAGTCGAACACCATCACGTCACCGTCGATCTCGCGCAGCACACCGGCATAGGCCGATTTGCCGTCGGGCGTGGGGAACTGCACCACGTCGCCCACGCTGTACTGCTCGTCGGGGTCGCCCAGTTCGTCGAGCAGCGAGCGCTTCACACGCTGCAGCATCTCGGGGTTGCGCTCGCCGAAGGCCTCGCCCGCGGCCAGCTCGAACGACTCGTGCGTGCCTTCAGGCAGGCCGATCAACAGCCTTTCCATCGCCGGAGCCAGCTCGCCGGTGCCCATCGAGAGCGTGGCGGGTTTGTCGTTGAAGGTGTTCACGAGGTCGTCGCCGTCAGGCCCGGCGAGGCGGTAGTGCAGGGTCAGGAACGACCCGGGTTCGACTTGATTCAAGCGGTTTCCTTGAGGGCACACGTGGGTGCCATAGACTGGCGCTGATTTTACGAGCAGGCGTGAATGCGCCTGAATCAGGGCCAACATGGTGCTCAAGGACATTCCCGCCGACGCCCGCCCGCGCGAAAAGCTGCTCGCGCACGGCCCCGCCGCACTGGCCGACGCCGAACTGATCGCGCTGCTGCTGCGCACCGGCATGAAAGGTTTGTCGGTGTTGCAACTGGCGCAACAGCTGCTCGACCATTTCGGCGGCCTGCAAGGCCTGCTGCACGCCGGGCCCAATGAGCTGAAAGGCATCAAGGGCCTGGGCCCGGCCAAGCGCGCCGAGATCGCCGCGGTGATCGAACTGGCGCGCCGCGCACTCACGCGCGAGCTCAACCAGCGCCCGGTGTTCGATGCGCCGGGCAAGGTCAAGACCTACCTGCAACTGCAGCTCGGTGCGCTCGGTCACGAGGTATTTGCGGTGTTGTTTCTCGATTCCCAAACGCGCCTGATCAAGCTCGAAGAAATGTTCCGCGGCACGCTCACGCAGGCGGCGGTCTACCCGCGCGAAGTGGTCAAGCGTGCGCTCGACCTGCAGGCCTCGGCGGTGATCTTCGCCCACAACCACCCGTCGGGCGCAGCCGAACCGTCGCGTGCCGACGAGTTGCTGACGCAGACGCTGAAGAGCGCGCTCGCACTCGTCGACATCCGCGTGCTCGATCACCTGGTGGTCGGCCACCAAGACGTGATCTCGTTCGCCGAACGTGGCTTGTTGTGAGCCGGCCGTGAAAGCGCGCGCCCTCGACGAACTCGGCCCGCTCAAGCGCGCGCTGCAAGACGCCGCTCGCGAAGCGGCCGAGAACCAGGCACGCGAACAGGAACGTGCGGCGCGCGACACACGCGAGCGCAACCTGTTCGCGCTGAGCGTGGGCGACGTGGCGCCGCTGAAGAAGCAGGCATCGGCGCCGTCGTCAACAGCCCGCCCTGCCCCGGTTCCACGCCAGCGCCTGCGCGACGAAGCGGCGGTGATGATCGAGGCGATCTCCGACGAATTCGACGTCGAATCGTTGCTCGAAACCGATGACACGCTGTCATTCCGGCGCCGCGGCATCGGGCCCGAAGTGGTGCGCAAATTGCGCCGCGGCGTGTGGGCGATTCAGGCCCAGCTCGACCTGCACGGGCTGCGCCGCGACGAAGCCCGCGAGCGCCTCGCCACGTTCTTGCGCGAAGCCCACCACGCCGGCCTGCGCTGCGTACGTGTCGTGCACGGCAAAGGCCACGGCTCGCCCGGGCGCGAGCCGGTTCTCAAAGCCAAGGTGCGAAGCTGGCTGGTGCAAAAGAGCGAGGTCGTCGCGTTTGCGCAAGCGCGTGCTTCGGACGGCGGCAACGGCGCGTTGATGGTGTTGCTGCGGCCCACTTCGCCGAACCACGCTCACAAGGCCGAGAGAAAGCGATAGAGGGCTTGCTGCTCGGCCTCGGTCAGATCGAAGAAACGTTCGCGCACGACGCTGGCTTCGCCGCCGTGGTCAAGCACGGCATCGCGCAAGGTGGCTGCGCGGCCGTCATGCAGGAAGCGCGGCCGCAGACCCAGACCCACCAGCGGCGTGGTGCGCCAATCGGCGCCGGTCGCGCTGCCCTGCTCGATCTTGTCGTCCAGCGCGGCGCCCATGTCGTGCAACAACAAGTCGGAATAGAGCAGCACCTCACCCCCGTTGCCACGCAACGAAGGCACGTGGCACTTGGCGCAGCCGACCGCGTTGAAGAGCCGCGCGCCTTCGCCGCCCGCTGGGCCGGTACCACCAGACGCCGCGGTGCGCTCGGCCGCCGCGCCAGCGTTCGGCGTGAGGCCGGCCAACACGACCAGCCCGTAGGCGCTGGCCGCAGACACGGCGAGCGCCACCGTGGCAATGCCCATCAGCCGCCACGGGCCGCCGGCATCGCGCAGGCGTGCTATCGGCGTGGTCAGGCCCAGCGCCACCATGACCATCAGGAACAGGAACTGGTCAGCTTCGAGAATGAGCCGGCGCAGCTGCGGCTGCAGCGTGACGGCCGAATTGAAGAGCAGCACCGCGACGAAGCCGAACACGAACCACGGGATCGGCAGACGCGCTTTCGGCCCGTCCGCCTGGCCGAGTGACTGCTTCTTTCTGGCTTGAATGACGCCGAACACCAGCAGCAGCGGCACCAGCATCACCACCTTGCTCAGCTTGACCAGCGTCGCCGCGTTCAACGCACCCTCTGAAACCGAGTACGACGCGCCATAGACCTGCGCCAACTCGAAGATGCTGGCGCCGACCGTGACGCCGAAGCTGCGGTCGTCGAGGCCCGGCATCCAGCCCGCCGTGAACGCCACCGGGTAGAGCAGCAGTGCCAGCGTGCCGGCGATCGTGATCACGGTGATCGCCACGCCAGCCTGCTGTTCGCGGGCCCGCGTCAGCGCGGCCATCGACAGAATCGCGGCCGCGCCACACACCGCCGCGCCGACCGCGATCAGCAGCGCCAGAGTCGAATCGAGCTTGAACACACGGATCGCGACCACGCGCACGACCACCAGCACCGTCACCAGCTCCAGCGCCGCGATCGTGATCGGCACGGGGCCCAGGTCGGCCAGCAGCGCGACGGTGATGCGAAACCCGAGCAGCACCACACCCAGGCGCAGCAGGTAACGTTTGGTGAAGTCGAGCCCGGGGCGCAGCGCCGCCGGACATTCGAAGCAGGTGCCGAGCAGCAGCCCGAAGAGCATCGCCACCAGCACCGGATTGCGGGCCAGCGGGTCGCCCAGCCCGCCGGCAATCCAGCCCGCAGCGAGCGCCAGGCCACCCGCCGCCGCGGTGCCGGGTAGCTTGTTGCGCCAGCCCGAAGGCCCGGCGAACGAGGCGCGAAACAAGCTCAGTACAGTGCTCACCTCGAAGCCTCCGTCGGCCGAACGAGGCTGCGCAGATACGCGCTGACGGCGCGCACCAGGCTGCCGTCGTCCTTGATCGGCGTCTGCGGGTGCACCGCGAGCGCGCTGTTCACGCCCATCTCGTGCGTGAACGCCTCGGCCACCATTTCGTCGAGCGTGGTGATGTCGGCCTTCCAGCCGTAGCGGCCAACACGCCGCGTGCCGTCGGCCGCCGTCACGACGTTCGCCCTGCCCTTGATGCCGTCGCCCTTGGCGATGGCTTGCGCCTGGATCACCGCGTCAGGAATGTCGTCGATGCGCGGCACGGCGAACAGCGGCAGCGGCATGCGCAACGACACCACGTTCGCGTTGCGCGGCCAGCCGGTCGCCGGGGCGTCGGCCTGCCCCATCGAGCGGGTCGAAAAACGCGGCACGCTGACGCTGCTCTGGCCGTCGATCGGCAGGATGCGACCGCTCGCCGAATCCATGCGCGCAGCACGCTGCGCGAAGTGCTCTTCCTGCGCGCTGCTGCCCCCCGGGCCGGGGTGACAGGCCAGGCACGAATTGGCATTGAACTGCGGGCCGAGGCCCGTGGCCGGCGTGAAGCGGGTGCGGAAGATGCGCGCGCCCTGCGCCACCGAAGCGGTCACTGCCGTCGCGCCGCGCGCTGCCATGTCGGCGGCCGGTACGGGCGCCACAAAAGGGCCACCCGCATCGAAGCCATCCACTTCGAGCAGCACAGACTCATCGCTGCCCGCGCGCTCGGCGATCAGCCACAGGCGCTGCGCGTCGGCCGACACCGCGATGCTGCGCAAGCGGCCCGCGCCGATGTGGCCAGCACCGGCGATCTCGATCTCGGCCCGAGCGAGCACCAGACCGTCTTGCGACATGCGCAGCAACGAGCCGTCGCCGCGGTTCGCCACGTACAGGTCCGATCCGCCCGCCAGCGTGGTGTGGCTCGCGAAACGCGGGTTCGCGATCTCGGGGATCGCCGCCGCCAGATCGACGGGCTGGCGCAACCATGGCGAGGCCAGGCTGCTCGTGCGCGCCAGCGTGAAGTGGCGCGTGTCGTCGCCCAGGTGCAAGAGCACGATCTGGTCGCGCTGCGCGTCGGCCACGTACAACACCCGCTTCGGGCTCCATTTGAAAGCGATGCCGACGACACCCGGGTCGGCCGCGCCAACAGCGATCGTGCCGGCGGGTGCGAGCCCGTCGATGCCGTCTTGCACGTGCGCCTGCACCACCGAGCCGTCGCCGGTGACCACCGCGAAGACGGCGAAGCCGCTGCCGTCGGGCGAGGCCCCAAGCAGCGCGGTGCCGAGAGCACCGGTGGTGATGGCGCCCGTTGTCAACTGGGCGCTGGGTGCACGGTTCCACCACGACGCGAACAGGCCCGTGCGCACCGACTTCGCCACGCTCTCGCGCGGCGTGCGGGCTCCTGCGAAGACACCACCGGCCGCGTCACTCGGTGCGTTGGCGAGCGGCTTGCCGTCGGGGTCGACCACGCTTTCGCTGCCTTCCCCACGCAGCCCCAACGGCGCGTTCGCGATCCACGGCCGCCCGAAGGCGTTGTTGATCGACAGGTAGCGCGGCCCCGAGGCCGCCGTGAAACCGGCCGTACGCGCGCCGCCGTTGTGGCTGCCGTTCATGTGCGCTTCGGTCTGCGCGGTGTAGATCTGGAGCGGGCGGCCCTCGCCGCGCTGCGGCAGCAACGCCAGATTTGCCGGCACGGCGATCGGGCGGCCACCGGTGGCCATTCGTGGATCGATGGACAGCACGCTGCCAGGCGCATGCGCACGGTTGCCGAGCGCCGCGCCGAGGTTGTTTTCGAGCGCGACCAGCACGCGTTCGGGGTCGAGCACGCGGCCGGGTTGTGTTTGAAGCAGGAACTCGGGGTTGCTGGTGAGCGGGCCGCCACTGTGAAAGCGGCCCACCTGGCGTATGCCGTGCGCACCGAGCAGGCCGGTCGCAACGATGCGCGCGCGCAGCGTCAAGGTCGGCGGCTCGATGCCCGCCGCGGTATCGGCAACGACCCGCGATGCAGCACCGCAGGCCAAGGCTGCGGCGAGTGCAAGGCAAGCACTGCGGCCGAGGATCACGGCAGCGTCACCTTCAGGATCTGCCCGCTGCTCAGCACCACGAGCTGCTTCGGCCCGAGCACCGCGATGCCGTCGATGTTCCCCAGGTTCGGCGATGCGCCGGTCACCACGTAGGCACCGTGCGGGATCACGACGCTCGGCGTGCCCCCCGGCGGCAGCATCATCAGGCCATGGGTGTTGCTGCCGTAGTAGAGCGTGCCGCCCGCATCGACCGCGACGGCGGTGACGAAACTGTTGGCCGGAATGGGCAACGTGCTGACGCTCGTGCCGTCGCTCGAGACTTTGCGAATCGTGGCGTCGATGAGCAGGTTGTCGACCACGAACAGCGAACCGTCGGGCGCGAACGCGATCTGCTCGGGCGTCGTGAAGCGAGCCGCCGCGATCGGGCCGTCGGCGCTGCCGCTCTGGCCCATCACGCCGGCATAGGTGCTCACGCTGCCGGCCGCGTCGACACGCCGGACCGCATTGTTGCTGTCGCCCACGAACACGTCGCCCCCGGGCTTCACGGCCAGGCCCCAGATCCTACCGAAGCGCGCGGTGCTCGCGTTGCCGTCGACCGCGCCGGCGGTGGTGCGCGATCCGGCGAGCAAGGTCGTGGTGTTGTCCAGGCCGATGCGGCGCACACCGAAACTGTCGCCCACGTAGAGCACGCCGGCGCTGTCGCTGGCGATGGAGGCCACGTCGCCGACGAACTGGGCCGCACTGCCCACGCCGTCGATCACCTCGGCCGGCGCCCCGGAGATCAAGCCCGCCGCGAGCGTGACCACACCCGCCGGGCTGATGCGCCGCACGAGCCTTGAAGACTTCTCGAAGACCACGATGTTGCCCGCCGGGTCGACCGTGACGGCCTGCTGGCTGTCGCTGGCGACATTCGCGAACGGCATCTGCGCCAGCACGCCGACACCGTCGGCCGTCATGCCACGCGCGAAGCCGGAAGCGATCGTGTTCAGCGCACCGGCCGCGCTCATCTGTCGCAGTGCGCGGGTTTCGGCGAGCATGAAGCCGCCGTTCGGTGCGAGCGTCACCCCACCCTCGATTTGCACCCGCGCGTTCGGTGCGATGCCGTCGACAAAACCCGCCCCGAGCGCCCGCGAACCGGCCAGGGTCGTGACGGCCGCGCTCGTCAGGTCGAGCTGGCGCAGCAGGCCGCGCGCATCACGAAAGGTCAGCGTATTGCCGCGCACGACCATGGCGGTCGGAGCAATCACCGCGGCTGGGCCTACGCCATCCGCACCGGCCATATCGGCCGAATTGCTGCCTGCCAGCGTTTCCACCAACGAGGCCGCATTGCCGCTGCGCACGACACGCCGGATGCGCGTGCCGTCGCCCACCAGCACATCGCCGTTCGCAGCCACGGCGATGGCGCTCGGCCCGAGAAAGCGGGCGGTCAAGGGCGAGCCCTCGGCCAGACCGTACACGCTGCCGGCATAGGTGCTGACGACACCGGCCGTCGTGACACGGCGGATGCGGGCGTTGTCGTAGTCGGTCACGTAGAGGTCGCCGTCGGGCCCGATTGCGATGCCGTTGACGCGTGAGAAGCGTGCGGCAGAACCCGTGCCGTCGGCCATGCCGGACACACCCGCCAGGCCGGCCAGCGTGCTCACTGTGCCATCGGGCGCAATGCGGCGGATCGTGTAGTTGCCGGTGTCGGCCACGTAGACATTGCCGGCCGCGTCGTGCGTCACACCCTGCGGCGCACGGAACAGGGCGACATCGGCCGCACCGTCAGTCGATCCGCCCCCGACTCCGCCCGCGACGGGTGTGATCGTGAGCAGGTCGGCACTCAGCCGCTTGATGCGGCTCCCCGTGATGAAGGCAAAACTGCCAGCCGCCTCTTGGTCGATACCCGTCACTTCGAAGATCTCGGCCTGCGGGCGCAAGCCAACGAGCGGCAGTGTCGTCATGCTCACCGTGGGCGGTGGCGAGACGCCCAGCAGCGCGGCCAGGCTGGTCGTGCTGCTCAAGCCGCCGCAGTCGAGCACGGCGCGAAACTGCAGGCCGTTGTCGCCGATGCCGGTGGCGAAGCTGTAGTTGAACGTGGTGGCGGCCGCGATGTCGGCCCAGCTGAGGATGCCCCCCGACACCTGGCCACGCTGCCATTGAACCCCGAGCGTGCCGGCGCTGCAGGTGGCGGCCACGCTGAAGCTGGCAGGCGTGCCGGCCACGACCGTCGTGGCGGCGGGCTGCAACGTGACCGTCAACACGGGCACGCTCATGATGACGGTCAGCGTGGCGGCGTTGCTGGTCGCCGTGCCCGCCGCGTTGCTGACGACCGCGCGAAAGGCGGCGCCACTGTCGGCGAGCACGGTCGCTGCGATCGTGTAGCTCGTGGCCGTTGCGCCGGCAATGTCGATGCCGTTGCGCTGCCACTGGTACGCGAGTGGCGCGTCGCCGGTGGCCGCTGCGGTGAAACTCGCTGCCTGACCTTCGGTGACGCTGAGACTCACGGGCTGCAGCGTGAGCGTCGGCGGCACCGCCACCGGAATACCGCCACCGCCACCGCCACCGCCCCCACCCCCGCCGCAGGCGAGCAATGCGAAGCACGCGCCGGCCACCAGCACGCGGCGCAGCGCCACGCGCCAGCCGCCGTTCACAGGCCAGATGAATGTGTTCATGATCGCCTCCCAGCGTTTGTGTTTAAAAGTGGAGAAGTCGCCGCGCAGAGCAGCAGTTCGTTCGGCCCGACCCAACCCGTGGGCGTGCTGAACACCTTCAGCTGCTCGGCCATGTCGTCCCAGGCAGCGCACTGCGCCGAGGCCGGCAAGGGCGCCAGGATTTCCATGATGGGCGTGCCCGCAGTGCGAACGAAGTCGACGTAGTCGTGGCTCGTTGGCAGCCGGAACGGTGCATCGATCGTCTGCATTTCGATGTCGACGAACCCCGCCGTGTGCAGAAGGCGTGCAAGCAGGCCTGGCTCACCCAGGCTCAGCAAGCTGCCCGGCGAATAGGGCGACCTGGGCGGCGAGCCCGCATGCCGCAATGCGGTGGCCATCATCACGCCGAGGCAGGGGTTGGTCTGCGGCTGCGAGAACACCAGCGCGCTGAAACGCCCACCTGGCTTGAGCGCAGAACGCGCAGAGCGCAAGGCCTCGAGCGGCGCATGGCAGAACATCAGACCGAGCCGGCACACCGCAGCGTCGAAGCCGGCTCCGTCGAGCCCGAGAGCCTGGGCGTCGGCGGCCTGCGTGTCGACGTTGCGCCAGCCGGCCCGCCGAGCGTTGTCGGCGGCCAGCGCGAGGATCGCCGCCGAGACATCGGTCGCGAGAACGCGGCCCTGCTCGCCGACGCGCAGCGCAATGTCCAGGCTCTGGTCACCCGCCCCGGCGGCGATGTCGAGCACCTTGTCGCCCGGCGCGATACGGGCCGCGTCGAGCATGGCACGCGTCGCCTCTTCGAGCCAGGCGCGAATGATCGGGGTGTGTCGGTTCCAGCCGTGGGCGGCCTGGTCCCACGGATGACCGGTAGCGGCTGCGGCGGCGGGCACCATCATCACTCTGCCCGAATGCCAGAGACCCGGATGATGGGCTCCCAGTAGCGCTGCTCGGCCGCGATGCGCGCAGCGAGCGCCGCGGGTGTGCTCGACGCGGCGACCATGCCGGTATCCGCAAACGCAGCCACCAGTTCAGGCCGCGCGAGCGCTGCGCGCAGCGCTTGTGAGGTGCTTTCCAGCACCGCCGGGGTCACGCGGGCCGCCATGAAGAACGCAAACCACTCGCGCACCACCAGATCGCGAAAGCCTTGCTCGACGAGCGAGGGCACGTCGGGAAAGTAGCTGCTGCGCGACGCCGCCGAGGTGGCGAGCACACGCAGTTTGCCGCTCGCCTTGTGCTGGCGGAACAAGCCTTCGGGCAAGATTAGCGCCGCGATCTGCCCGCCCAGCAAAGCGTTCATGGCCGGCGGCCCGCCCGCATAGACGATGTGCAACCAGGGTGCGTCGGCCTCGCGGAACAACATGGCCTCGAGCAAATGAGGCAAGGTGCCGGTGCCCGGTGAGCCGACGTTGGCGAGCTTGGGGTAACGCCGCATCCATTCAGCGAGTTCGCGCACGTTGGTGACGGTCTCGGGCACGGCCGGGCCGACGGCGAGGGCGAGCGTCATCTCGCCGGCCAGCGACACCGGCTGCAGGTCGAGCACCGGGTCGTAGGCCAGCTTGTCATACAGATACGGGTAGACCGTCGCAATCGCCCCCTGGGCGAGCAGCACGGTCGAACCGTCGGCGGGCGCGGCTTTCAACGCGTTCACGGCGATCTGCCCGGCCGCGCCGGGGCGGTTCTCAACCGTCAGGCGCTGTGCGTATTTGCCGCTCATCTGCTCGGCCACGCGGCGCGCCACGATGTCGGGAATGCTCCCCGCCGGGCCACTGCAGAGCATGTGAAAGGACTCGGCCTGCGGCTGCGCGGCGGCGCGTTGCATGGTACCCAGGCTGGCCAACGAAGCGAGGGCAAGGCTGCTCTGGCGCAGGAACGCGCGCCTTGCGTGAGGGTCGAACGGCATGAAAACTTCTCCCTGGTTGGCCGACGCGCCACAGCGCCGCGCGATACAGGGAAGACTAGGCAGGCCGATCCTAGAGATGCCTTAAAGATCGCGCAGCGACTCGACCAGTGCCTCGGTTGCGGGCGCCGGGCGCATGCCGAGCACGACCGAGAGCTGCTGCCGACAACGCCGATAAGCCTCGTACGCCTTGGCGCGCTGCCCGAGCGCGAGCAGGCAGACGATCAAGCGCCGAACCGTGTCTTCGGCCAGTGGCTGTTGTTCGACCACGCGCTCGTACAGACGGGCGGCCTCGGCAATTTGGCCCAGGCCTTCGAGCCGCGCGCCCAGCACGGCCACCTGGCGCGTGAACCGGGCCTGGATGCGGGTGCGGGCAACGAGCACGTCGGGCAGGTCTTCGTCCCCCGCGAGAAACTCGCCCTGGCACAACGCGAGCGCCTGCTCGGCCAGGGCCGACAGTTGCTCGGCACTGACCGCTGGCCCGATGGAATCGATCTCGGCGAAGCGGGCCTCGAGCGCCGCCAGATCGGTCCAGCAGGTCGCGGCGTCGAGGCTCAGGCCACCGGCCCGAAGCGGCACGAAATGCTCGCCTCCGAGCAGCTTTCGCAGCCGGTGCAGGGCATTGTCGAAAGAGTTGCGCGCCGCGTCACCTTCGGCCTCGGGCCAGAGCGCGGCGCACAGGCGCGCGACCGGCACGGCCTGGCCACCCAGTGCTATCAACAGCTTCAACAGATCGAGCGGCTTGCGGCTTTCCTTGCGCGGCGCGGCAGTGGGTGCATCGCCGCGCTCGATCACGAAACGCCCGAGCGTGCGAATGCGGATTGGCCACGGCCAGTGCTCGCCCGCGCCTTCGGGTGCGGGCAAGGCGTAGCGGCGCACGATGCCCTGCGCGAACGGCGGGTCGATGCCGTGCTCGAGCGCCAGCAGCATCAGGCGCGGCATCATGTCGCCGGCGCAATAAGGCATCGGCCCGAAGTCGTAACCGTTGTCGCGGCCAACCCGGAACGCATGGGCGAGCGCGGCCAGGCTGCGCGCTCGGTTGCCACGCCGCTCGGCGAGCTGCGCCTCGATCAGCGCGCCGATCCAGTGGTGCCAGTTGCACACGGCATGAAAGGGGTGCTCGAAGGCCGCTTGCAACGATGCCTCGGCTTCGTCGAACGCCCCGGCCTGCGTGGCGGCGAGCGCCTGGCCGAGCAGCGCGATGTGTTCGCGCAGCGGCCAGCCGCTGGCGCGGCCGCTGTCCACGGCGGCGCGCATCAACTTGCTGGCGTTGTGCCAGTCGCCGTCGAGCAGCATCAGGATGCCCCGCTGGAATTCGTAGATCGTGGCGTCGATCGCGTTGCCCGGCTCGATCGCATCGGCCGCGGCGCTCAGGTGGCTTCGCGCCAGCTCGGCATCGCGGGCCGCCACGCTGGCGAGCAACATGGCCAGATGCGCCTTCGCGCGCATCGGCGCCGGCCCCTGCCCGGCCAAGGCGAGTGCGCTGCGCGCCTGAGCCAGGGCTTCGTCGATGCGGCCGAGCAGCGAACAGATCACCACCCCCACGCTGTACCAGCGCAGCAGGGTGGCGCGCGCCGTGTCGGGCTCGGCACACAGGCGGTCGATCTTGACGATGATGCGATCGAGCCGCTGCATCTGGCCGGTCCAGAGCAGGTAGTACGCGAGCGTGCCGAGCAGGATGCGCTGGCTCGCCACCAGCGGCTGGTCGAGCAGCCGCTCGGCCAGGTCGGCGAGCGGCGCCGTCAGCGCGTGGGCCGTCTGGCGGTAGACGAACGCGGCCAGCAAGCCGGGCAGAACACGCAAGTCTGTATCAGCATCACGCTGCGCGAGGTAGGTGTCGGCGTGCGCCATGAGCACCGGCATCCAGGGTTCGAGCGCATCGAGGCTGGTGCCGATAAAAACAACCGCGTCGGCCGCCGCGGCGGCGGTCTGGAATGAGCCCGGGGCGTCACCCGCGGCTTCGAACCCGCGTTGTGCACGTTCGAAGTGCTGCAGGGCCTGCGCCGGGTCGACCGCCATCTCGCAGTAGCCGAGCCAGTACCAGGCCTGCGGGCTGGCGCGCGAGGCTGCGGGCATGGCGAGTATCCATTCGCGGACCGCGGCGGTGCGCCCCTGGGCGACGAAGCGCGCGGCGTGCGCCACCACCAGGCCGAGCGCTTCGCTCCATGCGTTGGCAGCGATGAGCTCGGCGATGGCGGCGTCGGCATGGCCGTGCGCCGCCAGGATGCCCGCGGCCTGCACGCGCAGTGCCCGCAGCGCGTCTGCGCCCAGCGAACTCACCGCGCGCGCGCGCAGGAATTCACCGAACAGGGCGTGGAAGGTGTAGGCCGGCGGCGTGCCGGCGCGGCGGTCGGTGAAGAGGCTGCGGCGGGCGAGATCGGCCAGCAGTTCGCCGGCATGCGCGTCGCCGCTGATCGCCACCGCCATCGCCGCCGAGGCGCTGGGCAGATAGGCAATTCGCATGAGCGCGGCTGCGTCAGAGGCGCCGATCTTCTTCATCACCTCGCCGGCAAAGAAGTCGAACAGGCGCTCGTGGGCGGTGCCGCCGCGCAGTGCCTCGTCCAAGCCCAGGTCGGTGCGTGTGGCGAGCAGCAGAATCATCGCCGCCGCCCAGCCGCCGGTGAGCTGGCGCAGTTCGGCGGGCGACCAGTCCCGGCCGTGCAGGGTGACCAGACGCAGCGTGTCGTCTTCAGTGAAGCGCAACGAAAGCTCGTCGACGACCACGAGTTGCTGGCTGGCGAGCGCACGCGCGTACTCGGGCGGCGGAGGCTCGCGGCTGAGCGCGATGACACGCGCCTGCTCGGGCAACTCTGCCAGCGCGGCGGCCATGCCGGCATGCAGCAGCGGCGCGCTGGCGAGTTCCTGCGCGTTGTCGAGCACCAGCGCCCAGGGCAGATCGAGCGCCAGGCCGAGGCGCCGGAAACAGCGGCGAATGAAAGCCGGCACGTCGCGCAGGTCGTCGGCGCTCGGCAGCGGCAAACGCAACTGGCGGCGCGGCGCGATCAAAGCGGCGGCAGCGCGCAGGAAGTGCACGAAAGTGGCGGGGTCGGCGTCGCCGGCGTCGAGCTGCAACCACACGCAGGGAATGCCGCGCGCTTCGAGGTAACTGGCGACCAGCGTCGTCTTGCCGATGCCGGGAGGGCCGGTGACCCAAATACCAGGCACCGACGCGGCGGCGTCGAGCTGCACGAACAAGCGGTCTCGGCCGACGACTCGGCCGAGCCGCGGCGGACGCAGTTTGCCGAGTGCGGGTTGACGTCGGGTGCGCGGTGATGGCATGGCTGCCATCTTAGGTCGTAGGCCGAGGTTTCGGCGGCTCAAACGCCGCGGTTGCGCATCCAGTCGGCAGTCTTGAAGAACGAGGCTTCGAGCTGCTGCGCGAAGGCCGGATCGAGCTTCACTTCGCGCATCGCGCTGCTCATGCAGGCGAGCCACTGGTCGCGCTCGAGAATGCCGATGCTGTAAGGCATGTGGCGCGCACGCAGCATCGGGTGGCCGAATCGATCGGTGTAGTGCTGTGGCCCACCGAGCCAGCCGCACAGGAACCAATGGAATTTGTCGCGCGAGCCGTCGAGCGACTCGGGGTGCAGCGCGCGGATCTCGCGGTAGGCCGGGTCCAGGTCCATCAGGTCGTAGAAGCGGTCGACCAGCACCCGCACCTCGGCTTCGCCGCCGACACGGTCGAACGGCAACTCGGGCGGGCCCTTGAGCGGTTCCGAAATCATGCCGGCACGTTCACTGCGGAAACCTTACTCATCGAGCCGCGCTGCGATCGCTACGACACCCTGCGCCGCGCCGCAACCGGGCATCAGTTCGAGCAGCAGCCGGCGCTTCTTCACGGCCTCGCGCACCGCGGGGTCGAGCGGGATCTCGCCGACCAGGTCGAGCCGTGGCGCCTGGCTGCCGGCGGACATCAGCGGCGTGACGAAGCGATCGACGACGAGCTGCAGTTGCCCACGGATCACCCGGCCGTCGCCGACCCGGCCCACCTGGTTCACGACCAACCGAATCTGCTGGCGTTGCTGCTGCGTGGCCAGCACCTTGATGACGGCGTAGGCGTCGGTCATCGAAGTGGGTTCGGGTGTGGCGATGACGAGCACGTCGTCGGCCATCGACACGGCATAGAGCACCACGTCGGAAATGCCGGCGCCGGTGTCGAGAATGATGTGGTCGAAGCGCGGCGCCACGACGTCGATGATCTGGACCAGTTGCTCGCGAATCTCGGGCGTGAGGCGCGAGTACTCGACCAGCCCCGAGCCCGCGAGCAGCACCGAAAAACCGCCCGGCGCCGGCAGGATCGCTTCTTCGAGCGTGTTCTTGCCGGTGAACACGTCGTGCAGGGTGACCTTGGGGAACAGGTTGAGCACCACGTCGAGGTTGGCCAGGCCCAGGTCGGCGTCGAGCACGAGCACCCGCTTGCCGCGGCGCGCCAGGGCCGCCGCGAGGTTGGCCGAAAGGAAGGTCTTGCCCACGCCACCCTTGCCGCTCGTCACGGCGAGGATGCGGGCACGTCGCACGGCACCCGGTACGGAAGCGGCCAAGGCCGCGTCGGGCGGAAGCTCGGAGAGGCTCATTCGATGTCCTGAAACTTCGAAGTGCCGAAGAGCAGGCCTTTCTCTTCGGCACTTACATGCGACATGGTGGGCTGCTCGAGGCAGGCGCGGTTGCGGCCTTCGGCCTTGGCGCGGTAGAGCTGCTGGTCGGCACGCTCGACCCACAGCGGCGCCGAAGAGCGCACCCACTGCGGCGCGAAGGCCCCGCCGATGCTCACCGTCACGCTCACCTGCTGGCCGGGTGCGATGTCGGTCTTGCGCGCTGCCACCTTCAGGCGCACCCGCTCGGCCACGGTCTGGCCGAACGAGGGCGGGCAGTTGGGCAGGATCATCGCGAACTCTTCGCCGCCAAAACGCGCCACGGTGTCCATCGGGCGAATGCATTCCTGCAGCGCCTGCCCGACGGCCTTGAGCACCAGGTCGCCAGCCGGGTGGCCGTGGGTGTCGTTGACCTTCTTGAAGTGGTCGATGTCGATCATCAGCACCAGCGCTGGCTCGCCGGCGCGCGCCACACGGTCGATCTCGCTGGCCAGTGCGAGTTCGAACTGGCGCCGGTTCGACAAACCGGTGAGCGGGTCGCGGCTGGAAATTTCGCACAGCGCGTCGATCAGGGCCTGCAGCCAGACCACATCACCGACCTGACCGCGGTCGGGCAAGGGGTGGCCGGAGCGTTGCAGCAACTGCAGTGCGTCGGCCAGCTTCAGCGAGGGGTGGTCGGAGGCGATGGGTTGAGTCCTGGCGAGCGGGTGAATTCTGCGCAGGGCGTGCGCCTGCCTGCGGCGAAGTCTAGCAGCGGGCCCTGCGGCGGTTGGGCAGGAACAAGGGGTGAAAGGCGCGTCAAATCGTGCTTGCGGGCTGCGGCAGGAACAGCGTTTGCAAGTCGTTCAGAAAGTCGAAACCGCGCTCGGTGGGCCAGGCTCGAACGAAGTCGCGCGCGATCAGGCCGCGTTCTTCGGCACGTGCCAGGCCGGCCTGCAGTGCGCTGCGCGGCAGGCCGGTTCTCTCGCTGAAACGCTCCAGCTCGAAGCCTTCTTTCAGGCGCGTGGCGTTGAGCATGAATTCGAAAGGCAGTTCGCTGCGTGCCACCTCTTCATCGCTCGAAACGCAGTGGCCCGCGAGCGCTTGCCGCATGTAGGTTGCTGGTTCGCGAAAGCGCGTCTGCCGCACCACGCGGTGCGGGAATGAGAGCTTGCTGTGCGCGCCGGCACCGATGCCAAGGTAGTCGCCGAACTCCCAGTAGTTCAGGTTGTGCGCGCAGCGGTGGCCGGGGCGCGCGAAGGCCGAGACTTCGTAGCGTTCCAGGCCACGCTCTGAAGTACGGGCGGTGATGCGGTCGAGCATCTCGAACGCGGTGTCGTCGTCGGGCAGCGCAGGCGGGTGTTTCGCGAACAGCGTGTTCGCCTCGATGGTGAGGTGGTAGACCGACAGGTGCGGTGGCTCGAAGGCCAGCGCCTGCGCCAGATCGGCATCGAACTCGGCCAGGGTCTGGCCCGGCAGCGCATACATCAGATCGAGGTTGAAGGTGTCGAAGGCCTGCTGCGCTTCTTCGACCGCGGCCATGGCCTGCGCCGCGTCGTGCACTCGGCCGAGCGCGGCGAGCCTGGCGTCGTTGAAGCTCTGCACGCCGATCGACAAACGCGTGACGCCGGCCGCGCGGTAACCGCGAAAGCGGTCGCGCTCGAAGGTGCCGGGGTTGGCTTCGAGCGTGATCTCGCAGCCGGGCTCAAGGGGCAGCCGGGCGCGGATGTCGCCGATCAGTCGGTCGATGGCCTCGGGCGCGAACAGGCTGGGGGTGCCGCCGCCGATGAAGATCGTGTGAACGCGGCGGCCCCAGATGAAAGGCAAGGCGGCTTCGAGGTCGTGGCGCAAGGCCTCGAGGTACTGGGTCTGGGCCAGCTCGCCCTTCAGTTCGTGGGAGTTGAAATCGCAGTACGGACACTTCTTCAGGCACCACGGCAGGTGCACGTAAAGCGACAAGGGTGGCAGCGCCACCAGCGACAAGGTGCCCGGGCGCATGTAGCGCGCCAGCCGCTCGCTCACCGGTTCGGTGGCAGCAACGGGTGTGTCGACATGGATCGGAATATCAGCCAAGGTGCCACGCGTCGCGCATCAGGGCCAGCATCTGGCGCGCGGCCAGAGCGCGGTGGCTGTGCGCGTTCTTGAGCTCGGCGCCCAGTTCGGCAACGGTTCGGCCGAGCGCCGGAATGAACATCAGCGGGTCGTAGCCGAAGCCGCCGCTGCCCACGGCTTCATGCAGGATCTCGCCATGCCAGCGGCCCACCGCCACGAGCGGCTCCGGGTCGTCGGCCGAGCGCACCGCCACCAGCGTGCTGACGAAGCGCGCGCGGCGGTCGGTGGCGCCTTGCATCCGCTCGATCAGCAGGCGGTTGTTCGCGGCGTCCTGAAAGCGGCGCTGCGCTTCGCGCTCGGCCACGGGCAGATCGACCGACGCGAAGTGCGCCGAGATCACGCCGGGCGCGCCGCCGAGTGCATCGACGCACAAGCCGGAATCGTCGGCCATCGCCGGGCCGCGCGCCTGCAACGCCGCATGGCGCACCTTCGCGATCGCGTTTTCGATGAAGGTGGCAAAGGGTTCGTCGGCCTCGGTGATGCCGAGCGACTGCTGCGTCACGAGCGCCACACCCGCGGGGGCGAGCAGCGTTTGCAGCTCGGCCAGCTTCTTCTGGTTGTTCGACGCCAGAACGAGCCGCACGCTCAAAGGCCCAGTGCGAGGCGCTGTGCTTTGATCAGCTCGCGAATGCCCTTGTCGGCCAGCCCGAGCAGGGCGTCCATCTCGCCGCGCGAAAACGCCGCACCTTCGGCCGTGCCCTGCAGTTCGACGAAGCCGCCAGCCGCCGTCATCACGACGTTCATGTCGGTGTCGCACGACGAGTCTTCGGTGTATTCGAGATCGAGCAGCGGCGTGCCTTCGACGACGCCGACCGAAATGGCGGCCACGAATTCGCGGATCGGCGACGCGTTGGCCGCAGCGCTGAGCTTGCCCTGTGCCTGCAACCAGCTCACCGCGTCGTGCGCGGCAACGAACGCGCCAGTGATCGCGGCCGTGCGGGTGCCGCCGTCGGCCTGGATCACGTCGCAATCGAGCGAGATCGTGCGCTCGCCCAGCGCTTTCAGGTCGAACACACAGCGCAGCGAGCGGCCGATCAGGCGCTGGATTTCCTGCGTGCGGCCGCTTTGTTTGCCACGCGCCGCTTCGCGGTCACTGCGGGTGTGGGTGGCGCGCGGCAGCATGCCGTATTCGGCCGTGACCCAGCCTTCGCCGCTGCCACGTTTGTGCGGCGGCACTTTTTCTTCGACGGAGGCGGTGCACAACACCTTGGTGTGGCCGAACTCGACCAGCACCGAGCCTTCGGCGTGGCGTGTGTAGTGGCGGGTGATGGTGACCGGGCGCAGGGCGTCGGCGGGGCGGGAATCAGAGCGGTGGTAAGTCATGGCGCGTATTGTCCACGCGCCGGGCACTCAACTCTTTTTCTGCTGCGACGAGCGCCGGATCGCTTCGTTGATTTCGCGGATCGAGCGTTCGATCTCGGCGTCGTCGAGTTCGTCGGGCACTTCCTGGCCGAGCACGCTGGCCTGGATGGTCGACGCGAACACTTCTTCACCGAGCGACTGGGTCGAGATGCCGCTGGTGCTGTCGTTGTCTTCGGCCGACTCCCATTCCATCGCCAGGATCGACACGTTGTCGCTCTTGGCGCCGCCGTTGCGCAGCGCCTGCTCAACGAGTTCGGGCACGGCATCGGACAGCGAATGGTTGGCGAGCTGGTCGGTGATGACGGTGTCGCTCACCGTGCCCCACAGGCCGTCGGAACACAGCAGCAGGCGGTCGCCGCTTTGCAGCATCAGCGGGCCGACCGTGTCGACCACCGGCTTGCCCGGGCTGCCCAGGCACGTGAACAGCACGTTGCGGTTGAAGCGGTCGTTCATGGGCACGACCTGGCTCATGGTCTGCTGCAGCTCTGAGTAGGAATGGTCGCGGGTGCGTGCGATCAATTTTTCGCCGCGCACCAGGTACAGGCGCGAATCGCCGCAATGCGCCCAATACGCCGCGTTGCCCTGCAACAGGCACGCAACGATCGTGGTGCGCGGGGTGTCGATCAGGGCCTTCTGCGTGGCGTAACGCAACAGCTGGTGGTGGCCGGCAATGATGGCTTCGTTCAAGAAACGCAGCGGGTCGGCCAGCGTCGGCTTGCAGTCGCGCTGAAACATGGCAGCCAGCGTCTGCAAGGCAAGTTGCGACGCGACCTCACCTTCAGGGTGACCGCCCATGCCATCGGCGAGCGCAAACAGGCCCGCGTCACGCGTGTAGCAATAGCCCATGCGGTCTTCGTTTTTTTCTCGGCCACCCTTGCGGCTGACCTGGTAGACAGAGAAGCGCATGAAGAGGTGCCGGTTCAGGCCTTGGCGCCCGTGGTCAGGTTTTCAAGCTGCAACTTCAGGCGTTCGCTGAAGCTGAGCTTGGTGTAGCGGCGTTCGGTCTCGCGCGACAGTTCTTTCTGCAGCGCAAACACACTTTGCGGGCGGGACAGCGGGTCGAGCGACATGCACCACTCGGTCACTTCGATCAGGTTGTCGGAATACACATTGCGCAGGCGCGAGAGGCTCAGCGCCAGGCGGTCTTTTTCGATGCGCTGCGGCGCGTCGTTCGGCGGGTAACCCTGCATGCAGGCGTAGATGCAGGCGCCGATGGCGTAGATGTCAGTCCAGGGGCCGAGCGTGCCGTCGCGGCGGTACATCTCGGGCGCGGCAAAACCGGGTGTGTACATCGGGCGGATGAAGTTGCCCTCTTTGCTCAGCACTTCGCGCGCGGCGCCGAAGTCGAGCATCACGGCCTTGTTCTCGTTGGTGATGAAGATGTTGGCGGGTTTGATGTCGAGGTGCAGCATCTTGTGCTGGTGCACGATGCGCAAGCCACGCAGGATCTCGTCGAACAGCGAACGGATTGTGCTTTCGCGAAACACCTTGTCACGCTTCAGGTCGCGCGCGGTGACGATGAAGTCTTGCAGGGTGTCGCCCTGCAGATAGTTCATCACCATGTAGACGGTTTCGTTCTCGCGGAAGAAGTTCAGCACCGAAACCACGCTCGGGTGAGAAATCTGCGCGAGCGATCGGCCTTCTTCGAAGAAGCTCTTCAGGCCGAGTCGGTAGAGTGGCTGCTTCTCGGGCTTGACCCGCGGCGTGAGTTCGCCGGGCGAACGTTCGGCGAGCGACGATGGCAGGTATTCCTTGAGCGCGACAAGGTGCCGTTCGGGGTCTTCACACAGGTAAACCACACCAAAGCCGCCGGCTGCCAGTTTCTTGATGACCTGATAGCCACCCACCACTGTGCCGGACGGCAAAGGGGCAGGTTTGAGCTTTGACATAATTCGATTTTCAGTGGGTAAATTCTCATGGCAGTCTACAGCATGACCGGGTACGCAAGCGCCAGCTCGGGTGCCGCTTCAACCCATGAAACAACAGCGTCTGCGGACAATTTGGCACCGCAGCCGCCAGCCTCGGCACAGGGCAGTGTGAGCATCGAGTTACGTTCGGTGAACGGACGTTTCCTGGACCTCGGCTTTCGTCTGCCGGACGAGTTTCGTGCGCTCGAGCCGGCACTGCGCGAGTTGCTCACGGCGGCATTCAGGCGCGGCAAGATCGAGCTGCGGCTCAGCACGCGCGCCGAAGCCGAAACCCATTGGCCGCAGCCGCAGCCCGACCAGCTGAACCGCCTGACGCGGCTCGAAAGCATGGTGCAAGGCTGGCTGCCGAAAGCCCAGAGCTTGTCGGTCCACGAGGTGCTGCAGTGGTGCAAGGGCAGCGCACCGAGCGAGAAGCTCGACGAGCCCGCCATCGACGCCGCCAGGCGCTGCGTCACCGGCTTGCGCGAGGCGCGCGCGCGGGAGGGCGAGCGTCTGGTCGCGGTCTTGATGGAGCGCGTGACTCGCTTGCGCGAGTTGGCGGCGCAGGCCGAACCGCTGGTGCCGGCGGTCGTGAAACGACAGCAGCAGCGTTTTTTGGAGCGTTGGCAAGAGGCGCTCGAGAGCACCGGCGCGGCGCAAACCGTTTCGCGCGAGGCCTCGCAGGAACGTGCGCTGAACGAAGCCGCCGCGTACTCGATCCGCATCGACGTGGCCGAAGAATTGGCCCGCCTGCGCTCGCACCTCGACGAGATCGCACGTTTACTCAAGGCCGGCGGTGAAGTCGGCAAGCGGCTCGACTTCCTGATCCAGGAACTGCTGCGTGAGGCCAACACGCTCGGTTCGAAGGCTTCGGCGCTGGAGCTGACCAACATCTCGGTGGAAATGAAGGTCGCGATAGAGCAGATGCGCGAGCAGGTTCAGAACCTCGAATAGGACCACCCATGGAATACCCCGGTAACCTTTTCGTCGTCGCCGCACCCAGTGGGGCCGGCAAATCGAGCCTCGTCAGCGCCTTGCTGCAGGTCGACTCGCACCTTGTGGTGGCGGTCTCGCACACCACGCGCGAGCCGCGTGGGCAGGAACAACAAGGCCGCGAATACCATTTCACCGATGCCGCCACGTTTCGCTCGATGTGCGATCAGGGCGACTTCCTCGAATGGGCCGAAGTCCACGGCCACCTTTACGGCACCTCGCGCGCGGCGATCGAAGAGCGCATCACCGGCGGCCAGGACGTGGTGCTCGAGATCGACTGGCAAGGCGCGCTACAGATCAAGACGTTGTTCCCTAACGCGATCCTGATCTTCATCCTGCCGCCGAGCTGGGAAGAACTGCTGCAGCGCCTGCACCGGCGCGGCGAAGACCGTCCCGACGTGATCGTGCGCCGCATGGAGAACGCGCGGGTCGAGGTCTCGCAGGCCCGGCACTTCGACTTCGTTATAATCAACGCTCTGTTCGAGACGGCGCTTTTCGACCTGAAAGCGATCGTGCATTCGCAGCGACTCAAATACGCTGCATTGCAAAGAAGCAAGCCTGCTGTCTTTGCGGCTCTCGACCTGAGCTGATTCCACGGTAACCAGCCCGCGCGAATCAGCCCGCATTCACCTCTCCCGGAGCACCGCACATGGCCCGCATCACCGTTGAAGACTGTCTCGCCCGGATCCCGAACCGCTTTCAACTCGTGCTCGCTGCGACCTATCGTGCGCGCATGCTGAGTCAGGGCCATGCCCCGAAGATCGAAACCAAGAACAAACCCGGCGTGACCGCGCTGCGCGAAATTGCCGCTGGCGAAATCGGCATCGAGATGCTGCGCAAGGTTCCGGTCTGAGGCCGCTGCCCCAGCCCTGCATCTGATTCACCGCGGCTCACCCCGAGCCGCTGCGCGATGACCGGGCATCACCCCGGCATCACGATTGCGCCCAAACCACGTTAAATTCGAAACATGGGCGCCCGATCTCCGAACAGCTTGCGTGACCCGCCGCCTGCGGCGGGAAAACGTGCGCCCTTGCCTGCCGCCTCCGACGCCGCCGCCGCATCGTTCGCCGCACTGACCCACAAGCTCGACTACCTCGACGCCGCCGACATCAAACGGGTGCGCGAGGCCTACCGCTTCGCCGACGAAGCGCACCTCGGCCAGTTCCGCGCCAGCGGCGAGCCCTACATCACGCACCCGATCGCGGTCGCCGGCCTGTGCGCCGAATGGAAGCTCGACGCGCAGGCCATCATGGCCGCGCTGATGCACGACGCGATGGAAGATTGCGGCATCACCAAGACCGAGCTGATCGAACGTTTCGGCGCGCCCACCGCCGACCTGGTCGACGGCCTCACGAAGCTCGACAAGCTGCAGTTCTCCACGCGCGAAGAATCGCAGGCCGAGTCGTTTCGCAAGATGCTGCTGGCGATGGCGCGCGACGTGCGCGTGATTCTCATCAAGCTGGCCGACCGCCTGCACAACATGCGCACGATGGAGGCGGTGGCGCCCGCCAAACGCACGCGTGTGGCCAACGAAACGCTCGAGATCTACGCGCCAATCGCCCACCGGCTCGGCCTGAACCAGACCTACCGCGAGCTGCAGGAGCTGTCGTTTCAGCACCTGCGCCCGTGGCGCCACGCGGCGCTGTTCAAGGCGGTGCAAAAGGCGCGCGGTTACCGGCGCGACATCGTCGAACGTATCCAGCACGACGTGGAAAAGGCATTCGCACAGGCCAAGCTGCCGGCCCAGGTGTTCGGCCGCGAAAAGACGCTGATCTCGATCTACAAAAAGATGCGCGAGAAACATCTGACCTTCGCTCAGGTGAACGACATCTTCGGCTTTCGCGTCGTCGTGGCCACACTCTCCGAGTGTTATGTGGCAATGGGTGTGCTGCACCAGGTCTTCAAGCCGCTGCCGGGCCGCTTCAAGGACTACATCGCCATTCCGAAGGCCAACGGTTACCAGTCGCTGCACACCACGCTGGTGAGCCCGCTGGGCACGGCGGTCGAGTTCCAGATCCGCACCGAGCCGATGCACGCGGTCGCCGAAAAGGGCATCGCCGCACACTGGCTCTACAAGACCACGCGCGGCCCGGTCCAGGTGCAGGAAGCGCAGCGCCTGGGCGCGATGTGGCTGCAGTCGCTGATCGACATCCAGGACGAAACCCGCGACGCCAACGAGTTTCTCGAGCACGTGAAGATCGACCTGTTCCCCGACGCGGTCTACGTGTTCACGCCGAAGTCGAAGATCCTCGCGCTGCCACGCGGCGCCACGCCGGTCGACTTCGCCTACGCGATCCACACCGACGTGGGTGACCACTGCGTGGCCGCCAAGGTGAACGGCGAGCCGGTGGCGCTGCGCACCGAGCTTCGCAGCGGCGACGTGGTCGAAGTGAGCAGTGCGCCTGGCGCGCGGCCGAACCCGGCGTGGCTTAACTTTGTGCGCACCGGCAGGGCGCGCTCGAAGATCCGCCACTACCTGAAGAACATGGAGCAGGAAGAGTCGGAAGACCTCGGCCGCAAGATGCTTGCACAAGCCTTGCGCGCCGAAGGCCTGCAGCTGCCCGACACCGAAGCGCCCGAAGGCCTGGCGCTCTGGCAACAGCTCGTGCGCTGGAGCGGCAACCGCGCTGCGGCCGACCTGTTCACCGACATCGGCCTCGGCCGCAAGATCGCCACCATCGTCGCCAAGCGGCTGGCACGCCTGATGGCCGAGCAAGGCAGCAGACCCGATGCACTCACGCTCACGATGGGCCGCTATGCCGCCGACCTGGACGACTCACCCGCACAAGGCCTGGTGCTGATCGACGGCGGCGAAGGCGCCTCGGTGCAGCTCGCGCCGTGCTGCCGGCCGATCCCGGGCGACGGCATCGTCGGCTACCTGGGCCGCGGCGAAGGCTTGATGGTGCACACGGCCGAGTGCAGCGTCGGCAAGCGCCTGTTCGAGCGCGACAGCGAACACTGGATGGGTGTCGACTGGGCCGAGCAGCCGACCCGCTCGTTCGAGACTGCCGTGTCGCTGCTGGTGCGCAACGGCAAGGGCGTGCTGGCGCAGGTGGCTCAGGCCGTGAGCGAGGCCGAGGCCGACATCACCCACATCGACATGGGCAACGACCCGGCCGCCGAGATCACCGAGCTGCAGTTGCGCTTGAGCGTGCGCGACCGGCTGCACCTGGCCGACGTGATGCGCACACTCAAACGTTCTGTCGCCGTGCTGCGCGTGGCTCGCGTCAAGCCGTAGCGTCGCCCGGCGCCGGGTAACGTACCGCCATCACCTCGATCTGTTCCAGCCCGCCGGGTGTCATGAGCTGCAGTTCGTCGCCGACACGAGCCTTCAGCAAGGCCCGGGCGATCGGTGACACCCAGCTGATCTCGCCCGCCAGGTTGTCGGTTTCGTCGATGCCCTTGATCGTGACGGTGCGCTCCTCAAGGCGCTGGTTCACGTAAGTGACGGTCGCACCGAAGAACACCTGGTCGGCGCCAAAGTGCACCGATGGGTCGGCCACTTCGGCAATGTCCAGGCGCTTGGTCAGGAAGCGGATGCGCCGGTCGATCTCGCGCAGGCGCTTCTTGCCGTAGAGGTAGTCGCCGTTTTCCGAGCGGTCGCCGTTCTTCGCCGCCCACGACACGATCTCGACGATCTTCGGGCGCTCGTCGTCGAGCAGACCGAGCAGCTCTTCGCGCAAACGCGCGTAGCCTGCCGGCGTGAGGTAGTTCTTCGCGCCACTCGGCAAGGCCGGCAACGCGAGGTCTTCGTCGTCATCGGCGTCGCCATCGGGTTCGCGCGTGAAGGCCTTGCTCATGATCCGTTGCTCCGTCGATCGTTGGTGCAGCCGCCGGTACGAAGAAAACCGCCTGGAAGCCAAGGCTTCGAAGTGTGCCAGCACCCCGTCATCGGCTGGCCCTGCCCGCGGACGCTTGTCGCTACAAGGCCAGATTTCCCCTATTCTCGCGGTCTGGCAACGACCACGACGGAGCTCTCACCATGCAGCGAATCGGATTCATCGGCGCCTCGGGAATGATGGGCCACGGCATGGCGCGCAACCTGCTCGCCAAGGGCAACGCGCTCGCGCTCACGGTGCACCGCAACCGCGAGCGCGTTGCCGACCTGCTGGCAGCGGGAGCGACGCTGAGCCCGACGCCGGCCGCGCTGGCGCAATCGAGCGACATCGTCTTTCTCTGCGTCACCGGGTCGCCACAGGTCGAGGCGGCCGTGGCCGGCCCCGACGGCCTGCTCGCGGGCGCGGCGAGCGGCCTCGTCATCGTCGACACGTCCACCGCCGAACCGGAATCGACGACCAAGCTGCGCGAGCTCTGCGCCGCCAAGGGCGTGGCGTTCATCGATGCACCGCTCGCGCGCACCCCGATCGAGGCCGAGGCGGGCCGCTTGAACGTGATGGTGGGCGCGAGCGACGAACACTTCGCGCGGCTCGAGCCGGTGCTGAAAGCCTTCGCCGAAAACGTATTCCACGTCGGCGGGCCCGGCGCCGGCCACATCATCAAGCTGCTCAACAACTTCATCGCTCAGGCTTCGTGCACGGCGGTCGCAGAGGCATTCGCGGTCGGTCAAAAGGCCGGCATCGATCTCAAGAAGCTGATCGCGCTGATGTCGGCCGGCCTGGTCAATTCGGGCCTGATCCAGGTCATGGCCAAGACGCTCGACGGTGACCTGGGCGGCATGAAGTTCGAGCTGAACAACGCGCGCAAGGACATCCGCTACTACACCCATCTGGCCGAGGGCATGGCGATCCCGACCGTGATGGGAGAGGCGGTCCATCAGTCGCTGTCGCTCGCCTGCGCACTTGGCTTCGGCGAGAAGTTCGTGCCGTCGCTGGTCGAGGCGCAGGAGAAGCTTGCGGGTGTGAAGATCGTGCCGCGCTGAGCGCTCTCAGGGCGGGCAAATGTAGCCCGTGCCGGCCGGGCTCTTGAAGCAGCCCACCGATTCGGGCAGCAGCCACTTCGGCAGCCACAGCACAACGTCGGGAAACAGCACGACGAAGGCGATCGTCAAAAAAACACCGCGTACAGCCGCGCTTCGGGACGTGGGAGCCCCAGCGCTGCGTGCGCGCCGAGTGACCGAGTCGCGTCACCTCGAAGGCGGCGGGGTCGAACAGCGTCATGGCGGGAAGCCGCAGACGGGCGCTCCTAGCATTTGTGTTCGTTCAGCCCTGTCGATGCAGCGTGTCGTTGCGATCCGGACGCCCGCTCAAGCGCAAGCTGCCGAACTAAGGGCGAACCTGGATTTCGACTGGCACAACCGGGCAATTGCACACAACAATGACGGCCGAGATCAACAGGAGAACAACGCGATGGCTGCGACAACTGCCGCCTTGGGGTCCGATGGCGTGGCTCTTCGTGCGATGACCACGGCCGACCTGCCAGCAGCCCACGCGCTGACCGACGACTTGCGCTGGCCGCACCGCCAGGCCGACTGGGAACAAGCGTTCCGTCACGCCGAAGGACTTGTCGCCGAGCGCGACGGCCAGATCGTAGGCACCGGGCTGCGCATGCGCTGGGGGCCCCATCATGCGGCGATCGGCCTCATCGTCGTCGCCAGCGCCTGCCAGGGCCGGCGCGTCGGCCACCGCCTGATGTCTGCGCTGCTGGAGGGCCTGGAGGGCTGCAGCGTGCTGCTGCACGCCACCAGCGAGGGCCGCGGCCTCTACGAACGCCTGGGATTCGTGCGCACGGGCGAGATCCGCCAGCACCAGGGCATGGCCCTGCCGACGCCGCTGATCGCATTGGGCCCCGAGCGGCGCCTGCGTCCGGCCTCCGTGGCCGACCTGCCGACGCTGCGCGCGCTGGACGCTGCGGCGCGCGGCATGCCGCGGCCGGCGCTGATCGACGAGCTGTTCCGTGACGCCGACGCCACGGTGGTGCTGGACGAGGCCGGCCACGCGCGCGGCTTCGCGATGCTGCGCCGCTTCGGCCGCGGCCACGCCATCGGCCCGGTGGTGGCGCCCGAGGCCGAAGGCGCGCAGGCGCTGATCGCGCACCTCGTCGGCCTGAACGCAGGCCGCTTCACGCGCATCGACATCGATTTCGACAGCGGCTTCGGCGAGTGGCTGGAAAGCCTGGGCCTGCTGCGCGTGGACGCGCCGACGACCATGGTGCGCGGCACGCCGCTGGTGCGCGATGCCAACGCCCGGCTCTACGCCATCGTCACCCAGGCGATGGGCTGATGCGACCGGTCTTCGTCTACAAGGCCGACGGGCAGCGCGGCCGGCAGTGGGCCGAAATCTTCCGCCGCGAGGCGCCGGAGATCGACTTCCGGCTCTGGCCCGAGATCGGCGACGCGCACAACGCGCGCTACCTTGCCGCCTGGGTGCCGCCGACTGACCTGGGTACGCAGTTCCCGAACCTGGAGCTGCTGTTCTCCACCGGCGCCGGTGTCGACCAGTTCGACTTCGCCGTGCTACCGCCACACCTGACCGTGGTGCGCATGGTGGAACCCGGCATCGTGCAGGGGATGGTGGAGTACGTGACGCACGCCGTGCTCGACCTGCACCGCGACATGCCCGCCTACCGCCGCACGCAGCAGCGCCGGCAGTGGCAGCCGCTGCCAGTGCGCACGGCGGCCGAGTGCAGCGTGGGCGTGCTGGGCCTGGGCTCGCTCGGGCAGGCGGTCCTGGCGCAGCTGGTCGCTCTGGGCTTCGATGCCGCCGGCTGGAGCCGATCGCGCCATGACGTGCCCGGCGTGCGCTGCCATGCTGGCGACGACGAACTCGACGCCTTCCTCGCACGCACGCAGATCCTCGTGTGCCTGCTGCCGCTGACCGATGCCACACGTGGCATGTTGAACGCGGCACTGTTCGCCAAGCTGTCGCGCGGCGCGAGCCTGGTGCACGTGGGCCGCGGGCCGCAGCTCGCCGCCACCGACCTGCTGCGCGCGCTCGACGAGGGCCAGCTCGCGGAAGCCGTGCTCGACGTTACCGACCCAGAGCCGCTGCCCGAAGCCGACCCGCTCTGGTCGCACCCGCGTGTGCACATCACGCCGCACATCGCCAGCATGACGCAGCCGCACACGGCCGCGCGCGTCGTCATCGACAACCTGCGCCGCCATGCACGCGGGGAGCCACTGGTGGGCCTGGTCGATCGTGCCCGAGGCTACTGATTCGGCGTCATCGCGAGGCTCTTCGCCTGCATGGGGCGTCAGGCTGGCGCTTGGTCACAGGCCACCACGACGATGATCGCGGCCTCAGGCGCGATGGAGTTGCGCCGCGATGAGATGGAGCGGGTACGTGCGCCTGCCAGATGACTGGCGCAAAACGATCCGGCTGGTGAACTTCTCGATCCCGATGTCTTCCTGCAGCAGACGCTCCATCAGCTCATGAAAGTGGGCAACGCTCGGCGCCACGATCTTCAGCAGATAGTCATAGCCGCCACTGACGTTGTGCCACTCCAAGATTTCGTGGTGCCGATCAACGGCCTGTTCAAACTTGCGGAAGTCCGCAGGCCGATGACTGCCGATCGTCACCTCGGAAAATACGTTCACGCAATCGCCCAGCTTGGCCAGGGCGATGTCAGCGCCATAGCCGCGGATCACGCCGGTTTCCTGCAGCCGCTTCGTCCGCACGAGGCACGGGCTCTGGCTCAGGCCCACGGCGTCGGCCAGCTCGACGTTCGAACAGCGCCCCTCGCGCTCGAGGTGCGCCAGGATCTTGAGGTCGAAGCGGTCGAGGGAAACTGCCGGGCTCATAGGCAGATGATAGTGTCGGAGGTCGGCAGCAATCGGTCCGATCAAGCCGCGCGCGCTTCGCCGAGGGCTTCGTCAAGCGCCTCGATCACGAGACCGGCTTGTTCCGCAGTCAGCACCAGCGGCGGCCGGATCTTGAGCACGTTGTGCCCCATCGCACAGGCGCTGATCAGCACGCCCTTGTCGCGCATGCTGTTGACCACCTGGCTCGTGAGGCCACGATCCGGTGCTCGCGATGCCCGATCGCTGACGAGTTCGACACCCACAAAGAGGCCTGCGCCGCGCACATCACCGATGGCCTCGTGCCGGACGGCCAGCGCGGCGATGCCGTCGTGAAGCACTTTGCCCACCTTGGCCGCATGCTGAACCAGCCCGTCGCGCTCTATCGTGTTCAGCACCGCCAGCGCGGCCACGCAGGAGACGGTGTTGCCCGCAAAGGTGTTGAAGTAGCGCGAGTACTTGCCAAAATCTGCCAGGACGTCGGCGGTCGCCAGCAAGCCTGCGATCGGTTGGCCGTTGCCCATCGGCTTGCCCATCGTGACAATGTCGGGCTGGACACCATGGCGCTGAAAGCCCCACAGGTGTTCGCCGGTGCGGCCGAAACCGGGTTGCACTTCGTCGGCAATGAACAGCCCCCCCGCCCGCTTGATGGCGTCCACCGCGCCTTTCAGGAAGCCTGCTGGCCCGGGAAGAATGCCGTCGCTGGTGAACAGCGAATCGACGATCAGCATGGCCGGCTTGATGCCGTGGCGCTGCAAATCGGCGATGGCCGCCTCGACATCGCGCGTGAAGCGCATGCCCAGGTCAGCGCCCTGGGCCTGATACAGGCGTGGCGCAGGTACCAGGCGCACATGTTCGCCCAGATCGACGGTCACGCCCAGCGAGGGCGAGAATTTCGAGACGGTGTCGGTGATGCCGTGATACGCGGTGTCGGTCACGATCACGCCGGTGCCACCGGTGCGGACCTTCGCAATGCGATAGGCGAGGTCGTTGGCCTCGCTGCCCGTGCAGGTCAGCATCAGGTGGGCCAGTCGGGTCTCCGACACGCTCGCCAGCAAGCGCTCCGCCAGCTCGAGAATCGAGTCGTGCAGATAGCGCGTATTGGTGGCCAGTGTCTTCACCTGCTGGCAGATCGCCTCGGTCACCGCCGGATGGCAATGCCCGAGCGACGTGACGTTGTTGTAGGCGTCGAGATAGCGCCGCCCCTGCGGATCGATCAGCCATGCGCCCTCACCGCGCACGATGTGCAGCGGCCGCTCGTACATCAGGCGGTAGGCCGGGCCGAGCAAGTCGTCGCGGCGCGCGATCATCGCGGCGGTGGCCGGGCTCACGTCGGCGCGGCCGGGGATGTAGGCGTTGACCATGTTGAGGTCGGTCGTGCTGTTCATTGATGGACTCCAGGGTGTACGCCAGCCAGTAGCCGGTCACGTGCGGTGTTGCGGGACAGGTCCGCCATCAGGGAGAGGGCGTCCCACGCTGCAGGGTTGTGTCGCATGATGTAGGTGCGGTTCTCCGGGTAGCGCGCGGCGCGCCATTCAGAGATCAACGCCGTGATGAGGTGGCGCGTCGCCATGAGATCGGCAACGACCTCCTGTTCGGCACCGGTCAGTCGCAGCACGGAGTCATAGGCGGCCACGAACTGGGCCGGCCCCTCGAAAGGGTCGGGGCTGCCGGCCATGTGGAAGGCGGCGGCCGTCGCCACCTCGCCCACGAGCGGTGCGTGCACCATGTCGCCGAAGTCGATGATGCCCACGATGCGCGCCTGATCGTCGGGGGCGACCAGCACGTTGTAGAGGTGGTAGTCGTTGTGGATCACCTGAGACCGCAGCGATGCCAGGCGCGGCAGCACGTGCGTCGTGAAGCGCGTCATGAACGCCTGGGCCAGAGTGCGGCGCTTGTCGTCCACGAGGCTGTCGAGCTGTTCGGTCAGCCGATGCGCCGTGGCCACGTTCCACAGCAGGTCGTGCGCCGCACCCGGATGCGCGAAGCCGTGCAGCGCGCGGTTCAGGCCCGCGAGCCCGCTCCCCATGGCGCGCCGCTGGGCGGCAGTGCGCTCGGTCTCGCGGATCTGCACGCCGTCCAGGTAGGTCAGCATCCGCACGCGTGTCTGCGTGCCGCCGGGGAGCACCACCATTCCGTGCGTGTGTCCCTCCCGTGTGCGCACGACACGGGGCACTGGCTGCTCCGGCGACACGCGGGCGATGTGATCGAGCGCCGCAATCTGGAAGTCGACGACCTCGGCCGGCTCGGATGGATTGCTGATCTTGAAGACGTAGCGACAGCCGTCGGACGCCTGCACCAGGCAGTTCTGGTCACGTTCGCCCGCCAGTGGCCGAGTGGAACACTCGATGCCGTAGAAGCGGCGGACCAAGGCCTCAACCGCTTCGGTCGCCAGGTCTGGCGCGGTGGTGCTCAACGCGGTCATAGGCCGAGCAGCCCCGGGAGCTGGCGCACGTCGGTCAAGCGGTTGACACCATAACCATCGCGCGCCGGCTCATGCGCGCGATCGATGTATGCCTTCGCCATGAAGCCCAGGTCGGACGCCGTCATCAGGTCGTACCGGAAGCTCGACGAGACATGCATCATCTGGTCTGGCGGGCAACCGAGCTGATCGAACATGTATTCGAAGGTCTGGAAGCGCGGCTTGTACGCCCGCGCTTCCTCGGCGGTGTAGACCGCGTGGAACTTGGCCTTGAGATGCGCGACGCTCGCCGGAATCAGGTCGACCATCGAGTTCGAGAGGATCACCAAGGGGACGTGCGGTGCGATGGCCTCCAGAACCTCGACGACGTTCGGATGCGGCTGCCATGTCGGAATGGCGTCGTACAGCGCTGCGGCGTCCGACGGCCTGTAGTCCACGCCGTGTGCCTTGCATGCCCGACGGATCGAGTTCTCCACCACGTCGAAGAACGGCTTCCACTCGCCCATGACTTCGTCGAGGCGATAGGCCCGAAAGCTGTCCAGGAATGACGGCATCCGCGTTGCGGGAACGCGATCCTCGAACAAGCGCTTCGCGGTCGGGCCCATCTCGAAGTTGATGAGCGTGCCGTAGCAGTCGAAACTGATGAATTTGGGTTTGAACGTCATCGACAAATCCACTGATTGGGGTGGATACAAGTCTATGAATCCGGCGGATTTGGAGATGCCGCATTCATGGGTGGCGCCAGCGGAATCCACTTCAATCGGGACGCTTGCCGAAACTTTGCTTGGCCAGCGCCGCCGGCCAAGCCTGCATCCTCGTGCGCGCGATCCGCGTGAGCACACACCCTGCGGTGCAGCGGGCTCGAAACCACAGATGCTGCCGCCCGACATGGGCGATACGCAACCAGCTTGCCGAACCCCAATGCTGAAATTCACTCTGCGCTGCGACGCACATTACCCCGGGCCAGATTGAGGCTCGGAGACACAACGACAACCCATCCTCGAGGAGACCATGCATCTCACCACCTCACTTCGACTGCTGGCTGCGGTCGGCATCATGCAGATCGGCATCCCAGCCGCAGCGCAATCAAACGTCACCATCAGCGGAAGCCTGGACATCGGCGTCTTTCGCGACACGGCTGGCGTGAAGAACGTCGGGACCATCCAGCGCAGCCATCTTCAATTCGCAGGCTCCGAGGCCCTGGGCGATGGGCTTGCGGCAACGTTCCGGCTGAGTCACCGGCTGGACCTGGACACCGGGGCATCCGAGGGCAACGGGTCCAAGCCGTTCTGGCACGGTGAATCGACGGTGGGCCTCAGGGGCGGATTCGGCGCCCTTCGCCTGGGTCGTGCGCTGGATGCGATCCAGAGTCAGGACTGGGCATTCGACCCCTGGGAGAACTACGATCGCATTTCGTCGCCTGCGTGGGACCTCTGGCACTGGAACTATTCGGCGGATCCGGCGGGCGGCGGGTCCGGCCGTGTGGCCAACGCCATCTTCTACGACTCGCCGAAGATCGCCGACTTTTCACTGCAGGTCAGCGCCGCGCCCGAGTCGCCCGCTGGTGCCGTCACCAAGACCCGTGCCGCGTCGCTGGTCTACAACAACGGCACGCTGCGCGCGCTGCTGGGCAGCGCCAAGAACAGCAGCGGCGCGACCGAGACTTCGCTGGGCTTGCGCGGCAACTTCGGCACGGTGTCGGTGATGGGGCTGTACAACCTCAGTGAGTCGGCGGCGGGCTCCAAGGCCAAGGTCGTGACCCTTGGGGCGACGTACAAACTTGGCGTAACGACCCTGAAGGCGGGCTGGGGCCAAGCGGACGTCGATGGAGTCAAGAAGGAGCGGCTCACCTCCGTGGGCGCCAAGTACTCTCTCTCGAAGCGCACCTCGGTCTATGCAGATCTGGCTTCGAAGCGGTTTGCGACGACGGGAACCAAACAGGTGTTCGGCGTGGGCCTGACGCACAGCTTTTGATCCCTTTCCCGGGCGGCCTGATTAGCCGCTCGGGCGCCGATCGACGACGTGCATCGCACGTCCGGCGGCAGCGGCAGCGGCAGCGGCTGCGAGCGCCAAGGCGCAATCCAGCCGTCTCGCGGTCGACCGCCGCCCAGAACCACTCGACCCCAGCACAGCGCTACCAGCCATGACCTTTTCGATCTCTCGCTCTGAAAGCGACTTCCTCGGCGCGAGCAGCATTCCGGCCGCCGCCTGCTGGGGCGTGCACACGGTCGAGAATTTTCCGATCTCCGGCCAGCCGCTGTCGTGCATGCCTGAGTTGGCGCGGCTGGAGCAATGAACACCGCGTCTCGCCACGACGAGCAACGTCACCGCGTCGTCATCGTCGGCGGCGGCGCAGGCGGGCTCGAGCTCGCGACGCGGCTCGGCGACCGGTTGGGGCGCCGCATCGACGTCACCCTGATCGACCGCGAGCGCGTGCACGTCTGGAAGCCCAAGCTGCACGAGATCGCTGCCGGCAGCATGGACATGTCGGCGCATGAGATCGACTACCTCGCGCAGGCGCACTGGCATCGTTTCCGCTACCGCATCGGCGCGATGACCGGGCTGGACCGCATGCGCCGCGAGGTTCACGTCGCCGCCTCGCACGACGACGCCGGTCGCGAAGTGACCCCGCAACGCGCTTTTGGCTACGACACCCTGGTCATTGCCGTGGGCAGCCAGAGCAACGACTTCGGCACGCCGGGCGTGAGGCAGAACGCGATGATGCTGGAATCGCAGACCGACGCGCGGCGCTTCCACGCCAGCATGATCAACGCCTGCATCCGGGCACACGCGCAGACAGCACCGCTGCGCCCGGAGCAACTGAAAGTCGCGATCATCGGCGCCGGCGCCACTGGGGTCGAGCTCGCTGCGGAGTTGCACCGCACGACGCGCGAAATGGTGGCCTATGGCCTCGACCGCGTCGATCCCGACAAGGACCTGCAGATCAGCGTGATCGAAGCCGGTGACCGCGTGCTGCCGGCGCTGCCGCCGCGCTTGTCGCGAGCCACCGAGAACCTGCTGGCCAAGCTGGGCGTGCAGGTGCACACCAGCGCCCGTGTGGCCGAAGTGCTGCACAACGGCGTGTTGCTGGCCGACGGCCGCTTGCTGCCGGCGGAACTGGTGGTGTGGGCGGCGGGCGTCAAGGCGCCGGACTTTCTGAAAGAACTCGCAGGGCTGGAGACCAATCGCATCAACCAGCTCGTCGTGCGGCCGACGCTTCAGACGACGCTGGACGACGACGTGTTCGCACTGGGCGACTGCGCGGCTTGCGCGTGGCCAGGCCACGGCACCGTACCGCCGCGGGCCCAGGCCGCGCACCAGCAAGCGACGCACCTGTACAAGCAAATTCGAAGACGGCTGGCCGGCAAGCCGCTGCAGGACTATGCGTACCGCGATTTCGGCTCGCTGGTGTCGCTCGGCGAGTTCAGCACCGTGGGCAACATGATGGGCGGCCTCATCGGCGGCAGCCTGCTGGTCGAAGGTGCGTTCGCGCGCCTGATGTACCTGTCGCTGTACAAGATGCACGAGCTCGCGCTACACGGCCCGGCCAAGGTGACACTGGACACGCTGGCCCGGCTGATCACGCGGCGCACCGAGCCGCACGTGAAGCTGCATTGACCTGGGCGCGCTGCTGTTTGCCCGGATCCAGTTCGGCTTCACGGTCTCGTTCCACATCGTCTTCCCGGCTTGACGATTGGCTTGGCGAGTTGCCTGGCGGTGCTCGAAGGCCGGCGGTTGAACGGGGACGTTGGCTCTGAACCCGGCCGTTGAGCCGCTTGGGAACCGACGT
>JBDTTU010000036.1:0-39120 GCA_039930465.1 Burkholderiales bacterium
CGTCGGCGCGCCAGTTGTAGAGCTCTTCCTTCAGCTGGTATTCGATGACCTGGCGCTTCTCTTCGACGACCAGAATTTCCTGCAGGCCTTGTGCGAAGTCGCGCGTGATCGTCGCTTCGAGCGGCCACACCACGTTGACCTTGTGCAGGCGAATGCCGAGCTGGCGGCACACGTCGTCGTGCAGGCCCAGGTCGTGCAGTGCCTGGCGCGTGTCGTTGTAGGCCTTGCCACTGGCGATGATGCCGAAGCGATCCTTCGGACCTTCGATGACGTTGTGGTTCAGCTTGTTGGCACGCACGTAGGCGAGCGCCGCGTACCACTTGTGGTCCATCAGCCGCGCTTCCTGCTCCAGCGGCGCGTCGGGCCAGCGGATGTGCAGGCCACCTTCGGGCATCGGAAAGTCGCTGGGGATCACGATGTTCACGCGGTCCGGGTCCACGAACACGCTGCTCGACGATTCAACGATCTCCTGGATCGTCTTCATGCCCGACCACACGCCTGAAAAACGGCTCATCGCGATCGCGTGCAGGCCCATGTCGAGAATGTCTTGCACGCTGGTCGGGAAGAACACCGGCGAACCGCAGGCCTTGAAAATGTGGTCGCTCTGGTGCGCCGCGGTGCTGCTCTTGGCGATGTGGTCGTCGCCGGCCAATGCGATCACGCCGCCGTGTTTCGACGTACCCGCCATGTTGGCGTGCTTGAACACGTCGGAGCAGCGGTCAACCCCCGGGCCCTTGCCGTACCAGATGCCGAACACGCCGTCGAACTTCTTGCTCTGCGGGTACAGGTCGAGCTGCTGCGAGCCCCACACCGCGGTGGCCGCCAGTTCTTCGTTCACGCCAGGCTGGAACACGATGTTCTGCGCCGCGAGGTGCTTCTTGGCTTGCCACAAAGACTGGTCGTAACCACCGAGCGGCGAGCCGCGGTAACCGCTGATGAAACCGGCGGTGTTCAGGCCGGCCATCGCGTCGCGCGTTTTCTGCAGCATCGGCAAACGCACCAGCGCCTGCGTGCCGCTCATGAAGGCGCGGCCGTGTTCGAGCGAATACTTGTCGTCGAGCGTGACGCTCTCCAGGGCCTTGCGGATCGACTCGGGCAGCGGTGCGTTCATCGGCGGTTTCCTCGGCAGCGGTGGGGCGCAGTTCGGGCTCGTGGCCGTGGCGCGCAAGCCCACAGTTTAGGGAAACGCCCGCGCGAAGTCTTTTCTTTGTTTGCCTCAAATCGGCTGCTCGCAGCAATAATCTTGCGCAAACAAGCCACAAGGAGAAGAAATGGCGCTCAAGAAGCCAGCTTCAGTGAAAACCCCTGTTCGTGCTGCAACCCCCGCAGCCGCCGTGGATGCTGCCGCCAGCGAGCCGCACGGCAACGAGCTCGACCGCTACGACATCGCGCTGCTGCACGAGCTGCAACGTGACGCACGTTTGTCCAACACCGAGTTGGCCGCGCGCATCGGCCTCTCGGCCGCGCCCACCTGGAGGCGGGTGAAGTGGCTCGAAGATCAGGGCTACATCACCGGCTACCGCGCCGAGATCGATCGGCGCAAGATCGGGCTGGGCGTGCTCGCGTTCGTGCGTGTCGATGCCGACCGCAACACCGCCACCGCCACGCGCCAGCTCGAAGAAGCGATTCGGCGCATCCCCGAGGTGATCGCCTGCCACTACATCTCGGGCTCGGGCACCTTCGAGCTCGAAGTGATGGCGACCGACCTCGACGCGTTCTCGAAGTTCGCGCAAGGCACGCTCTTGAACCTGCCGCACGTGAAAGACCTGCACACCAGTTTTTCGCTCGGCGAAGTGAAGGCCGGCGGGGCGCTGCCGCTGGGGCACCTGCGCGCCAGCCCACGCTGACCGCCGAGCGTGCCCCAAACGGTCGGCCGGCCGCGCCGCTCAGCGTTCATCGAGAAAATCCGCATGGCGACTTTGCCAGCTCAGCGCCCGGGTTTGAAGCGAGCCAGGAAACCGAGCGTGGCAACCCAGTTTTCTTCGGCGCCCACCGGGTTGCGGTCTGCACGCAGCGTGGACGAGCCGTGCACGCCGCGGCGCGCGATGAAGAGCGTCTTGTCTGTGCCGGGCAAGGCCATCACAAGACTGCGTGACTGCTCGATCTCGTCGGCATCGCTCGATTGGGTGACGAACACCGGCAGTCGCAACGCGCCCGCCGCGTCGTGCACGGCATCTGTGGCGCCCAGATATTCGCCGGGCGAAAACGCGAGCAGCCCCTTCACGTCGGCCGGGTGGCGCGCCGCCAGCAGGAACACCAGCGCGGCCGAGTAGCTCGAGCCCCACACCAGCAGCGGCGCGCCCTGCGCGCGCAGCCGCCCCCACACGAGAGCGGCTTCGAGATCGGGCAGTGCCGCGTCGTAGTCGGCGGGGCGCCCGAGTGCCGCCACGGTCTTGTTGCTGCCGCCGAACTCGCCGCCGCCGGAGCGCTGGTCGATCGCCAGCACGCCAAACCCGGCGCGGTTCAGGCGCGACGCCAGCGGCGCGTACTCGGCCCGGCTGCCACCGGCCTGGTGAAAGGCAAGGATCAGCGGGGCGCCCTTGTCGGCCGCTGGCCAGAACGTGCCGAAAACCTTGACACCATCGGCGGCCACGAGTGTCACGGGCTCGGAACGCGCGGCCGTCAACCCGCCCAGCAGCAGTGAAACGAACAGGAGAATCACACGCAGCATCGGAGCCCCTCGGTTGCAGCTGTCTGGTTGGTCTGCGGCCGCCCGCGTTGTCTTACAGGTGAAGGGTGGCTGGTCAGGGCTCTGCGATTCGGGTGGTCTGCACGCTGCAGACCTTCCATCGCCCGTTCACCCGCACGTAGATGTCGATGTAGCGATAGTGCGTCTTGAACGGCTTGCCGGCATAGCGCCCCGTCATGCGGGTGCGCCCGCTGAGCAGCGCGGTGTCGCCATACAGGCGAATCTCGAAATCCTCGACCGTGTACGGGTCGATCACGAGTTCGTCGGAGACGAGGTCGCGCACGAACGAATCCTTGGTCTCGACTTCGCCCGAGCTGCCGATCTGGCGGAAGTCCTCCGTCATGTTCGCGGCGATCGCGGCGCGGTCCTTGCGGACGATGGCTTTGTCCCAGTTGTCAGACTGGCGCGAGAGCGTGGCGATGTCGGCGGCCGGCTCGCTGCGAGCGGCCGGCCCGATGCCGGTACACGCCGACAGGAGCAGCGCGAGCGCGAGGGCGGCAAGGAAGGAGGGACGGGCCGGGGTCATGGCGCGATTCTCCCGAAACAGGGGCAGAGTGCAAACGCAGCGCGGCAGGCATCACACGTGCATCGGCCGGCTGCCGGCGGGTGGCCCGCATGGGATCATTCCGCATGCCGAAGCCGCCCACCTCCCGCCACCACCGCATCCCATCCTTCCTGCGGCATGTCGGCCCCGGCGTGGTCACCGGCGCAGCCGACGACGACCCTTCCGGCATCGCCACCTATACGCAGGCCGGCGCGCAGTTTGGCACCGGCTTGTTGTGGACGGTGTTTCTCACGCTGCCGTTCATGATCGGCATCCAGCTCGTCAGTGCGCGCATCGGGCGGCAGTCGGGGCGGGGCATATCGGCCAACCTGCGGCTGCACACGCCGCGGTTGTTCCTGCTTTTCATCGTCGCGCTGCTGCTGGTGGCCAACACCATCAACATCGCGGCCGACATCTCGGCGATGGGCGAAGCGCTGCAGCTCGTGGTGGGCGGCGGCGACCACTTCCACGCGGTCGCGTTCGGCGTGGTCACGCTGCTGTTGCAGGTGTTCGTGCCCTACCGGCGCCTGGCGCCGATCCTGAAGTGGCTCACGCTGGCGCTGTTCGTCTACGTGGCGGCGGCGTTCACGGTCAACATTCCGTGGGCGCAGGTGCTGCACGACCTGGTGGTGCCGCGCATCGTGCCGAGTTCGGCCTTCTGGATGATGATCGTCGCGCTCCTCGGCACCACCATCTCGCCGTACCTGTTCTTCTGGCAGGCCGCACAAGAGGTCGAAGAGATGCGCCTGCATGGCATCACGGCCGGCGCAGAGAGTGCACACACGCTGCGTCGCGCCAAGCGCCGCATGCGGCTCGACACCGTCGTCGGCATGGTGTTCTCCAATGGCGTGGCCTTCTTCGTGATGCTGATGGGTGCCGTGGTGCTGCACGCCAGTGGTGTCACCGACGTGACCAGCGCCGCGCAGGCCGCGCAGGCGCTGCGGCCGCTGGCGGGCGACTTCGCGTTCCTGCTGTTTTCGTTCGGCATCATCGCGACGGGGCTGCTCGCGGTGCCGGTGCTGGCGTCGTCGGCAGCCTACGCGGTGGCCGAAGCCTTCGACTGGCCCGAAGGGCTGGAGCGGCACTGGCGCGAAGCCAAGGGCTTCTACGCGATCATCGGCATCGCGACGATCGTTGGCACGGGGCTCGACTTCACGCCCATCGACCCGATGAAAGCGCTCTACTGGAGCGCGGTGATCAACGGCGTGGTGGCGGTGCCGATCATGGTGGCGATGATGCTGCTCGCAGCCAAGCCCGCGGTCATGGGGCCGCTGCCGGTGCGCCGCAAGACGCGCTTTCTCGGCTGGGGCGCGGTGGCGCTGATGATGGTGGCCGTGCTGATGATGGGGTGGGATCTGCTGCGCTGAGCGTGGTGCCTGCAAGCGGGTTCAAGCGCGTGGCACGCGCTTTGCAACCTGCCCCCGAACCCCCTTGCTCGGAGTGCCACGTGCAAACCGACCCCAACACGTCAACGTCTCCGCCAGACGCGGCCCAGCCCGCCGCTGGCCACGGCGCCGACGCGGGCGAGGACTGGTCGCAGCGCCTGCGCTTGCTGCTCGAATCGGCGGGCGAAGGCATCTTCGGCATCGACCTGGAGGGCCGCTGCACCTTTATCAACCGGGCTGGCGCGCAAATGCTCGGCTGGCGCACCGAACAGGTGCTGGGGCAGAACATGCACGGCCTCATTCACCACACCCACGCTGACGGCAGCGCCTACCCGGAAGCCGACTGCCCGATCTTCAACGCGTTTCGCCAGGGCCTGCCCTGCTGCATCGACAGCGAGGTGCTGTGGCGTGCCGACGGCTCGTCGTTCAGCGCCGAGTACTCGTCGCACCCGATCCTCGACAAGGGCGCGTTGCAGGGCGCGGTCGCCACCTTCGTCGACATCACCGAGCGCAAGCGTGGCGAAGAACTTCTGCGCCAGGCGCGTGAAGAACTCGAGCAGCGGGTGCAGGCGCGCACCGCCGAACTGTCGGCCGCGCTGGAGCAACTGCGCGACCTGTCGGCCTATTCCGAGACCGTGCGCGAAGACGAACGCACACGCATCGCGCGCGACATCCACGACGAACTCGGCTCATTGCTGGTCGCATTGAAGATGGACGTGAACTGGCTCGAGAAGCGCGTCGAAGACCGGCCTGCGCTCGAAGACAAGTGCCAGGGCATGGGCCGCTTGATCGACTCGGCGGTCGACAAGCTGGGCCGCATCATCACCGACCTGCGGCCGAGCATCCTCGACCACCAGGGCTTGTGGGCCGCGCTCGAATGGCAGGCGCAGGAGTTCGTCGAAACCACCGAACTGCGCCACGACGTGCAGGTGCACGTGTCGGCCGGCGTGTTGCCGCCGGCGGGCGTGCTCGGCGAGCGCTGGGCGATCGCGGTGTTCCGCATCTTCCAGGAGATGCTCAGCAACGTGGCGCGGCACGCGAAAGCCGGCACGGTGCAGATTCGCCTGTACGTTGACGGCCCGCCTCAGCCGGTGTTGCACCTCGAAGTGCGCGACGACGGTGCAGGCGCTGAGCGCGAAGCTTTCGCCCACCCGCACAGCTACGGCGTGATGGGCATGCGCGAACGCGCCGGCCACTTTAGCGGCGATCTGATGATCGACAGCGTGCCGGGGCACGGCACGCTGGTGCGGCTGACGATGCCGCTGCCCGACGAAGATTTGCAGGCCGCGTCATGATTCGCGTGCTGATCTGCGACGACCACCTGATCGTGCGCCGGGGCATCAAGCAGATCCTCGCCGACGCCGAAGACGTCGAGCTCGCCGGCGAAGCCGAAGATGGCCCGCAGGCCCTGCAGCGGGTGCGCCTCGGCGGCATCGACGTGGTGCTGATGGACATCGCGATGCCCTACCGCGACGGGCTCGACGTGCTGCGCCAGCTCAAGAGCGAGTTCCCGAAGGTGCCGGTCTTGATGCTCAGCACCTACCCCGACAAACAATACGCCGTGCGCAGCCTGAAGCTCGGCGCCGCCGGCTACCTGAACAAGAGCGCCGACTCGCAGCAGATGACGAGCGCGATCCGCAAGGTGGCGGCCGGTGGCCTCTTCATCACGCCGACCGTGGCCGAGCACCTCGCCAGCAGCATCGGCGCCGGCAGCCCCAAGGCGGTGGAAGCGCCCTTGCACGAGCGCCTGTCGCAGCGCGAGTACCAGGTGTTCCGCCTGCTCTCAACCGGCCGAACCGTGGGCGAGATCGCCGAGCAGCTCGTGCTGTCCGCCAACACCGTGAGCACCTACCGCGCCCGCATTCTGGAAAAAACCGGCGCGCGCAACGATGTGGAGCTGGCGCTGTACGCGGTGCGCGTGGACGTGATGCCGGTCTGAGGGCCAGGGGCTTGTAGTGGCAGCCCTACACGCGAACGCTGCTTTCCGCGATGGCGTGGTGTTCGCCAGATCGTTATCGTTCAGGCTCAGCGCATCAATCACATCAACGAACGGAGCCCACAAGCATGAACCGCAACGACGTCACCGAAATGATCATCGAGGCCAAGGTCAAGAAGGGCCTGAAGTGGGAAGACGTGGCCAAGAAAGTGGGCCTGAGCAAGGAATGGGTGACGGCCGGTTGCCTGGGGCAGATGACCTTCGATGCGAAGCAGGCGAAGATCATCGCCAGAGTATTCGGGCTGCCGACAGAAGCCGAGAAGTGGCTGCAGGTCGTGCCGTACAAGGGCTCGCTGCCGACGAGTGTGCCGACCGATCCGCTGATCTACCGCTTCTACGAACTCATCAGCGTGTACGGCACGACCTTCAAGGAGCTGATCCACGAAGAATTCGGTGACGGCATCATGAGCGCGATCGACTTCAAGATGGACCTGAAGCGCGAGGCCGACCCGAAGGGCGACCGGGTGAACATCGTGATGTCGGGCAAGTTCCTGCCGTACAAGACCTATTAGACCGGACACGCTGTCGCGTGCCGTTCCAATTCGCCGCGTTCGAACGTCACGGCGCGAAGCGCCATGACGTTCAACTTGGCGGGCTGACTGGCGTCAGCTTGGGCGCACCGCGGTGGGGCGGCATTGTGTTTGCATGAATCCTCCGGCTGCATCACGGTATGCACCGTTCGGAGGATTCGCCATGAACGACCACACCATCTCGCTGGTGCGAGAGAGCTTCGACCTGGTGACACCGATCGCACCGCAGGCCGCAGCCTTGTTCTACGCCAACCTGTTCGAAGCCGACCCGCAGCTCGAGCCGCTTTTTAAGGGCGACATGGTCGTGCAAGGGCATTCGCTGATGCAGATGCTCGAGATGGCGGTGAACCTGCTCGACGACCCCGGCGTGCTGATGCCAGCGCTGCAGGCCCTGGGCCGGCGCCACGCCGGTTATGGCGTGCAGGACCAGCACTACGACACCGTCGGTGCGGCGTTGCTGAAGACACTGCGGCAAGGCCTGGGCGCGGCCTGGGTGCCCGAAGTCGAACAGGCCTGGACCGAGATCTACACCGTGCTGGCCGGCACGATGAAGGAGGCGTCAGTGCCCGCGTGAGCCGGCAAGACCCCGACCGGGAGAGTGAGTTCGGTCTCAAGCGGTTCAGTGAACTGTTTGTGCCTGGCGAGCGCCCGGTGTTCTGCCCGCGGGCACGAGTGCAGTCGGCCACCCGGGCGCCTTCGCCCGCCCCAATCACGCCGCCACGAACTTCAGCGCAACGCCGTTGTTGCAATAGCGCTTGCCGGTCGGCGCGGGCCCGTCGTTGAACACGTGGCCTTGGTGGCCTTCGCAGCGCACGCAGTGGTATTCGGTGCGCGGGAACACCAGCTTGTAGTCGGTGCGGGTGGCCACCGCGCCGGGCAAGGCGGTGTGAAAACTCGGCCAGCCGGTGCCGCTTTCGAACTTGGCCTCCGAGCCGAACAAGGGCAGGTCGCAGCCGGCGCAGTGGAATCGGCCCTTGCGCTTTTCGGCGTTCAGCGGGCTGGTGCCGGCGCGTTCGGTGCCTTCATGGCGCAGCACGTCGTACGCGGCCGGTGAGAGGCGCTGTTTCCACTGCGCGTCGGTGAGGCGCAGCGCTTCGGTGCCGACGGCTGGCGTCTGGGCTTCTGCCACGCGTGGGGCGAAGCCGATGGCAATGAGCAGGGTGAGCAGGTGGCGTCGGGTCATGGCGGGGCCTCGAAGGAAGGTCAGGAACCGGTTGGTCGCCAAGCCAGCGGGAATCTTTCCTTGCCGCCGCTTTAGACCTTCGGCCAAAGCACCCACAGGCGCAGTGCTTGTTTCATGCGCCCGGCCTGTGCTTCGGCGGCGTCGCCCCAGCCCCAGAAATAGTCGGCCCGCACCGCGCCGATGATGGCGCTGCCGGTGTCTTGCGCCATCACGGCGCGGCGCAGTGGCGTGTTCGAGAGCGGCTCGGTCGTGTCGAGCCAGACCGGCGTGCCGTAGGGAATATTCACCGGGTCGACCGCGATCGAGCGCCCGGGCGTCAGCGCCACGGCTTGCGCACCCTTCGGCCCGAGCTGCGGGTCGGGCAGCGGCTCTTCGCGGAAGAACACGAAGCGCGGGTTGCTCCAGAGCATCTCGTTCAGCCGCTTCGGGTTCTGCCGCGCCCAGCTTTTGATGCCGGGCCACGAGGCCTGTTCGAGGCGCAGTTCGCCCTGTTCGATCAGCCACTTGCCGATCGACTTGTAGGGCTGGTCGTTGTGGCCCGCGTAGGCCACGCGCACGAGCTTGCGGCTTCCGTCGTTTTCGAGCAGGTTCAGGCGGCCCGAGCCCTGGATCTGCAGGATCAGCGCGTCGAGCGGATCGGCCACATACGCGAGCGCGCGGCCACGCAGGGCGCGCTGCGCCGCGGGCAGCGTGTCGATCTGCTGTCGGCTCCAGTACGGTTTGCGCGCGGCCAGGTCGGCCGGCGGTGCATACAGGGCGATGCGAAATGCGCCGCGCGGCGTGCGCGTGGCTTCGACCAGCGGCTCGAAGTAGCCGGTGATCAAACCCTCGGGCGCACCTTCGGGCGACTCGACGCGGTAGGGCTGCAAACGCTGTTGCAACCAGGCGCGCGCGGCTTCGTCACTGAACGCCGGTATCGCCGCAGCACGGGCTTGTGCGCACACACCCTCCCAGCCCGGCGCCGGCCGCTCGCAGCCGCGCAGCAGCGCAGGCCAGAGTTCGGCGCTGCGGTCGGCTTCCCAGCCCGGCAGCTCGGCCCAGCGCACCGGCACCCAACGCGAACGGCCGCGCACGACGGCTGCGCCGAGTGGCGCGAGGGCAGCGTCGGCGCTCGCGGGCTTGGGTTCGGGGGCGGCCGGAGGCAGCGGCGGCGGGCTCGAGCACGCGGCGAGCGAACCTAGAATCGCCACGCACAGCGCACGGGCAGCGCTTCGAAAGACAGACATCATGTGGGTGATTTTGCTGGAAGCCTTCGGCGCCCTCGCGCTGCTGGTTCTGATCGTGTGGTGGACGATGTTTTCAGGGCGCAACAAGGGCGAGCGGCGCAACGACGAGTGACGCCTGGTTGTGGCTTGCGGGTTGCTGATCAGCACCGCGCAAACGTTGCGTGCGCCGCGCCTCAAGCCTTCGGCCACACGAACGACAGCGGCTCGCGCCACAGCCGCGAGCGCAACGCACGGTAGATGCGGCTGCGGTCGTTCAGGCGAATGCCGCGTGAGCGCAGCGCCACCCTGAAGGCCAGGAAGAAGCTCACGCTCAGGTTCAGCACGCCGGTCACGACGATGCCGGCCACGCACCACCAGAACACGCCCTGACCCATCAGCCCCAAGCCTTCGGAACCCACCGCCGCGGCGAGCTGGCCGGTGGACAGCGTGACGTGCCGCACTTCGATCGGCAGGCCGAAGAACAACGCAACGACGGGGATGACGCCGAGCATGAAGCCGAGCGAGATGTTCGACGCGAAGCCCGAGATGTTGGCGCGCCAGTAGCCCGCCCAGCGCGCCGCACGGGCCGCGCCGAGGCGCGCCACGATGCGCGGGTTCCAGGCGATGGCGCTGTCGAGCTGGTGCCACACGAACCAGTTCTCGGCCCAGCCGGCGATCAACGAGCTGGCGAACAGCAACACGCCGGTGAACGCGGCGAACAGCGCCGTCGGCCCGAGCAGCGTGAGCGATTCCAGCACGTGCTCGGCGTCTTTGTGGCCGACCAGCGGCGCGCCGAATGCGGCCTGCACGCCGAGTTGCACCGCGAGCACCAGCGGCGCTACGATCACCAGGTTGCCGAAGATGCCGGCCGCCTGCGAGCGGATCAGATTCACCACTTCGTCGACGAAACCTTCCAGATGTTCGTCGTCGTTCAGCTCGGTGAGTTTGTCGGCCATCGCCGATGCCGTCATCGCCGGCTGCTTGGTGGCGACCGTGAAGTGCAACAACTGCACGATCACGAAGCTCGCGGCGTAGTTCACACCGGCCCAGAAGCCACCCCAGAATGCCGACAGGCCAAGCGCCATCACCGCGAACTTCATGAACGTCGTGCCGGCCAGAATCGCGCCGCCGCCGGCCGCAGCGCGCAGCATCCAGCGGTAGGCCGCGCGGTCGCGGGTGATGTAGTGCTCGCCGGTTTCGGCGCTGCGCTCGGCCACCTGGCGCGCCAGCAGCGAGTAGTGGCGCGACAGCAGCGCGCGGATGCTGCGGCGCTCGTCGGCGGTGCGCACCAGCTCAGCCAGCAGGCGTGTGATCTCGCGCGCCGGCTCGGGGCTGACCACGCAGTTCAGCAGCGAGTCGATGCGGTGACAACGCTCGCGCAGCTGGTCCACCTCGAACACGACATCGACCGACACGCCGTGCGCTTCGAGGTGCTCGTGCACGCTGTCGGCGCAGCGCCGGCAGGTGTCGAGCAAAGCGCGCAGGTACTGCGCCTGCTGCAACAGCGTGGCTTCGGCTCGGGCGACAGGCACGGCGTTGTCATCGGGTTCATGCTCGTGCTCGCTGAGCTGCTCGGCCAGGCGGGCGATCTGGCGAAACGGCTTTTCGACCAGCAATTCGGGGCTCATGCGCAAGCGCAGCGCCGGCGAAAAACCCGAAGCACGCACTGCGCTGGCCACGAACACGATCGCTTCCAGAAAAGGCGCGCGCCACGCGGTACCACCCCGTTCCGGCGCCACGTAGGTGCGCATGCGCTGCAGCGTGCTGTCGTCGATCGCGAGCAGCCAGTCGGCGTCGTTGGCGTGCGGGAACAGCAGCGCGAAGAGTTCGCCGAGGTCGGTGGTCGCCGGTGTCAGCGGCAGCAGGCGGGCGCGCACGCGGCGACCCAGCTCGCCCCACAGGTCCATGCGCGGCGCGAAGCCGAAGTCGGCGAGCAAGGCGGCGTTGTCGACTTCGCTCCAGATGCGCCGCAACACGCCCGAGACACGTGTCTGGTGCTCGGGGTGGCGGTCGAGCACGCCGAGCAGGTGCTTCAGTCGCAAGACCGGCTTCGGCGTGAGCGGTGTTTCGCTCTCGGCTGCTGGTGCGCCGTTGCGCGCCGGTGTTTCCACCGGCGCATGGCGCAGCCATTCGAGCAGGCGAATCAACCACAGGTGGCGCTCGGGCAGGCTGGCTTTCGGGTCGGCTGCGTTGAGCAGCGCCGTCAGGTCCCAGGGCGAGACACGCGCCTTCTTTGCCACTCTCAGTGCAGCGCCGAAGCGAGTGTCAAACCGAACTCGCCGACTGTTGAATTGAACGCCTGCGCGTCTTCGGTCATGCAGAAGAAGGTGCCGCGCATCGTGCCGTGCGGCGTGGCCAGGCGCACCCAGCTCGTGTACTCGAAAGTCTCGCCGGGCTTCAGCAAGGGCTGATGGCCGACGACGGCCAGGCCGCGCACTTCTTCGGTGTGGCCGTTGGCGTTGGTGATGACCCAGTGGCGCGCGATCAACTGCGCGGCCACGTCGCCGCTGTTGCGAATCGACACCGTGTAGGCGAACGCGTGCTCGCCGGTTTGCGGGTTGGACTGCTCGGGCAGGTGGCGCACGCTGACCGTGCTGGTGAGTTCGGCTTTTGGCATGCGGAGGATTCTGGCAGCAAGCACGAAGCGCCACCTAGAATCTCGCCAAACCCGAGTTCACCGCCATGGCCACCGCACGCACCTACCGCATCGCCCCCAGCATTCTGTCAGCCGACTTCGCCCGCCTCGGCGAAGAAGTGCGCAACGTGATCGCGGCCGGCGCCGACTGGATTCATTTCGACGTGATGGACAACCACTACGTGCCGAACCTGAGCTTCGGGCCGATGGTGTGCGAGTCGCTGCGCAAGCACGCGGTGCGTGCCGACGGCAGCAAGGTGCCAATCGACGTGCACCTGATGGTGCAGCCGGTCGACGCGCTCGCGGTGGCGTTCGCGAAGGCCGGCGCCGACCGCATCAGCTTTCACCCCGGCGCGAGCGCGCACGTTGACCGCACCTTGCAACTGATTCGCAACGAAGGCTGCAGCGCCGGCCTGGTGTTCAACCCGGCCGCGCCGCTCGACGTGCTGGAGTGGACGATCGAGCAACTCGACCTGATTCTCATCATGAGCGTGAACCCCGGCTTCGGCGGGCAGAGTTTCATTCCCGGCGCGCTGAAGAAGATCGAGCAGGTGCGCAAGCTGATCGAGCAGAGCGGGCGCGACATTCGCCTCGAAGTCGACGGTGGCATCAAGGCCGACAACATCCGCCAGGTGGCCGACGCCGGTGCCGACACGTTTGTTGCCGGCAGCGCAATCTTCGGCCAGGCCGACTACAAGGCGGTGATCGACACCATGCGCGCGCGGCTCGCGGCCTGAGGCTTACAGCGCGTCGAGCGATTCGCTGCGCAGCCCCACCAGCACCGCTTCGCCGCTGACCCGGTCGACGCGGAACTCGCCATAACGCGCGCCGCTGAATCGTTCGGCGTCGCCTTCCTGGAAGAAGAACGCGTTGGTGCCGAGCCAGACCTGGCTGTTGCGAATCCGGTAGCGAAGTTGCAGCGTGGCGGGTGCCGTGCCGTCGGCCAGCGTGCCGACATGGTTCGCCGCGAGCGCCACGCCGACCCGCCGCACTTCGCCTTCACGGGCGTTCTCGGCCACGGCCTTGTCGAGCTGCTGCACCAGCGCGAAGCGCAGCGCCATGTAGTCGCCCTGCAGCAACGAACGCGGGTCGACCGGCGCCAACTGCAGGAACACGACTTCGCCGTTGCGCTTGATGTTTTCCTTGCCGGCGATGCTGAAGTTCAGAGCGCCCAGCACGAGCAGCGCACCGAGCAGGGTCAGCCAGCGCGGGCTGGTCATCAGCTTGTTCATGGTGTCGCTCCTTCGGGTTTCGCCGCAAGCCGGCGTGCCGCAAACAGCAGGGCCGCGCCCATCAGCAACATCAACAACGACTTGAGCAGCAGGCTCGTGCCGAGCGCGTAGTAGAAGTGAGACATGTGCAACAGCACGGCAACGATGCTGCCGCCCATCAGCGCGCGGCTGCCGAGCGCGAAAGCCGCCGCCACGGCCGCCAGCGCGGCGCCGGCCGAGAGCAGCGGCCACAGCGCCAGCCAGTCGGTGCGCGCCGGTGCGCTGCCCCACCAGCGGAACGATTCGAGCGGGTACGAGATCAGCGTGGCGAACGCGATGCCGACGATCAGGCCGCTCAGCGCCGGGCGCAGCACCGGCGCCCAGCCGCGCGCGATCCAGACCGGTTCATGGCGAATCAGCCACCACGCCGCTGCGCCCACCGGCAGCCAGGTGATCAACCAGCCCGTCAATGCGGCGGCCAGCGAGGGCGCGTTGGCGTTCGTTGCGCTCCAGGATGGTTCGCCGAACAGTCCGAAGCGCCACATCAGCGCCCAGGCGATGAGCGCGAACAAGGCCGAGATCAAGCGGTGCAGGCGGTTCGGCATCAAACCCAGCATCACGGCCTGCAGCACGAAGGCCGCGCCCGCCACCGCGGCCAGCGCGTGGGTGTGTTCGACCATCGCGAACAGCACCAGGCACTGGCCGGCGAACGAGAGTGCCAGTGCCAGTTGCGAAGTGAACGCGCCGTCGCGGTCGGCCCTGAACAGCCCCCAGGCCGCCGCCAGCAACACCACGCCGGAGAATGCTGCGCCAGGCGCCGAGTCGGGGTGAAACAGCATCGCCACGAACACCAGCAGGAAGCCACCGGCGAGCCAGCCGCTCGCGCCGAGCAGCAGACCGATGTACCAGGGGCGCGCGCTCGGGTTCGGCGCGCTTTTGTCTGGCATGTTCATGCTTCGTCTCCTTGCGGCTTCACGGCCTGCCAGGTGCGAACCCAGTGCATCAGCAGCAGGCCGGCGCCGGTCGAGCTGGCGATGAGCCAGAACGCGATCATGAAAAACGAACCCAGGTCGTTGAAGCGCATCGACTGGCCGAGCCAGGTGGTCGAGATCGCGATCCAGCTGGCTGCCAGCAGCGCCATGTTGAAAGCGTCGCGGCGGCGTTGCAGCGTGAGCCAGGCAATGAGCACGCTGACACCGGCGAAGAGCAGCAGCACCGTGGCGTTCTGGCCGGACGCGGCCACGTCGCGGTTGCGCCAGAGCCCGGCACCGACCACCGCGCCAATGCTCGCCACGGTGCCGAACGCGAAGCCGAAGCTCGTCAGCAGGCGCACCAGCCAGTGCGGCGCGGCGGGTGCGAAACGGGTGGCCGCGAGCGCCGCGAAAATGGCCGCGCCGGCAACGTTGATCAGGCAGGGCAGCATCAACAACGCGGGCTGGCCGATGGCGCGGCCGTCGAGCACGCGCCAGACCACGTTCTCCGGGCCGACCCAGCCGCACAGCAGCGCCAGCGCCACGTTCAGCACGCACCACCACAGCGCCCACACGGCACCCGAACCACCGGCCAGCGCGAACGGCAGCGCGAGCAAGGCCCAGACGAAGAACAACTCATGCACGTCGGCCCCGGTCTGGTAAGACTGGCCGAACAGCGCGAGCAGGCCGCCGGTGAGCAGGGTGGCGAGCAGCAGCGCGGCCTGGCCGGTGGCCTGCGGCGGCGGGCGCCACAACGCCACACCCACGCACACCAGCAAGGCGGTCTGCAGCAGCACGAAGCGGCCGAGCACGCCATAGTCTTGCCAGTTGGCGGCGACAAAAAAGAGTGCGCCGGCACCGAGCGCGCCGAGCCCGGCGCCGTGCATCAGGCGGGCTGCGAAGTGGCGCCACGCGGCGGCGTCGGGCAGCCCGCCGGCGCGTTGCAGCGCGCTGCGCACGGCGCTGGGGTCGAGCGCCTGTTGTTGGCACAAAGAGTCAAAAGCGGTTCGGTCCATGGCGCGAGGCTAACCCGCGCGGCGCCGGAGGGGGTTCCGGCCAGGCGCGGCATCGAGGCTTGCGACCGACGGTAGCGCGGCGCGGTGCCGGCCTGCGTCACACTGCCGGCATGTCTGCACCTCATTCGCACCAGGCCGCCGCTGGCCATGACCACCACCACGATCAAGATCATCAGGCCGGCCACGGCCACGCCCATCACCACGCGCCGGCCAGCTTCGACCGCGCGTTTGCGATCGGCATCACGCTGAACATCGGGTTCGTCGCCGTCGAGGCCTTCTACGGCTGGAAGGTGAATTCGCTGGCGCTGCTGGCCGACGCCGGCCACAACCTCGGTGACGTGGCCGGGCTGGTGTTGGCCTGGGGCGGCGCGCTGGCCGGGCGGGTGCGGCCTGGGGCACGCTACACCTACGGCTGGAAACGTGCGTCGATCCTGGCCGCATTCGCCAACGCGCTGCTGCTGCTGGTGGCGATGGGCTCGCTCGCCTGGGAAGCGATCGGCCGCCTGCACGCGCCCGAGCCCACGCAGGGGTTCACGGTGATGGTGGTGGCCGGCATCGGCATCTTCGTCAACCTCGGCACCGCGCTGCTGTTCATGCGCGGGCGCGAGCACGACCTGAACATCCAGGGCGCGTTCATGCACATGGCGGCCGACGCGCTGGTGTCGGCCGGCGTGGTGCTGGCCGGCGCTTTGTCGCTCTGGTTCGGCTGGGCCTGGCTCGACCCGGTGGCCAGCCTCGTGATCGCGCTCGTGATCGTGGTCGGCACCTGGCAGCTGTTCCGCCAGTCATTGCACCTGATGTTCGACGGCGTGCCCGAGCACATCGACCTGGCCGCCGTGCGCACTGCGCTCGAAGCCTTGCCAGGTGTCGACCGTGTGCACGACCTGCACGTGTGGGCCACCGGCACCAGCGATGTGGTGTTGACGGCGCACCTGGTGGTGCCCACCGGTCAACCGGACGACGCGTTCTTCGAATCGGCCACCCACCTGCTGCGCGAGCGTTTCAGGATCGGCCACGTGACGCTGCAGGTGGTGCGCGAGCCGTTCATGGCGCTGTGCGAGGGTGCACCCCCGGAGCTTGATCTGCATCAGCCGCACGCGCACTGATTGCAGCGCACACTCGCGGCCTGAGAGGGGTCGGTGATGAAATTCGAGGACTACTACAAGACGCTCGGCGTGGCGCGCGACGCCAAGCCCGACGAGATCAAGCAGGCCTACCGCAAGCTGGCACGCAAATACCACCCCGACGTCAGCAAGGAAAAAGACGCCGAGGCCCGCTTCAAGGAAATCGGCGAAGCGGGTGAAGTGCTTCGCGACCCGGAGAAGCGCGCCGCTTACGACGCCGCTGGCAGCCAATGGGAGCGCCAGCAAGCGCCGGGTCGCGAACAAGATTTCCAGCCGCCACCGGGCTGGGACGCCGGCTTCGAGTTCAGCGGCCGCGGCGACAGCGGCGCTGATGCGCGCGACCACAGCGACTTCTTCGAATCGCTGTTCGGCCGCGCCGCGCGTGGTGCGCAGCCACGCCGACCCGACGTGCACATGACCGGCCAGGACCACCACGCCAAGGTGCTGATCGACCTCGAAGATGCTTACCGCGGGGCGCAGCGCAGCATCTCGCTGCGCATGCCGGTGCTCGACGAGCAGGGCCGCGGCGTGATGCAGGAGCGTGTGCTCGACGTCAACATCCCGAAAGGCCTGCGCGAAGGCCAGCACCTGCGCCTGGCCGGCCAGGGCGGGCCGGGCCTGGGCAACGGCCCGGCCGGCGACCTGTACCTCGACATCGCTTTCAACCCGCACCGCCTGTACCGTGTCGACGGGCGTGATGTCTATCTCGACCTGCCGGTCACGCCCTGGGAGGCGGCGCTCGGGGCCAGTGTCACCGTGCCCACGCCCGATGCCCGTGTCGAGCTGAGCATTCCGCCCGGCTCGGCGGGCGGCCGCAAGCTGCGCCTGAAGGGCAAGGGCATCCCAGGCCAGCCGGCGGGCGACTTCTACGTGCTGCTGGCGATCGCCCTGCCGCCGGCCGACGGGCCGAAGGCCAAGGCGGCGTACGAGGCGTTTGCCGGCGCCTTCGATTTCGATCCACGCACCCATCTGCAAGGATGAACACCATGAGCCGCATCCGCGTCACCGCCGAGGTCGTCGAAGAAGACCTGCGCTTCAGCCTGCCCGAGCTGTGCCGCGTTTGCGGCGCGCCCGAAGAGCAGGTCCGCGTCTGGGCCGTTGAGGGGGTTCTCGAGCCGATCGTGGGCGCCTCGCCCGCGGAATGGTACTTTTCCGGCGCCGCGCTGCGCCGTGCCCGGCTGGCGCTGACGCTCGCGCGCGAACTCGAGGTCAATGCTCCCGGCGTGGCGCTGGCGCTCGACCTGATGGACGAGGTCGCGGCGCTGCAGGCGGCGCTGCGGCGCGCAGGTATCGGCCAGCGTTAACGGGCCCTAAACGAAGCCCAGGTTGCGCTGCGAAGCGTTCCAGTTCGCGAGATTCGGCAGCAGCGTCAGCAGCTCGGTGTCGCTGATGCCGAACCACTTGCCGAGCGTGGCGGCGTATTGGTCGACCGAGGTACTGGGCAGCAAGCGGCCCTGGCCCACGTCGTCGGGCCCGTCGTTGGCCACCGCCGGCGGCGTGCCGTAGTAGCGCCCGCCGTTGACGGCGCCGCCGAGCATGAAGTGCATGCTGCCCCAGCCGTGGTCTGAGCCGTCGTTGGCAGTGAGCGTTCGGCCGAAGTCGGATGCGGTGAAGGTGGTCACGCGGTTCGCCACGCCGAGTTCGACGGTGGCGGCGTAAAACGCGCTCATCGCGCCCGCCACGCTGGCGAGCAGGCCGGGGTGCACGGCGGCCAGGCCGTCGTGCGTGTCGAAGCCACCCATGGAGACGAAGAACACCTGGCGTTTGGCACCCACTTCGCTGGCGGTGCTGATCATGCGCGCCACCAGCTTCAGCTGGTCGGCCAGGCCGTTGCCGGTGGGGAACACGGTGGTGATGGCGGGGCCACCGGCGAGCGCGGCCGAGAGCTGGTCACCGGCCATCAGCGAGCGAGACATGACGCGTGTGTACTCGTTCTCGAACAGGTGCGCGCTCGGCGCCGTGACGAGGTTCTTCAGCGCCGTGGAACACGCTGCCGAGCCGAACAGCGGGCTCGTCAGGCCGGCCAGCGCTACCGGGCCGCTCGACGACACCTGGTACTGCACCGCGCTGTGGCCCGAGAGGTAGACCGCGTTGCCCGACACGTTCACGCAGGTGAAGGTGGCATTGCCGTTGCCGGCCTCGAACAGGTCGCCCATGCGCCCGCCCCAGCCCGAGGTGGCCCCTTCGGGCGACGAAGATTGCCAGACCGACTGCTGGTCGTTGTGCGAGAACAGCTTGGGCGGCAGGGCGACAGTCTTGTTCTTGTACTGGATCTTCGTCGTCGGCTCGACCAGCGTGCCGACGTTGAGCATCACGCCCATGCGGCCGGCGTTGAAGATCGACAGCAAGGGGCCGAGTTCCGGCGCGAGCGCGTACTGCAGGCCGCTCGGCAAGGCCACGGTCGGTGTCAGCAGCGTCGGCGTGAGTGCGCTGTTGGCATAAGCGAGCGTCGGCCGCATGCCCTGGTAGGCGGCGTAGCGCGCCGCGTCGTACGGGATCAGCGTGTTGCCGTAGTCGTTGCCGCCGTACAGGAAGACGCACACCAGCGCCTTGTAGTCGGTGGCCGTCGCGGCGGCGGCTTCGCCGATGGCGGCGAGGTTCAGCGCCCAGGGCGCAGCGGCGCCGGCGAGCGAGAGGGTGGAAGCGCGCTGCAGGAAAGCGCGGCGTGAGGATGGGGTGGTCATCTTGCTGCCCTCATTTCTGGACGATGAACTCGGGCGCCGCGAGCACCAGCACGAGTGCGGCGTTGATGCGGTTGCGGCGCGCAACGTCGGTGCCGCCGGCCATGGTCTGCAGCGCCGCGGCGAGCGTGGCCACGGTGGTGGCGCCGAGCTGGTTGGCGGCGAGCACGAGGTTGATCTCGTCGAGCAGCGCTTGCGCGTCGTCGGCCAGTGGCGTGAGGCTCGTGTAGTCGGGCGTGAGGTCACCGACCGAGCCGGCCACGGCGCGCTGCAGGAAGTTGATGCAGCCGACCACCGACGATTCGTTGGCGATCTGGAATTCCGGCGCCACCAGCGCGGCGCTGCCGAGCGGGCTGTTCGGCGGCACATAACCGGGGCGGAAAAAATTGAACACCGAAGGCGAGCGCAGCGGGCTCTGCGCCAGCCCCTTGGCCGAGTCGGACGTATCGCCCACCTTCCACAGCTCGCTCGGCGAGCTGGTGTTGAAGGCACGCGCCCAGCCGGTGAAGCGCAGCATCGGCTCGCGCAGCTTGCCGAACGACGGGCTTGCGGCGGTGGCCGCGTTGCGCGCCTCGTCGTCGAGCAGCACGGCGCGGATCACGGCGCCCAGGTTGCCGCGGTCGGCGCTGTTGTTGAACACGGCCGCCACGCGCGCCACATAGGCCGGGCTCGGGTTGCTGGTGACCAGCCGCTGGATCAACTGGCGGCTGAAGAACGGGGCGGTGTTGGGGTGGGCGAAGATCTTGTCGAGTGCCTGGGTGAGCGCTGCGGTGGCGTCGGTTCCCGAAGCAATCGTGAGGCCGAGGAAGGTCTTGGCGCCGGTCTCGTAGCGGCTCGCCACCTGCACCATCGGCCGGCGCTTGAAGTCTGGCGTGGCCGTGGCGGCCGAGCCCGTGAGGCCGGCGAAATCGAACTCCCAGCCGGTGAACACGCGCGCCAGGCCGGTGATGTCGTCGAGCCCGTAGGTTTCGGTCGCCTTCCCGCCGGTGAGCTGGGGCGTGCCGTCGGGGTTGAGCTGCAGCAGGCCGATGGTGAACAGCTGCATCAGCTCGCGAGCGTAGTTCTCGTCGGGCAGGGCACCGCTGGTGGTGTTGGCCTTGGCGCTGCCGCGGTAGGTGAGGTACACGCCCATCGTGCCGCTGAGCGAGATCTGCTGCAGCAGCGCGCGGTGGCTGCCGAAGGCGCCGGCTTCCAGCAGTTCGAGATAACTCGCCGCGGCGAACTGCTTCCAGCCATTGCCGTTGGCCAGGCCGTCGATCGAGATCACGAAGATCTCGCTGAGCGCGAGCGTGATGCGCTGGCGCAAGGTGTCGGGGGCGCTCAGCAGCTTGTTCCAGGCCACAGAGTCGAAGCCGGCTTCGTTGTTCTTGTAGGTGATGTCGGTCAGGCCGCCCGCGACGAGCAGGTCCCATCGGGTGCCCGAGACCGGGAGTTCGAACTGCTCGTCGAGCCAGCCGGCGTAACCGAGCGCCTGCACGCGGGCGATCTGGGCGCGGTTCGCGCCCATCGAGGCCTGGGCCAGGAAACGTGAGGCTTCGGCGGCGGTGGGAGGTGCGGGCGCTGGCGCAGGTGCGGGCGCGGTCGAACCGTCACTCCCTCCCCCACAAGCCGCGAGCGCCGAAGCAAAGGCGGCGACAACGCTGGCCGGCAGCGGGCCCGATGGTGTGCCTGGCGCGGGTGTTGTGGGCTGCACTTCGAGGTCGGCCGTCGTCGTCATGCTTGTCTCTCCCCGGTGTGGATTTGCATTTCAACCCTGAAACACGGGAACTGGTTTAAGGCCACAAAGTAAAGTGCGCTTAACCTCGTCACGCAATGTGTCAGGGCACGCATCGCGCGAGCTGTGCCCCTTTCGATGGTCTCAACCGCACGTTCGCCCATGAATAAAACGCCCGCTTCAACACAGCCCCTGCCGGACTTCGGGCGGCCCATCACCGGCTGGCGGCTGCGCCTGTACACCGTGATTTTCGAAGCCGACACCCGCGCCGGGCGGGCCTTCGACGTGACCCTGATCGGGTGCATCCTCGCCAGCGTGGCGGTGGTGGTGCTCGACAGCATGGCCACCGTGCACGTGCGCCATGCCACCCTGCTTGGCGTGCTCGAATGGAGCTTCACGCTGCTTTTCAGCGCCGAGTACCTTGCCCGACTGGCCTGTGTGCGCCACCCGTGGCGATACGCGCGCAGTGGCTTCGGCATCATCGACCTGCTGGCGGTGCTGCCCACTTACATGGCGGTGCTGGTGCCCGGGCTGCATGCCCTGATCGATGTGCGGGTGCTGCGCCTGCTGCGCGTGTTCCGCATTTTCAAGCTCGGCGCCTATGTGGCCGAGTTCGGTGCACTGGGCCAGGCGTTGGCGGCATCGCGGCGCAAGATCTTCGTGTTCATGTCGTTCGTGATGCTCGTGGTGGTGGTGATGGGAACGCTGATGTACGTGGTGGAAGGGCCGGCCAACGGCTACACCAGCATTCCGGTTGGCGTGTACTGGGCCATCACCACGATGACCACGGTCGGCTTCGGTGACATCACGCCCAAGACCGATCTGGGGCGATTGCTGGCCTCGCTGATGATGCTGATGGGCTGGGGTACGCTCGCGGTGCCGACCGGCATCGTCAGCGCCGAGTTCAGTGCCCAGAAGACACGCCGCGCGCCGACCACGCGCACCTGCCACGAATGCCTGAGCGAAGGCCACCTGCCCGGCGCGAAATTCTGCTGCGACTGCGGCGCCGCCCTGCCGCCTTGGCAGCGCGACGCCGAGGCGGTGGTGTGAGAGCCTGAGAGTCTTTCGAACATGCAGCAACGCTGGCGTGGCCCGCTTCGTGCCGTGATCGTCGACCTGGACGGCACGATGATCGACACCGTGGGTGATTTTCTCGAAGCGCTGAGCCTGAGCCTGGGTGCGCTCGCGTTGCCGCCAGTAGACCGCGCTTTCATCGAGCGCACGGTCGGCAAGGGCTCGGAGCACCTGATCCGCAGCACCCTGCAGCACGTGGGCGCCGATGCCGTGCTCTACGACGATGCGTGGGCGCTGTACCAGCGCCACTACCTGGCCATCAACGGACAACGCTCGGTGGTGTACCCGGGGGTGGTGGAAGGGCTGGAGCGCATGCGCTCATGCGGGCTGAAGCTGGCGTGCCTGACCAACAAGCCGAGCGCGTTTGCCGTTCCGCTGCTGCAGGCCAAGGGCCTGCACAAGTACTTCGCTGCCGTGTTCGGCGGCGATGCGTTTGAGCGCAAGAAGCCCGACCCGTTGCCGCTGCTGAAGACCTGCGAAGCGCTCGGCAGCCTGCCGGCGCACACGCTGATGGTGGGTGACTCAAGCAACGACGCACGGGCTGCGAGGGCCGCAGGCTGCCCCGTGGTGCTGATGAGCTACGGCTACAACCACGGCGAACCCGCCAGCTCGGCCGGGGCCGACGCGGTGATCGACCGCCTCGACGAACTGGACCTGGGCTGAACCGGCTGGCTCAGTTGTTCATGTCGCGCACGACCGCCGCCTTGCCGAGCAGTGCATTTTTCAGCTGCGAATCGGCTGGCGACTTGCCGAGCCAGATCTTCATCAGCGCGGTGAAGAACTCGGGCTCCTTGATCGGCTCGCTCGCAGCCTTGCCGTTGATGACGATCGAGGTGCCCTGGCCCGGCACCCAGTCGACGTAGAAATATTCGCCCGCGGCGAGCTTCTTCTTGGCCGAGAAGATGTCGCTCAGGCGCAGCGTGCCGGCGATCGACTTCGAGAATTCTTCGCGGGGCGCGTTGTCCTGCATCCCACGGGTGAAGAGCTTGCCGAGCTCGTTGGCGTCGATGTCACGCAGCATCACGATGTGCAGGCGCTTCGGGCCGGGCGCGGCGTACACCTCTTCTGGTGCGCCGACCTTGGTGCCCAGGTACAGGCCCGCGGTGTAAACCTTGAAGATGGCCTTGTAGCGCACGCCAGCGCCATTGAGCACGAGCTTGGCGCCGCCCAGTTGTTCGCTGGCTTCGTACTTCACGCCACCAACTTCGGTGGTCTGGGCCTGGGCCGCAAGGGGGCTCAGCGACATCAGGGTGGAAAGGATCGCGGCAGAAATCAGGGTCACGCGTCGGGACACGGCACATCTCCAAAAAACAGGGTCGAGGCCACTTCGGCCCAAAAAGTTTCCCAGTTTGGGCAGCTCCCCCAGCGCTGTCCAGCAACGTTTTCACGTTCCCTTTGGGAGCGGTGTTCCGTGAGGCCGCGCTGCTACACTTTGGCCCATGTTTTCAACCCGCAAACAAACCAAAGGGTCGCACGACCGGGGAGCCTGGCCCTGGCGGGGCCCGCTTCGCGCCGCCCTGGCGCTGGTTTAGTTTGCTGCGGGCTGCGCCGGGTTTCAGACGAACCGGCGCGCACCCTCGGCTCCACCGGCTGGCGCCACGCCGGCCGAATCTACCGACATGAAATCATCACGCGGGCAACCTGTCTTGCGACTTGACTTGCAGCCGTTCCCGCCGGGCTTTGGAGGGCCCTGACTCGTGATCACCGAACTCGAATTCAAGAGCCTCGCCGCCGAGGGCTACAACCGCATTCCGCTGATCGCCGAAGCCTTCGCCGATCTCGAAACACCGCTCTCGCTGTACCTGAAGCTCGCCTATGCGAGTGGCGGTGGCAAGCACAGCTTCCTGCTCGAATCGGTGGTTGGCGGTGAGCGCTTCGGGCGCTATTCGTTCATCGGCCTGCCGGCGCGCACGCTGTTGCGCGCCACCGGCTTCAGGACCGAAGTGATGACAAATGGGCAGGTCGTCGAAACGAATGAAGGCAACCCGCTCGACTTCATCGCCGGGTACCAGAAGCGCTTCAAGGTGGCGCTGCGCCCCGGCATGCCACGCTTCTGTGGTGGCCTGGCGGGCTATTTCGGTTACGACGCGGTGCGGTTCATCGAGCCGAAGCTTGCGAAGACGCAGAAGACCGGTGGCATCGACACGCCTGACATCTTGCTGCTGCAGTGCGAAGAGCTGGCGGTGATCGACAACCTGTCGGGGCGCCTGTACCTGATCGTCTATGCCGACCCGGGCCAGCCGGAAGCATTCCACAACGCCAAGCGCCGCCTGGCCGAGCTGGGCGACAAGCTGAAGTACAGCGTGACCGCGCCCGCCGTGAAGCGCGGCGCCGCGCACGGGGTCGAGCGTGAGTTCGGCAAAGAGGCCTACATTGCCGCCGTTCTGCGCGCCAAGGAATACATCGCCGCCGGCGACATGATGCAGGTGCAGGTGGGCCAGCGCCTGCGCAAGCGCTACACCGAGTCGCCGTTGAGCCTGTACCGCGCGTTGCGCTCGCTGAACCCGTCGCCCTACATGTACTTCTACGACATGGGCGAGTTCCAGATCGTCGGCGCGTCACCCGAAATTCTGGTGCGCCAGGAGCACACGCCCGAAGGTGACAAGGTGACGATCCGGCCGCTGGCCGGCACCCGCCCGCGTGGCGCCACGCCCGAGATCGACAAGGCGCTCGAAGCCGAACTCAAGGGTGACCCGAAAGAGCGCGCCGAACACGTGATGCTGATCGACCTGGCGCGAAACGACATCGGCCGCATCGCCAAGACCGGCAGCGTGAAGGTGACCGAGTCTTTCACGGTGGAACGTTATTCGCACGTGATGCACATCGTGAGCAACGTCGAGGGCCTGTTGAAAGACGGCATGACCAGCCTCGACGTGCTGCGCGCCACCTTCCCGGCCGGCACGCTCACCGGCGCGCCGAAGGTGCGTGCGATGGAAATCATCGACGAGTTGGAGCCGGTGAAGCGTGGCATCTACGGCGGTGCCTGCGGGTACCTGAGCTTTGCGGGTGACATGGACGTGGCGATCGCCATCCGCACCGGCATCGTGAAAGACCAGGTGCTGTACGTGCAGGCGGCAGCCGGCGTGGTCGCCGATTCGGTGCCCGAACTGGAGTGGAAAGAGACCGAAGCCAAGGCGCGGGCGCTGATCCGTGCGGCCGAGCTGGTCGAGGAGGGGTTCTGAGATGGGCACGCCACTGCTGCAAGCGTTGTTCCGACAGAAGACCGAGATCACCGAGGAGTTCTTTGTCGTGCTCGAAACGGTTGCCGCTGGCGACCGCGTCGATGCGATCCGGCTGTTGAACCACATCCATGTCGTCGACCGGATCTTCTCGGCGCACCTGCGCGGCGAGCCGCACGGCTACAAAGCGACCAACACTCCCGAGACGCCGACGCTCGACGCGTTGCGCGCCGCCACGCTCGACATGAACCGCTGGTTCGTCGAGCAGGTCGGCGCGCTTGCGCCGGCACAACTCGCAGAGTCTGTCGACTTCACGTTCACCGACGGCCAGCGCGGGCGCATGTCGCGCGAAGAGATGCTGGCGCACGTCATCACCCACGGCAGTTATCACCGCGGCGAAGTCGGGCAGATGTTGAAGCGCCTGTCGGTCGCACCGCCACGCGACCTGTTCACCGCCCACCTGCACCGCGCCGAGCCGCAGCGGCGCATTGCGGCCTGACGCGCAAGGAGCCGACCATGCTGCTGATGATCGACAACTACGACTCCTTCACCTACAACCTGGTGCAGTACTTCGCCGAGCTTGGTGAGGACGTGCGTGTGTTCCGCAACGACGAGATCGACGTGCACGGGATCGCCGCGCTGCGGCCCGACAAGCTGGTGCTGTCGCCCGGGCCCTGTTCGCCTGCGGAAGCCGGCGTGTGCGTCGCAGCGATCGAGGCTTTCACCGGCAAGCTGCCGATCCTCGGTGTGTGCCTGGGCCACCAGGCCATCGGCGCCGCGCTGGGCGGCAAGGTGGTTCGCGCCAAGGCGCAGATGCACGGCAAGACCGACGTGATCAGCACCGATGAGCGCGGGGTCTACACGGCGCTGCCGAAAGAATTCACCGTCATCCGCTACCACTCGCTGGTGATTGAACGGGCGTCGCTCCCGGCGATGCTCGACGTGACCTCGATCTCGCAAGACGGCGAGATCATGGGCGTGCGCCACCGCGAACTCGCGGGCACGAAGATGCCGCTCGAAGGGGTGCAATTCCACCCCGAGTCGATCCTGACCGAACATGGGCACGCGATGTTGAAAAATTTTCTGGAGTTGGCCGCATGAAGCGAAGGGCGAGGGGCCCCGTTCACGGGGATCGACCAGCGCAATGCGGCCGGGCGGCCGATCGCGCCGGGTTGCCAGCGGGCACGACATTTTCTGAGGCCGCGCCATGAATATCGTGGACTTGCGAAGCGACACGGTCACCCAACCGACCGCGGCGATGCGTGCGGCCATGCTCGCTGCACCGCTGGGAGACGACGTGTTCGGCGATGATCCGACAGTCAACGCCTTGCAGGCACGCATCGCCGAGACGCTCGGCAAGGAAGCGGCGATCTTCGTGCCCACCGGCACGCAGAGCAACCTCGTCGCGATCATGAGCCACTGCGGGCGTGGCGACGAGTACATCGTCGGCCAGATGGCGCACACCTACCGCTGGGAAGGCGGCGGCGCGGCAGTGCTCGGCAGCGTGCAGCCGCAGCCACTGGAACACCAGAGCGACGGTTCGCTGGCGTTGAAAGACATCGAAGCCGCGATCAAGCCCGACGACTCGCACTTCGCGCGCAGCCGCCTGCTTGCGCTCGAGAACACGATCGGAGGAAAGGTGCTGCCGATGGCGTACCTGGGTGACGCGACCGCGCTCGTGCGCCAGCGCGGCCTGGCCAGCCACCTCGATGGCGCGCGGCTCTTCAACGCAGCCGTCGCGCTCGGCGGCGATCCGCGGCTGCGCGCACGCGAGATGGCCGCTCTGTTCGACACCGTCTCGGTGTGTTTCTCCAAAGGCCTCGGCGCGCCGGTGGGCTCGGCACTCGTCGGCCCGCGCGAGTTGATCAGCCGCGCCCACCGCTGGCGCAAGATGCTCGGCGGCGGCATGCGCCAGTCGGGCCTGCTGGCAGCCGCAGCGCTGCACGCGCTTGAGCACCACGTCGAACGTCTTGCCGATGATCACGCACTCGCGCAGCGCCTGGCCCTCGGCCTGCAGGGCCTGCCGGGTTTGACGGTGGAGCCGCCGCAGACCAATATCGTCTTCGCCGAGCTGCAAGGCGAGCGTGCAGCCAGCCTGATGGCGCACCTGAAAACGCGCGGCGTGCTCGCCACCGGCCTCTACCAGCTGCGCTTCGTGACCCACCTTGATGTGGATGCCGCCGGCATCGACCGCGCCGTGGCCGCGGTGCGCGAACACCTTTCCGCCTGAACGACTGAGAGAGCCCCGATGAGCATCACCAACCTCGACGCGCTGACGCGCACCATCGACCACCGCGAAATCTTCCACGACGAAATGCTGGCGCTGGTGCGCCGCATCATGAGCGGCGAGATGTCGCCGGTGATGATGGCGGCGTTGCTTGTCGGCCTGCGTGTGAAGAAAGAAACCATCGGCGAAATCACCGCGGCAGCGCAGGTGATGCGCGAGTTCTCGACCAAGGTCGAGGTGGCCGACCGCACCCACCTGGTCGACATCGTCGGCACCGGCGGCGATGGTTCGCACACGTTCAACATCTCGACCTGCAGCATGTTCGTGGCGGCCGCGGCCGGCGCACGGGTCAGCAAGCACGGCAACCGCAGCGTCAGCAGCAAGTCGGGCAGTGCCGACGTGCTCGAAGCGATGGGCGTGCCGCTCACGCTCACGCCGGCGGCGATTTCGACCTGCATTGCCGACACCGGCATCGGCTTCATGTTTGCGCCGAACCACCACCCGGCGATGAAAAACGTGGGCCCGGTGCGCAAGGAGCTCGGCATCCGCACCATCTTTAACATCCTCGGGCCGCTGACCAACCCTGCCGCGGCCCCCAACATCCTGATGGGTGTGTTTCACCCCGATCTGGTCGGCATCCAGGTGCGTGCGTTGCAGCGGCTCGGTGCCGAACACGCGGTCGTCGTCTACGGGCGCGATGGCATGGACGAGGTCTCGCTCGGCGCCGCCACGATGGTCGGCGAATACAAAGACGGCGGCATCCACGAGTACGAAATCCACCCGGAGGATTTTGGCCTGACGATGGCGAGCAACCGCGCGCTGAAAGTCGAGACGCCCGCCGAGTCGCTCGCGCTGGTGAACGCGGTGCTGGCCAACGAACCCGGCGCGGCGCGCGACATCGTGATGTTGAACGCCGGTGTCGCGCTGTACGCGGCGAACGTGGCGCCGACGATGGCAGACGGCGTCGCGCTCGCGCGCGAGGCGATCGCGTCGGGCAAGGCGCGGGCGAAGCTGGAGCAGTTCGTCGCGCGGACGAAGGAACTTGCACCGGTATGAGCGACATCCTCGACAAGATCATCGCCGTCAAGCGCGATGAAATCTCGCTGGCGCGGCGCAAGCGCGACCTGGCTTCGTTGCGGCGCGATGCCGAATCACTGGGCGGCCAACGCGATTTTGTGGGCGCGTTGCGCAGCAAGATCGCTGGCAGCGCCGCCGCGGTCATCGCAGAAGTAAAAAAGGCGAGCCCGAGCAAGGGTGTGCTGCGCGAGCATTTCGATCCCGCGGGCATCGCCGAGAGTTATGCCGAGCACGGGGCGGCCTGTTTGAGCGTGCTGACCGACGTGCAGTTCTTCCAGGGCAGCGCCGCCTGTCTGGAACAAGCGCGCGCGGCCTGCGCGCTGCCGGTGCTGCGCAAGGACTTCATGGTCGATGCCTACCAGGTGTTCGAGGCCCGCGCGATGGGGGCCGACTGCATCCTGCTGATCGCCGCAGCCCTCGACGACGCGTTGATGATCGACCTCGAAGCGCAGGCCCACGCGCTCGGTTTGGCGGTATTGGTCGAAGTGCACGACGGCACTGAGCTCGAGCGGGCCTTGCGTTTGAACACGCCGTTGGTCGGCATCAACAACCGCAACCTGCGTACTTTCGAGGTCAGCTTGCAGACGACGCTGGATCTGTTGAACCGGGTTCCGGCCGAGCGTTTGCTCGTGACCGAAAGTGGCATCCTCGCGCGCGCCGATGTGCAGCGAATGCGCGATGCGAATGTGCACGCCTTCCTTGTCGGCGAGGCCTTCATGCGTGCGCCCGACCCGGGTCTGGCCCTGGCCGCGCTGTTCGGGTGAACTCGGCGGACAACCGCTTGCGCGAGCCGCTCGCGCAGGTCTTTGCACAAGTGCCGGAGGCGTGGCGCGAGGTCACCGACGCGTTCATCACGAGCGTGCCAGGCCAGGCGCTCGCCAACTTCGTCGATCAGCGCGTGCGCGACGGCGCGCTCGTGTATCCCGGCTGCATCTTCCGCGCCCTTGAACTCACCACGCCGCAGGACACGCGTGTGGTCATCCTCGGGCAAGACCCGTACCACGGGCCTGGCCAGGCGCAGGGCCTCGCGTTTTCGGTGGCGCCCGGCCAGAAGAAGCAGCCGCCCAGCCTGCGCAACCTGCTGAAAGAAGTGCAGGCCGACACCGGCGCGCCCTCGCAGTGCCGCGACGACCTGAGCGCGTGGGCTGAGCAAGGGGTGCTGCTGCTGAACACCACGTTGACGGTCGAAGACGGCGCACCGCAGAGCCACGCCGGCCGCGGCTGGGAACTGCTGACCGACGCGTTGCTCGCGCAGGTCGCCGCGCAGCCCGAGCCGGTGGTGTTCATGCTCTGGGGAGCCGCGGCGCAGCGCAAGCGCGCGGCCCTCGAATCCGGTGCGCACCAGGTGTTGATCGCCAACCACCCGTCGCCCTTGTCGGCACTTCGGCCGCCCGTGCCTTTCATGGGTTGCCGGCACTTCAGCCGAGCCAACCATCTGCTGGCGACACTGCGGCCGGGTGCGCCTGCGGTTCGTTGGTAGCTGCTCGTTGCGAAGGCGACAATCTCGCGCCATCAGCCACGAACCCGGTGCCCACGCATGTCTCGCCAGCCGAAAGCCGCCACCCGCGCAAAGCGCCCCGTGAAGACCGAGCCGCGCCTGTCGCGCACACGCCAGCCGGACGACGCTTCACCCGAGGTGTGGCAGGCCGGCTTGCGCCGCCAGTTCGGCCGCGAACAAGCCTTCGGGCTGGAGCCGCTGGGCACCGAGCCCGTGTTCTCCGAGTTCATCGTCAGCAACCCGCAAAGCGGCGGTCGCTACCGCGTGGCGATTCGGGGCAACAAGCCGGGGGACAATTTCTGCGCCTGCGCCGACTTCGCGACCAACGACCTCGGCACCTGCAAACACATCGAGTTCACGCTCGCGCGGCTCGCTGCCAAGCGCGGTGGCAAGGCCGCGTTGGCCCGCGGTTTCGAGGCGCCGTGGAGCGAGATATTCCTTCGCTACGCCGCGCCACGCTGCCTGGTTTTTCGGGCTGGCGCAGCGTGCCCACCGACGCTGGCGCGGCAAGCCAGCGCGGAGATCGATGCGCAGGCCACGCGCGTGCCCGATCTCGACGCGTTGTTGCAGGCCGCCGCCAAACTCGGCCATGAGCTGCGCTGCTACGACGACGCGCGCGGCTTCGTTGCCGAGCAGCGTGATGCGGCACGGCGCCGGCAGGTGTTCGACGAGGCCTACCCGAAGGGCGCGAAGAGCGCTGCGCTGCGCGGGTTGCTCAAGACCAGGCTCTACCCGTATCAGGCCGAGGGCGCGCTGTTTGCCGCGCGCGCAGGCCGCTCGCTGCTCGGTGACGAGATGGGCCTGGGCAAGACGATCCAGGCCATCGCCGCCGCCGAGCTGCTGGCGCGGCATTGCGGGGCCGAGCGGGTCTTGATCGTTTGCCCGACCTCGCTCAAGCACCAGTGGCAGCGCGAGATAGCGCGTTTCACCGGGCACGAGGCTCAGGTCGTTCACGGCCTGCGCCCGCTGCGCCAGCAGCAGTACGCCGACGTTTCCGAGTCGGGCGGCTGGGCCAAGATCACGAACTACGAAACGCTCTCGCGCGACCTCGACCTGATCAACACCTGGGCGCCCGACATCGTGATCGTCGATGAAGCCCAGCGCATCAAGAACTGGAACACCATCGCGGCGCGCGCGCTCAAGCGCATCAACAGCCCGTATGCGATCGTGCTCACGGGAACGCCGCTCGAGAACCGGCTGGAAGAGCTGATCTCGATCGTCCAGTTCGTCGACCCGCACCGGCTCGGCCCGACCTGGCGCCTGCTGCACGAACACCAGACGCGCGATGACGCCGGCCGGGTGGTCGGTTACCGCGACCTCGGCCGCATCGGCGCCACGCTGGCGCCAGTGATGCTGCGCCGGCGCAAGGCCGAGGTGCTGTCGCAACTGCCCGAGCGCATTGACAACACTTTGTTCGTGCCGATGACCGCACAGCAACTCGTGCAGCACACCGAGAACGGCGACGTGGTGGGGCGCATCGTCAAACGTTGGCGCCGTACCGGCTTTCTGAGCGACACCGACCAGCGCCGCCTCACGTGTGCGCTGCAGAACATGCGCATGTCGTGCAACAGCACCTACCTGCTCGACCACGAGACCGACCACGGCCACAAGGCGGACGAGCTGATGACGTTGCTGGCCGAGCTGCTCGAGCAACCCGATGCCAAGGTCGTGATCTTCAGCCAATGGGTACGCACCCACGAACTCATCATCCGCCGGCTGCAAGCGCGCGGGTGGGGCCACGTGTTGTTCCACGGCGGTGTGCCTTCCGAGCAGCGGCCCGCGCTGGTGGACCAGTTTCACGACGACTCGGGCTGCCGCGTTTTTCTTTCGACCGATGCCGGCGGCGTCGGCCTGAACCTGCAACATGCAGCCGCGGCCATCGTCAACATGGACATGCCCTGGAACCCGGCGGTGCTCGAGCAACGCATCGGCCGGGTGCATCGGCTCGGGCAGCGCAAGAGCGTGCAGGTCGTCAACTTCGTGGCCCAGGGCAGCATCGAAGAAGGCATGCTCTCGGTGCTGGCGTTCAAGAAGTCGCTGTTTGCCGGCGTGCTCGATGGTGGCGAGAGCGAGGTCTTCCTGCAAGGCACGCGGCTCTCGAAGTTCATGGAGAGCGTCGACAAGGTCACCGGCGCGATGGGCGAGGCGGAGTTGGCCAGTGCCGCGCCGAGCGAGGCCGGTGCCGACGTGCCCGAGGCGGCGCCCGCGCCTGCAACCGGGCCAGCACCAGCCGCCGCAGTGCAAGCCGCACGCGCACCCGCAGCCGACCCGTGGGTGCCGCTGATCGACGCGGGCTTGCAACTCGTGAACGCGCTGGTGCAACGCAGCGCCGACCCCGCAGGCGCACCCGCCGCGTGGATCGAGCGCGACCCGCAAACCGGGCGCGACGTGCTCAAGCTGCCGCTGCCCGAGCCGCAGACCGTGCAGCGCCTGGCCGACGCATTGACCGGCCTGCTCGCGGGGCTGCGCCGCGCTTCCGCATGAGCCTCGACCCCGCCACGCTCGAAGCACTGCGCCGCCAGCACCCGGCGTGGCGCTTGCTGCTGGCCGATTCGGCGCCCCTGGTCGCGAGCTTTTTGCACCGGGTGTTCGTGCTGCCGAATGTGCGCGTGATGGGCCAGGCTGCGCTGGCTGAAGCCCTCGAAGACACGCTGTATGTGCTGCGCGAACAGCGCGGCGGCGGCGTGTTCCCGAAGAGCGCGCTGGAGTACCTGAACGACTGGGCCGCCAACGAGCGTGGCTGGCTGCGCAAGTTCTACCCGCCGGGTTCTGATGAAGCCCATTTCGACCTGACGCCGGCCACCGAGAAGGTCATCGCCTGGCTCGTCAGCCTGACCGGGCGCGCCTTCGTGGGCACCGAATCGCGCCTGCTCACCCTGTTCGAGCTGCTCAAACAAATGAGCGAAGGCAGCGACACCAATCCCGAGTCGCGCCTGCGTGAGCTGCAGCGGCGGCGCGACGAGATCGACGCCGAGATCGAGCGTGTGCAGCACGGCGACATACCGCTGCTGAACGACACCGCGGTGCGCGAGCGCTTCCAGCAGTTCAGCGTGCTGGCGCGCGAGCTGCTCGCGGACTTTCGCGAAGTCGAGCACAACTTTCGCGGACTCGACCGGCGCGTGCGCGAGCGCATCGCACGCTGGGACGGCGCCAAGGGCGGGCTGCTGCAAGACATCATGGGCGAGCGCGACCTGATCGCCGAGTCCGACCAGGGCCGCAGCTTTCGCGCGTTCTGGGATTTTCTGATGTCGCAGGCGCGGCAGGACGAACTCACGCAGTTGCTCGACCGCGTGATGCAACTGCCGCCGGTGGCCGCGCTCGAGCCCGATGCGCGCACCCGGCGCGTGCACTACGACTGGCTCGAAGCCGGCGAACATGCGCAACGCACCGTGGCCCTTCTGTCGCAGCAGCTGCGGCGTTTTCTCGATGACCAGGCCTGGCTGGAGAACCGCCGCATCATGGACATTTTGCGCAGCATCGAGGTTGCCGCGCTCGCCGTGCGCGAGACGCCGCCGCCGGGCGAATTCATGGCCATCGACGAGACCGCCGCGAGCATCGAGCTGCCGATGGAGCGCCCGCTGCATGCGCCGCCGCACAAGGCGTCGATCAGCGCGCTGCGGCTCGAAGCCGGTGCCGAAGACCTGGACGCCGCGGCCTTGTATTCGCAGTTCGTGGTCGACCACGCGGCGCTGGCGCAGCATGTGCAACGCAGCTTGTCGCAGCGTGCGCAAGTCACTCTGTGCGAGCTGCTGGAGTTGCGGCCTCTGCAGCAGGGGCTGGCCGAGCTGGTGGCCTATTTGCAGTTGGCGTCTGACCAGGGCCATGCGGTGATCGATGCCGACATTGAAGACACCGTCGTCTGGCAGGCGCGCGATGGCCAGCGCAGGCAAGCGCGGCTGCCGCGTGTCACCTTTTCGAGATGAGCATGCACGAGCCCGAACCCCCGCCGCCGACGTATGAACTCTCGGCCCTCGTCGTGCCGCTGCTCAAGGGCGTGCTCTACCGCGACAACGACGCCGCGCTGTGGAGCGCGCTGTTGAACCTGCAGGCGCGGGTGCGCGACCACGTGGGCGTGCTCGGTCTCGACTTGACGCTGGACGAATCCGAGGGTTATGCCTTTCTGCGCTCGCGGCCCGACCCCGAAGACCCGAGCGCGCCCAAACCACCGCGGTTGGTGGCGCGCCGGCCGCTGTCGTTCCCGGTCAGCCTGCTGCTCGCATTGCTGCGCAAGAAGCTCGCCGAGTTCGACGCGGCCGGCAGCGACACGCGGCTGATCCTCTCGCGCGACGAGGTGGCCGAGTTGATCCGCGTGTTCCTGCCCGAGGGCAGCAACGAAGCGCGCCTGATCGACCAGGTCGACACCCACCTGAACCGTGTCGCCGAGCTGGGTTTTGTGCGGCGGCTGCGTGGGCAGGAGCACATGATCGAAGTGCAGCGCATCCTCAAGGCTTTTGTCGATGCGCAGTGGCTGGCGCAGTTCGACGAGCGGCTCGCCGCCTACCGCGCGCAACTCTCGACCGGAGCCGGCAATGAAGAATGAATCCATCGAGCTTGACTTCATCGCCGACGAACAACTCGCCGGCTTTCGCCTGCAGCGGCTCGAAGTCTTCAACTGGGGCACCTTCGACGCCCGCGTCTGGACGCTGCGCGCCGACGGCCGCAACGCGCTGCTGACCGGCGACATCGGCTCCGGCAAATCAACCCTGGTCGATGCGATCACCACGCTGCTCGTGCCGGCCCAGCGCATCGCCTACAACAAGGCCGCCGGCGCCGACGCGCGCGAGCGCACGCTGCGCTCGTATGTGCTGGGCCACTACAAGTCAGAGCGCAACGAGCAGGGCGGCTCGGGCCGGCCGGTGGCCTTGCGCGAGGCCAACAGCTATTCGGTGATCCTCGGTGTGTTCCACAACGCCGGCTACGACCAGACCGTGACGCTGGCCCAGGTGTTCTGGCTCAAGGAGGCGCATGGTCAGCCGGTGCGCTTCTACGTGGTGTCGGATCGGGCGCTGACCATCGCTGAAGATTTCGGCAATTTCGGCCCCGATATGGCCAAGCTGCGCAAGCGCCTGCGGGCCGGCGGTGCCGAGATTGAAGACAGCTTTCCGCCGTACGGCGCGGCCTTTCGGCGCCGCTTCGGCATTCACAACGAGCAGGCGCTGGAGCTGTTTCACCAGACCGTGTCGATGAAGTCGGTCGGCAACTTGACCGAGTTCGTGCGCAGCCACATGCTCGAGCCCTTCGACGTGGCGCCGCGCATCCGCGCGCTGATCTCGCACTACGACGACCTGCACCGTGCCCACGAGGCGGTGCTCAAGGCCAAACGCCAGGTCGAGCTGCTCGCCCCCATGGTGGCCGACTGCGCGCATCACGACGAGCTGGTGGCGCTGATCGGCCAATGGCGTGAATGCCGCGAGGCGCTCAGGGCGTTCTTTGCGGTGCACAAGGCCGAGCTGCTGGAGAAGCGGCTCGTGCATCTGGGCGACGAGCTCGTGCGCCAGGCGGCGCAGATCGAGCGGCTGGGGGCACAGCTTCGCGACGAACGGCTCGAAGAACAAGAGCTGCGCCGCGCCATCAGCGACAACGGCGGCGACCGCATCGCGCGCCTGGAGCGCGAACTTGCCGAGACGGAAGCCGAGTGCGATCGCCGCCTGGTCAAGTTTCGGCGCTACGACGAATTGCGCAGCGCCCTGGGGCTGCTCTCGATGCAGGGTGCCGACGACTTCCTGGCCCAGCGCCAGCTCTGCGGCCAGTTGCGCGAAGCCGCCGCCGAGCGCGACGCCAAAGCCCAGAACGAATTGAACGAGGTTGGCGTGGCGTTTGCCCAGGGCCGCCAGGAGCACGAGCTGTTGCTGGCCGAAGTCAAGAGTCTGCAAGCCCGGCGCAGCAACATCGACGCCCAGCAGATCGCGATGCGCAGCGCCTTGTGCGCGGCCCTGCAATTGCCCGAAGCACAGATGCCGTTTGCCGGCGAGCTGATCCAGGTGCGTGACGACGAGCGCGACTGGGAGGGCGCGGCCGAGCGGCTGCTGCGCAACTTCGGCCTGTCGCTGCTGGTGCCCGATGAGCACTACGGTGTGGTCAGCGAATGGGTCGATCGCACCCATCTGAAGGGCCGCCTCGTCTACTTCCGCGTGCGCCCGGCGCGCAAGGACGCGCGCGGCGAACTGCACTCGCTGCACGCCGATTCGCTCGCGCGCAAGCTTGTCGTCAAGCCCGACTCACCGTTCTTCGTGTGGCTGGAGCGCGAGATCGCGCAGCGCTTCGACATTGCGTGCTGCACGAACCAGGAGCAGTTTCGCCGCGAGGCCCGGGCCGTCACGCGCGCCGGGATGATCAAGGCGCCGGGCGAGCGCCACGAAAAAGACGACCGCCACCGCCTCGACGACCGCAGCCGCTATGTGCTGGGCTGGAGCAACGAAGCCAAGCTCGCGACCTTGCAAGCGAGGGCGCGCGTGCTCGAAAGCCGCCTGGCTGAAACAGGCGCGCGCATCGCGGCATTGCAAAAGGCCCAAGGCGACGAGCGCGAACGGCTCGGCACCTTGAACAAGCTCGACGAGTACCGCGACTACCGCGAACTCGATTGGCCGCAGGCGTCAGCGCAGATCGAGCGCCTGCGAGCCGAGAAACTGGCGCTCGAAGCGGCGTCGGATGTGCTCGCGCGCTTGGCCGAACAACTTGCCGCGATGGTGCTGACGCTGGCGAAAACCGAAGCGCGGCTCGGCGAGCGCAACATCGACAAGGCCAAGACCGAAGAGCGGCGCGACATCGCGCAGGCGCTGTGGGTGCAGACCCAGGCGCTGCTGGAGGCCGGGTCATTCACCGACCACGCACGCAGCTTCGCGCAGATCACCGCGCTGCGCGTGGAAGCGCTTGGCGAACACAGCTTGACCGTCGAGTCTTGCGACCCTCGCGAGCAGGAGCTGCGCAAGTGGCTGCAAGACCGCCTCGACGCCGAAGACAAGAAACTCGCCCGGCTCAGCGAGAAGATCGTCAAGGCGATGGCCGAGTACAAGGAAGCCTACAAGCTCGACGCCGCCGAGACCGATGCGAGCGTGGCCGCGGCGCATGAATACCGCGCCATGCTGGAGCGGCTCAACGCCGACGACTTGCCGCGCTTCGAAGAGCGCTTCAAGGAATTGCTCAACGAGAACACGATCCGCGAAGTGGCCAACTTCCAGTCGCAACTGAACCGCGAGCGCGAGGAAATCAAGCAGCGCATCGCGCGCATCAACGACTCGCTGACACGGATCGACTACAACCCAGGCCGTTTCATCGTGCTGGAAGCGCAGCTCGCCACCGACGCCGAGATTCGTGACTTCCAGACCGAACTGCGCAGTTGTACCGAAGGTGCGTTCACCGCGTCGGACGATGCCCAGTATTCCGAGGCCAAGTTCCTGCAGGTCAAACACATCGTCGAGCGCTTTCGCGGCCGCGACGGCACGGCCGAGCACGACCGGCGCTGGGCCGCCAAGGTCACCGATGTGCGCAACTGGTTTGTCTTTGCCGCCAGCGAGCGCTGGCGCGAAGACGGCAGCGAGCACGAGCATTACTCTGACTCGGGCGGCAAGTCTGGCGGGCAAAAAGAGAAGCTCGCCTACACCATTCTGGCGGCCAGCCTGGCCTACCAGTTCGGGCTCGAATGGGGCGCGTTGCGCTCGCGCAGCTTCCGTTTCGTTGTGATCGACGAGGCCTTCGGGCGCGGCTCCGATGAATCGGCACAGTACGGGCTCGAACTCTTTCGCCAGCTCAACCTGCAATTGTTGATCGTCACGCCGCTGCAAAAGATTCACATCATCGAGCCCTTCGTGGCCAGCGTCGGCTTCGTGCACAACGAAGATGGCCGGGCCTCTAGGCTGCGCAACCTGAGCATCGAGGAATACCGGGCTCAGCGCGACGCGCACGCCGCTCCATGATGATGGGCTGGACCACTGCGACGGAGCTGCGAGCCCAGGTGCAAAGGCTGTGGGATCAGGGGCGCTTGCTGGCCGGCCTGCTTGACCCGGGCGAAACCTTCCCGTTGCGCCTGGTCTTGAAGACGCCGCGCTCGGCCGAGTTGTCGGAGCGCTTCGACGCGGTCCGCGACTGGGCGCGTGCATTGCAAGCAGAGGCCGGCGCGGGCTACCGGCTCGTGCTGCGGGAAGCCCGGCACCGTGTGATCGGCAGCAATTCGCTGCCCGACGAGGCCTGGGTGGACACGCCGGCCGACGCATTGCGTTTGATCGGCAAACAGCGAGACGCGCGCCGTTTTGTCGCCCTGGTCGACGCCACCCGTGCCCGGCTGCCGGTGCTGCTGCCCTGGCTCAGCGCGCAGCCGCTGCGCGCGTTGGCGCTGGCGTCGGAGTGGCCGCTGTTGCTCGATGTGGTGGCCTGGGTGGCGGCCCACCCGCGGCCCGGCATCCACCTGCGACAGGTCGACCTCCCGGGCGTTCACACCAAATTCATCGAAGAGCATCGTGCCGTGCTCTCTGCGCTGCTCGATCTGGCGCTGCCCGCGGGCGCCATCGACGGCAGCGTCACGGGCGCAACCCAGTTCGCGCAGCGCTATGGCTTTGTGGACAAGCCGATCCGGGTTCGCTTTCGCATTCTCGACCCGAACCGTGCGCTGCTCGGCACCGGTGCCGAAGAAGACATCACGCTGGGCGCCGAGGCGTTTGCCCGCCTTGACCCGGCGCTGTCGCAGGTCTTCATCACCGAAAACGAAGTCAATTACCTGGCCTTTCCGCCCCGGGCCGACAGCCTGGTGATCTTTGGCGCAGGTTATGGTTTCGAGATGCTGGGTGCCGCGCCGTGGCTGCAACGGCGGGCCATCCACTACTGGGGCGACATCGACACCCACGGGTTTGCCATCCTGGACCAGTTGCGGGCGCGTTTTGCGCGGGTCGAATCGTTCCTGATGGACCGCGCGACGCTGCTCGCGCACCGGGCGCACTGGGGTGAAGAGGCGCGGCCGACGCTGCGCGACCTGCCGCGCCTGAGCCCGGCCGAGCGCGCGCTTTTTGATGATTTGCGCTGGAAACGCATGGAAGACAAGGCGCTGCGGCTCGAACAGGAGCGCATCGGGTTTGGCTGGGTCGAGGCGGCGCTGGCGACCCTTTCGCGCGCTCAGCTTCTTTGAGCCAATCCCGGCCTGCTATACTCCGCGGTTCGTCTTGGAGGGGTGGCCGAGTGGTTAATGGCAGCA
>JBDTTU010000037.1:0-38908 GCA_039930465.1 Burkholderiales bacterium
TCGAGCTTGAGCCCGAGGTAGCTGCCGATCTCTTCGCGCGTCATGCGCAGCACCAATGCCGTGGACGAAAAGCCGCGGGCCTGCAAGCGCTGCGTGAGGTTGAGCAGAAAGGCCGCCACGCGCTCTTCGGCGCGCATGCTGCCCAGCAGCAGCATGACGCCGTGCTCGCGCACGATCTCGCGGCTCATCACCTTGTGCAACTGTCGCTGCAGCTCGCTGAACTCGCGCGACAGGCTTTCGAGCTGATGGAACGGGATCACGCAGACCTGCGAATCTTCGAGGGCCACCGCGTCGCAGGTGTGGTGTTCGGTGCCGATGCCGTCGAAGCCAAGCAGCTCACCCGCCATCTGGAAACCCGTGACCTGGTCGCGCCCGTCTTCGGCGGCCACCCGGGTCTTGAAAAAGCCGGTTCGCACCGCGAACAGCGAACGAAACGGATCGCCGCTGCGGTACAGCGTTTCGCCGCGCGGCACTGCGTTGCGGTTGGCCACCAGCATGTCGAGCCGCTCGACCTCGGTCTTGCTCAGGCCGAGAGGCAGGCACAACTCGCGCAGGTTGCAACTGGAACAGGCCACCTTCAGCGCGTGGGCATGCGAATGCGCGGCCGGCTGTTGGTGGATGGCGATGGTCTCGTGCACTGTCTCGGTTGACATGCGACTCATTCTGCGCGCATGCGAGTGAAGCGGGTTTGATTTTCGTCAAATGCCTTCGGCGCTGCTGCACGCACAGTGTCGGCAGATGAACACCACCTCGCCCCCGCGCGAGCCCCTTGTCTCGCCCGAGCTGCTGCGCCGTCTCGACGTGCCGGGCCCGCGCTATACCTCGTACCCGACCGCGGATCGATTTGTCGAAGCCTTCGGTTCGGCACAGTACAGACAAGCGTTGCATACGCGTGTAGAAGGCGCGGCGCGCAACGCCGGGCTGGCGCCGCTCTCGCTGTACGTGCACATTCCGTTCTGCGAATCGGTCTGCTACTTCTGCGCCTGCAACAAGGTCATCACGCGCCACCACGACCGCGCTGCGCCCTACCTCGACGCACTGGAACGTGAAGTGGCCCTGCACGTGGCCGAAATCGGGCCGCGTCAGCCGGTGAGCCAGCTGCACCTGGGCGGCGGCACGCCCACGTTCCTGACCGATGCCGAGCTCGAACGCCTGATGCTGATGCTGCGCCAGGCCTTCACCCTGGCGGCCGGCGCCGAAATCTCCATCGAGGTCGACCCGCGCACTGCCGATCCGGCGCGCCTGGCCCACCTGGCCGGCCTGGGCTTCAACCGCCTGAGCTTCGGCGTGCAGGACTTCGACGAGCAAGTGCAGCGTGCCGTGCATCGCATGCAAAGCCATGACAGTGTTCAGGGCCTGCTCGACGCGGCGCGTGCACTCGGTTTCCGGTCGACCAACGTCGACCTGATCTACGGCCTGCCGCAGCAGACGGCGGCCTCGTTCGCGCGCACGGTCGCACAGGTTTGTGCGTTGCGACCCGACCGGATCGCGCTGTACGCCTACGCCCACCTGCCGCAGCGTTTCAAGCCGCAGCGCCGGATCGATGGCGCACTGCTGCCGCTGCCGCAGCAGAAGATCACGATGCTGGCGCAGGCGATCGCGGGCTTCACCTGCGCCGGTTATCACTACATCGGCATGGACCACTTCGCGCTGCCCGACGACGGCCTGGCCGTGGCGCGGCGCCAGGGCCGCTTGCACCGCAACTTCCAGGGTTACAGCACCCAGCCGGAATGCGACCTGATCGGCCTGGGCGTGTCGGCCATCGGCCGGGTCGGCGCCACCTACAGCCAGAACGCGAAGACGCTGAACGAGTACACCGATGCGCTGAGCCAGGGCCAGTTCCCGGTCACACGCGGCCTGGCGCTGTCGCGCGACGACCTGCTGCGCCGCGCGGTGATCATGGCGCTGATGTGCCAGGGCCGGGTCGAGTTCGAGTCGATCGCGCTGGCCCACCTGGTCGATTTTCACAAGGTCTTCGCCACCGAACTCGAAGCCCTTCGCGGGCTCGAAGCCAGCGGGCTGGTGGTGCTCGACGAAAGCTCGATCGAAGTCACCGAACTCGGGCGCTACTTCGTGCGCTCGGTGGCGATGCTGTTCGATCGCCACCTGCAGTCCGACCGCAGCCGCGAGCACTTCTCGCGGGCCATCTAGCCGCGCCTGTCGGGCCGCGTGATCCGACTTCGCATGCACTGATGGACAGCGCGCTCTTCCTTTCCGCCTTGCTGATGGGCCTGGCCGGCGGACCCCACTGTGCCGCCATGTGCGGCGCGGCGCACGGCGCCATCGCGCAGCGCGGTGGTGCAGCGCAGGCGCGGCAGGCCTTGCTCGCGCTGCAGGTCGGGCGACTCGTGAGCTATGCACTGGCCGGCGCACTGGTGGCGCAAAGCGTGTCGTGGCTGCGCAGCTTCGAGACTGCCGCGCCGTTGTTGCGCCCGCTGTGGACGATGCTGCACGTGGCCGCCATCGCGCTCGGCCTGTGGCTCGTGTGGGCCGGCCGCGCGCCGGCCTGGCTGGCGCAGGTGTCGCGCCAGGCGAGCCCGGTGGCGGGAACGCAGCCGCTGCATTTTTTCGCCCGCATGCCGGCCGCGCGCCGTGCCGGGTTGTTCGGCCTGTGCTGGGCCGCCATGCCCTGCGGCTTGCTGCAGTCGGCCCTGATCGTGGCGGCACTTGCGTCGGGCCCGGTGCAAGGGGCCGGTGTGATGGCCGGGTTTGCTGCGGCCTCGTCGCTCAGCCTGTGGCTGGTGCCGCACCTGTGGTTGCGCTTCGGCGCGCGAGCCGGGCGAGCCGGTGAATCGTTGTTGCCGGTGCGGCTGGCGGGGGGATTGCTGGCGGGTGCATCGATCTTTGCGCTCGCGCACGGGCTGGGGTCGGCTATCGCGCAGGCCTTGTGTTTGCCGGGGGCTTGATCCTTGCTGGGCTTGGTTACGTTTGGCGCGATGCTGGCGAGGCCATCGGGTGACCGGCTCCGTTCATGTCCTCCGCTATCGGCCTCACGGCCAATAGCTCCCCCTTGACTTCACTGCGCCAGTCACCCGATGGCCTCGCCAGCAAGTACCCCCTCAGCACGCTCCAAGAAGTTCGAACCCCCGAAGAACTGCAGCGGTGTCTGCGCTGTGACGGGTCGTTGTGTGGAGCGAAGTCAAGGAGGAGGCGCCAGCCGAAGGCTGGTGACGGGGGACATGAGCGGAACACAACGGCCCGGCGCAGCGCCGCGCTAAGGTCTGCAAAGCCGGCGTTCAATCAGCGCGCAAACCATCCCGCAGCAAGCCCATCGCCGAATGCACCCGGGCAAACGCCGGCAGCAACGGCGCACACGCTGCCGCGCTCATGCCGGTGCGTCGGGCTGCCGTGGCGGCGGTGAGCAGGGGCGGGGGTTCGCCTTTCCATGCGAACACCACGCGGTTGCTTGCGTCGCTGTCGTTCACCGGCAGCACTGCACCTGCAAAGCTGCGTCGGATGCGCTCGACATACGTCTCGCAGTGCAGCCGGTCGTGGTGCAGGTTGGCGACGAGCAGGCCGCCGGGCTGCAGCACGTCGGCGCAGTTGTCGTAGAAGCGCTGCGAGCGCAGTGCCTTGGGCAGGCCTTCGCTGTCGAAACCGTCGACCAGCAGCACGTCGAAACGCCTTGACGAATCGCGCACCAGTTGTGCGCCGTCGGTGGTGACCACATGCAGCCGCGCGTCGTCGGCCGGCACCTCGAACACCTCGCGCAGTGCCACGACGTGCGGGTTGATCTCGGCCACGGTGAGTGCCGAGTGCAGCAGGTGGCGGTGGCAAAACTTGACGAGCGAACCGCCGCCCAGGCCGATCAATGCGATCTGCGGCGGACTCGGGTTGAAGAGCAGGAAGCCCATCATCAGCCGCGTGTATTCGAGATCGAGCGCATCGGCGCGCTGCACCTGCATGCGGCTCTGGATCGCGCTGACGCTGAAGTACAGCGTTCGCGCGTCGAGCGTCTCGTTGACAAAAGGGCGCACGTGCTCGTCGGGGTCGGCCGATCTGTTGTAGGCCGCTGGTGCCGGCGCGGCTGGGCGACCCTTCATGTGGAAACGTCGGCCGGGCTCGCCGCGGCGGCGAGGGCGGCCTGCAGGCTGCTGGTGATGTGCGCATCACCGACCAGCGCGGCGAAGCCGGTGCGCTGCAAGGCCAGCAGCGGCTCGGGACCGGCCTCGCACAGCCACAGCGAGATGCCGCTGCGCTGCAGCCGGCGAAACAGCTGCGTCAGCGCGTCGACGCCGGAAGCGTCGACCCACAGCAGGTGGTCGAGCCGCAACACCAGTGCGCGCGTGCCGGCGGGCAGCGCTTCGACCAGCGACTCGACCTTGCCGACCGCGCCGAAGAACAGGGCGCCGTGCAGCTCCACCACGTGCACGCCGGCTGGCGCGTTCGCGGCCGGTTCGGCATCGGCGCGGAACAGCGAGCCCATGCGCCAGATGAAGAACACGCAGGCCGTGACCATGCCGAGCTGCACCGCGACCATCAAGTCGAACACCACGGTGAGGAAGAAGGTGCCCAGCAGGATCACGCGGTAACCGAGCGTGAAGCGGCGCAATTGCGAGCGCGAGAACTGGTGCCACTCGCCCATGTTCCAGGCCACGAACAGCAGGATGCCGGCCAGCGCTGCGAGCGGCACGCTCGACGCCAGCGGCGCGGCCACCAGCACGATCAGCAACAGCGTGAGCGCGTGCACCATGCCCGAGACCGGGCTGGTGGCTCCGGCGCGCACGTTGGTCACGGTGCGGGCAATGGTGCCGGTGGCCGGAATGCCGCCGAACACCGGCACCACCATGTTGGCGATGCCCTGGGCCATCAGTTCCTGGTTCGGGTCGTGCTTCGGGAACGTGGTGAGCTGGTCGGCTACGCGCGCGCAGAGCAGCGATTCAACTGCGCCGAGCAGCGCCAGCGTGAGCGTGGGGATCAGCAGTTGCTTCGCGCTCTCCCAGCTGAAGGGTGGCAGTTCGAGCGTGGGCAGCGCTTGCGGAATGCCACCGAAGCGTGTGCCGATGGTCTCGACCGGCAGGTTCAGCAGCGCCGTGGCCGCCGTCATCGTGACCAACGCCACCACCGGGCCGGGCACATGCGACGCGATCTTGCCGAGCCACCCTTCGGCCAGGCGCGAGGGCAGCAGGGCGGTGTTTTTCACGAACAAGCGCGGCCACAGGAACAGCCCGCCGAAACAGGCGATGCCGATCGCGAAGGCATGCGGGTTGAAGCTGTGCAGGTTGCTGAACAGCGCACCGATCTGCGCGAAGAAGTCGGCCGAGGTCTTGCCGGTGGTCAAGCCGAACAAGTCCTTGAGCTGCGAGAGCGCTACCAGCACCGCAATGCCGTTGGTGAAGCCGATGATGATCTGCACCGGCACGTAACGCACCAGCGTGCCGAGCTTGAGCGCGCCCATCACGAACAACAGCACGCCCGACAGCGCGGTGGCGATCAGCAGGTTGGTCAAGCCGTAACGTTCGACGATGCCGAACACGATCACGATGAAGGCCCCGGCCGGCCCGCCGATCTGCACCGCGGAACCGCCCAACGCCGAGATCAGGAAGCCGGCGACCATCGCGGTGACGATGCCCTGCTCGGGCTTGACACCGCTGGCGATCGCAAACGCCATGGCGAGCGGCAGCGCCACCACGCCGACCGTGAGCCCGGCGCCGACGTCGGCCAGCGCGCGGTGTCGGTCGTAACCGCGCAGCGAGTCGAGCAGGCGCGGGCGGAAGGGGTGGAGTTGCACGGGGAGCTTCGGCTGGCGCAGCGCTGCCGGGTGGTCGGCAGCTTGCAAGCCAGACCGCGATTGTGTCAGCAGCCGGAGTGCCTGATGCGGTTATTTCACCAAATTGCTTTACAAGTAAACTATTTAGGATTAATCTTCCTGCCGTGCTGGCGCCGCGTGCCAGCGCACCCCATGGTTCCGGAGCGTTCATGAACATCGTCTGCATTGGCGGTGGCCCGTCGGGCCTGTACTTTGCGCTGCTGATGAAGCAGCAAGACGCTTCGCACCAGATCACCGTGGTCGAGCGCAACCGGCCCTATGACACCTTCGGCTGGGGCGTGGTGTTCTCAGACCAGACGCTCGGCAACCTGCAGGCGTCCGACCCGGTCTCGGCCGCGCAGATCCTCGGCGCCTTCAACCACTGGGACGACATCGAAGTCAACATCCGCGGCCACAAGCTGCGCTCGGGCGGGCACGGCTTCTGCGGCATCGGGCGCAAGCGCCTGCTCAACATCCTGCAGCAGCGCTGCGAAGACCTCGGCGTGAAACTGGTGTTCGAAACCGACGTGCAGGGTGACGAGCAGTACCCCGAGGCTGACCTGATCATCGCTTGCGACGGGCTCAACAGCCGCATCCGCACGAAGTACGCCGCCACCTACCAACCCGACGTCGACATGCGCCTGTGCCGCTTCGTCTGGCTCGGCACGCACAAACTCTTCGAGGCCTTCACCTTCGCCTTCGAAAAAACCGAACACGGCTGGTTCCAGGCCCACGCCTATCGCTTCGACGACACCACGTCCACCTTCATCATCGAAGCGCCCGAGAGCGTGTGGTTGAAGGCCGGCTTCGACACGATGGAAAAGGAAGCGTGCATCGCGTACTGCGAGCGGCTGTTCGCAAGGCATCTCGACGGCCACGCGCTGATCTCGAACGCCAGCCACCTGCGTGGCTCGACGCAGTGGATCCGCTTCCCGCGCGTTGTGTGCGGGCGCTGGGTGCACCACAACGGCCGTGCGCCGGTGGTGCTGATGGGCGACGCCGCGCACACGGCGCACTTCTCGATCGGCTCGGGCACCAAGCTCGCGCTCGAAGACGCGATCGAACTGGCGCGCTGCATTGAAAAGACCCCGCACGATCTGGCCGGCGCGTTGCAGCACTATGAAGACGTGCGCAGCATCGAGGTGCTGCGGATCCAGAACGCGGCGCGCAACTCGACCGAGTGGTTCGAGAACGTCGACCGTTACGTGAACCTTCCGCCCGAGCAGTTCGCCTACTCGCTGCTCACGCGCAGCCAGCGCATCAGCCACGAAAACCTGCGCTTGCGCGACAAGGCCTATGTCGAAGACTATGAAGACTGGATCGCCGAACACGCCGGTGTGAAGCGCGGCCCGGCGCACGCGCCGATCCCGCCCATGTTCACGCCGTTCACCGCGCGCAGCGTCACGCTGAAGAACCGCATCGTCGTCTCGCCGATGGCGCAGTACTCGTGTGTCGACGGCCTGCCGGCCGACTACCACCTGGTGCACCTGGGCGCGCGCGCGATGGGTGGCGCGGGGCTGGTCGTGGCCGAGATGACCTGCACCTCGCCTGATGCGCGCATCACCCCCGGTTGCCCGGGCTTGTGGAACGAAGCGCAGCGTGACGGCTGGAAGCGCATCGTCGATTTTGTGCACAGCCACAGCGATGCCAAGATCGCAATGCAGCTCGGCCATGCCGGGGCGAAGGGTTCCACGCGGGTGGCCTGGGAAGGCACCGACCAGCCGCTGGACGTGGGCAACTGGCCGCTGTTGTCGGCCTCGCCGCAACAATACCTCGACGGCGTGAGCGACTGGTCGCGCGCGATGAGCAACAAAGACATGGACCGTGTGCGCGACGACTTCGTGCGCGCCACGCGTTACGCCGCAGAAGCCGGCTTCGACTGGCTGGAGCTGCACTGCGCACACGGTTACCTGCTGTCGTCGTTCATCTCGCCGCTGACGAACCAGCGCAGCGATGAATTCGGCGGCTCGCTCGCGAACCGTTTGCGTTACCCGCTCGAAGTGTTCACGGCTGTGCGCGCAGCGTGGCCAGAAGATCTGCCGATGTCGGTGCGCATCTCGGCGCACGACTGGGTCGAAGGCGGCATCACGCCCGACGACGCGGTGCAGATCGCGCGGGCTTTCAAGGAGGCCGGCGCCGACCTCATCGATTGTTCTTCGGGCCAGGTCAGCAAACAGGAGAAGCCGGTCTACGGCCGCATGTTCCAGACGCCGCTTTCCGACCGCGTGCGCAACGAAGCCGGCATTGCGACGATCGCGGTCGGGGCCATTTCCGAAGCCGATCACGTCAACAGCATCATTGCTGCCGGGCGTGCTGATCTTTGTGCAATCGCCCGGCCGCACCTGGCCAACCCGGCCTGGACCCTGATGGAGTCGGCCAAGATCGGCTACACGGAAGTGGCCTGGCCCAAGCAGTACCGCGCTGCCAAATCGCAACTCGAACGGAACCTGGAGCGGGAGAGGGCGGCGGCGTCGGGGGCTGTGGGGTCTGCGGTCGAGCAGGCCAATCGGGCGTTGGGGGTTTAGGCCACATGAAACGCGATGACGCCTCGCACGCCTTGCTGACCGAAGCTCAAGAGCTCGGGCACGAAAACCGCGCTGGCAGCGCCGACCACGCCACGCTCAAGCTTTGGCTGCGCATGCTCGCCAGCACCACTCAGATCGAAGCGCAGATCCGCAAGCGCCTGCGCGAGCGCTTCGACATCTCGCTCGCCCGCTTCGACTACATGGCCCAGCTGTTTCGCTACAAAGACGGGCTGAAGATGCGCGTGCTGTCGCGTTACCTGATGGTGACGGGCGGCAACGTGACCGGCCTCACCGACGAACTCGAACGCGAAGGCGTGGTGGTGCGAGAAGGCAGCCCCGAAGACCGCCGCGCCTGGATCGTGCGGCTCACGCCGAAAGGCCGGCGCAGTTTCGAGGCCATGGCGCAAGAGCACGAACAGTGGCTGCTCGAACTCTTTGCCGGTCTCGACGCAAAAGCCGTGCAGCAGGTCTACACGCACCTGGGCGCGCTGCGCGTGCAACTCGTGCAACACGATCTCACCAAGGAAGAGAAGGCATGAACACGAACACACAAGCGCGCGTCGATCCGGCTTTGAGCGCAGGCAATCACAAGCCGCTCGCGCACTACAGCGCGAAGCACTTCCAGTGGAGCGTGAACGAAGGCGTGGCCACGGTCACGCTGAACCGCCCGGAGCGCAAGAATCCGCTGACCTTCGAGTCTTACGCCGAGCTGCGCGACCTGTTCGGCCAGCTGAAGTATGCGAGTGACGTGCACGCGGTGGTGCTCGTGGGCGCCGGCGGCAATTTCTGCTCGGGCGGCGACGTGCACGAGATCATCGGCCCGCTGGTGCGCCTGAAGGCGCCCGAGCTGCTGATGTTCACCCGCATGACCGGTGACCTGGTGAAAGCGATGCGCACTTGCCCGCAGCCGGTCGTTGCGGCCGTCGACGGCGTGTGTGCTGGCGCGGGCGCGATCATGGCGATGGCGTCTGACCTGCGGCTGGGCACCGCGCGCAGCAAGACCGCTTTCCTGTTCAACCGCGTTGGCCTCGCCGGTTGCGACATGGGCGCCTGCGCGATGCTGCCGCGCATCATCGGCCAGGGCCGCGCGAGCGAGCTGCTCTACACCGGGCGTTCGATGAGCGGCGAAGAGGGTGAACGCTGGGGTTTCTTCAACCGCTTGTGCACCAGCGAAACGCTGCTCGGCGACGCTTCTGCACTGGCACGCGACATCGCCGCCGGCCCGACCTTTGCCAACGGCATCACCAAGACCATGCTGCATCAGGAATGGGCGATGACGATCGAGCAAGCCATCGAAGCCGAAGCGCAGGCGCAGGCGATCTGCATGCTGACCGAAGACTTTTCGAGGGCGTACAACGCGTTCGTCGGGAAGACTAAACCGCGCTTCGAAGGCAACTGAATGAGCGACACCCGCTACCTCGACTGGCCGTTTTTCGAAGAGCGGCACCGTGTGCTCGCGCGCGAGCTCGATGCCTGGGCGAGCGAGCACATCAATCACGCGCACGGCAAAGATGTAGACGCCGAGTGCAAGGCGCTGGTGCGTGCGCTGGGGCAGGGCGGCTGGCTGCGCCACGCGGTCGGCGGCACGGCCTACGGTGCAGCGGCCGACACGATCGACACGCGCGCGATCTGCCTGATCAGAGAGACGCTGGCGCGGCACTCAGGCCTGGCCGACTTCGCATTTGCGATGCAGGGCCTGGGCACCGGCGCGATCAGTCTCGACGGCACGCTCGCGCAGAAGCAGCGCTATCTCGCCCGCGTGTCCAAAGGCGAAGCGATCAGCGCCTTCGCGCTCTCGGAACCCGACGCCGGCTCCGATGTGGCAGCCATGGCCTGCGCCGCACGTGTCGATGGCGACCACGCGGTATTGAACGGCGAGAAAACCTGGATCTCGAACGGCGGCATCGCCGATTTCTACGTCGTGTTCGCGCGCAGCGGCGAAGCGCCGGGCGCGCGCGGAATTTCGGCCTTCATCGTCGATGCCGGAACGCCCGGCTTCGAGATCGCCGAGCGCATCGATGTCATCGCGCCGCACCCGCTGGCGCGGCTGCGCTTCACGAACTGCCGCGTGCCGCTTGCCAACCGCATCGGTGCCGGCGGCGAGGGCTTCAAGGTGGCAATGCGCACGCTCGACGTGTTCCGCACCTCGGTGGCCGCCGCGTCGCTCGGCTTCGCGCGACGTGCGCTCGACGAAGCGCTGCAGCGCGCCACCACGCGCAAGATGTTCGGCGGCGTGCTCGCCGACTTTCAGCTCACGCAGGCCAAGCTGGCGCAGATGGCGACCACGATCGACAGCGCGGCATTGCTGACCTACCGCGCGGCCTGGCAGCGCGACCAGGGCCGGGGCGTGACGAAAGAAGCGGCCATGGCCAAGCTCGCCGCCACCGAAGGCGCGCAGCAGGTGATCGATGCGGCAGTGCAGATGTGGGGCGGGCTCGGTGTCGTCAGCGGCCAGCCGGTCGAGACCCTGTACCGCGAGATTCGCGCCCTGCGCATCTACGAAGGTGCGACCGAAGTGCAGCAGTTGATCATCGGCCGCGAGCTGCTGAAAGAACAACGCGCCTGAAGCGTGCCCAACGAAAACGAGACACAACACCATGACTCAAGTTCTCCTCCCCGAAGGCTGGCCGCGCCCCAAGGGTTACGCGAACGGTGTGGCTGCCAGCGGCCGGCAGGTCTTCATCGCCGGCATGATCGGCTGGGACGCGCAAGGTGTATTCCACAGCGACGACTTTGCCGCGCAGACGCGCCAGGCGCTGCAGAACATCGTCGACGTGCTGCGCGAAGCCGGCGGCCGGCCCGAGCACATCGTGCGTTTGACCTGGTACGTGACCGACAAGCGCGAATACCTGGCCGCCGGGCGCGAGGTGGGCGCGGCGTTTCGCGAGATCGTCGGTTCCTACAATGCAGCGATGACGGCGGTGCAGGTGACCGCGCTGATCGAAGACCGCGCCAAGGTCGAGATCGAAGCGACCGCCGTGATCCCGCTCAACTGAACCTCATCCAACGGAGCAACCGCCATGGCCAAGACCAAAGCATCTTTCAAGTGGGACGACCCGCTCTTGCTCGACCAGCAGCTCAGCGACGAAGAGCGTGCCGTGCGCGATGCCGCCGCCGCCTACAGCCAGGACCGGCTGCTGCCGCGCGTGCTCGAAGGCTTTCGCAGCGGTACCACCGACCCGAAGATCTTTCGCGAGATGGGCGAGCTCGGCCTGCTCGGCTCGACCATTCCCGAAGCCTATGGCGGCGCTGGCCTGAATTACGTGTGCTACGGGCTGGTGGCGCGCGAGGTCGAGCGGGTCGACTCCGGCTACCGCTCGATGATGAGCGTGCAGAGTTCGCTGGTGATGGTGCCGATCTTTGAATTCGGCAGCGAAGCGCAGAAGCAGAAGTACCTTCCCAAGCTGGCCACCGGCGAGTGGATCGGCTGCTTCGGTCTGACCGAGCCCGACCACGGCTCCGACCCCGGCAGCATGGTCACGCGCGCCAAGAAGGTCGCGGGTGGTTATGCGCTCAGCGGCGCGAAGATGTGGATCAGCAACTCGCCGTTCGCCGACGTGTTCGTGGTCTGGGCCAAGGATGACGAAGGTGCGATCCGCGGCTTCATTCTGAACAAGGGTGCCAAGGGTCTGAGCGCCCCGGCGATCCACGGCAAGGTCGGCCTGCGCGCCAGCCTGACCGGCGAAATCGTGATGGACAACGTGTTCTGCCCCGAAGAAGACGCCTTCCCCGAAGTCCGCGGCCTGAAGGGCCCGTTCACCTGCCTGAACAGTGCCCGCTACGGCATCGCCTGGGGCGCGCTCGGCGCGGCCGAAGACTGCTGGTTTCGCGCCCGCCAGTACACGCTGGACCGCAAGCAGTTCGGCAAGCCGCTGGCGGCCAACCAGTTGATCCAGAAGAAGCTCGCCGACATGCAGACCGAGATCACGCTCGGCCTGCAAGGCTGCCTGCGCTTGGGCCGCATGAAAGACGAAGGCACGGCCTCGGTCGAGATCACCTCGATCATGAAACGCAACTCGTGCGGCAAGGCGCTCGACATCGCCCGGCTGGCGCGCGACATGCTCGGCGGCAACGGCATCAGCGACGAGTTCGGCGTGGCACGCCATCTCGTCAACCTCGAGGTCGTGAACACCTACGAAGGCACGCACGACGTGCATGCGCTGATCCTCGGCCGTGCGCAGACCGGCATCTCGGCGTTCTGACCGGCGTCCTTGCCGGCGTGTTTACCAGCAGCGGTGGTCATGATGACGAATTCGGCTCACATCGACACGTTTGCGCGTGACCACCTGCCGCCGCCGGAGCAGCAGCCCGAGTTCATTTTCGAACTGCCCGAGCTGCAGTTCCCCGAGCAACTGAACTGCGCGACCGAGCTGCTCGACCGGCACATCGCGGCGGGCCATGGCGAGCGGCCGTGCGTGAGTGCGCCAGGCGGGCCGAGCTGGTCGTACGCCGAGCTGCACAGCGAAGCGAGCCGCATCGCCCACGTGTTGGTCGCTCGCATGGGCCTCGTGCCCGGCAACCGTGTGTTGCTGCGTTCGGCCAACAAGCCGATGCTGGTGGCGTGCTGGTTCGCGGTGATGAAAGCCGGTGGCATCGCCGTGGCGACGATGCCGATGCTGCGCGCGAAAGAGCTGGTGCAGATCATCGCCAAAGGCGAGGTCACGCACGCGCTGTGCGACCACGCCTTGCGTGCCGAACTCGAAGCGGCTCAATTGCAGGCACCGCGGCTCACGCAAGCCGTGTACTTCGGCGACGCATCGGCGGCCGGGCTCGAAGCCTTGATGGCCGCGCAGCCGGCGCAGTTCGACAACGTGCAAACCGCCGCCGACGACACCTGCCTGCTCGCCTTCACCTCAGGCACGACCGGCCAGCCGAAAGCGACGATGCACTTCCACCGCGACGTGATGGCGAGCTGCGTGTGTTTTCCTCCGCACGTGCTGCGCGCGAATGGCGACGACGTGTTCATCGGCAGCCCGCCGCTGGCGTTCACCTTCGGGCTGGGTGGGCTCACGCTGTTCCCGATGAGCGTGGGTGCGTCGACCGTGCTGATCGAAAAAGCCTCACCGCCTGACCTTCTGGATGCTGTTGCGCGCTTCGGTGCCACGGTGCTCGTGACGGCACCGACCTCATACCGCGCGATGGCGGCTGGCGCCCACGACCGCAAGATCGCGGCCGCACACGGAGGCACGCTGCGCAAGTGCGTCTCGGCCGGCGAAGCTTTACCCGCCGCCACGCGCACGCGGTGGCGCGAGGCCACCGGCATCGAGCTGATCGACGGCATCGGCGCCACCGAGATGCTGCACATCTTTGTCTCTGCCGACGAAGCGACGGCCAGGCCCGGCGCCACGGGCAAGGCCGTGCCCGGCTATGTGGCCTGCGTGATGGATGCGCAAGGCCGGCCCGCCCCCGCCGGCACCGTGGGCCGCCTCGCGGTGAAAGGCCCGACCGGCTGCCGCTACCTCGACGATGCGCGCCAGGCCAACTACGTGAGCGACGGCTGGAACTACACCGGCGACGCCTACCTGATGGATGCCGACGGCTATTTCGTCTACCAGTCACGCACCGACGACATGATCGTCTCGGCCGGCTACAACATCGGTGCGCCCGAGGTCGAAGAAGCCTTGCTCTTGCACCCTGCGGTGGCCGAATGCGCGGTGATCGGCGTGCCCGACGAAGAGCGTGGCCGGATCGTCAAGGCCTTCGTCGTGCTGCGTGCACCGCATGCTGGCGACGACACGATGAAGCGCACGCTGCAAGACTTCGTGAAGGCCGCAATCGCGCCCTACAAATACCCGCGCGCGATCGAGTTCCGTGCGGCGCTGCCACGCACCGAAACGGGCAAGCTGCAGCGCTTCAGGTTGCGCGATTGAGTCCGCGCCTCAGGCGACGACGACTTCGCTGATCTGCATCACCGGTGCGAGGTCGGTGTAGTTCGGAATGTCGGCCATGATCTCTTTCGCGTGCGGGCCGAAGCCGGCCTGGAAGGTCTCGACCGACTCGCAGAAGATGTGGCACATGCCGATGTAGGTGGCAGGCGCGCCCGGCGAACCGCCGGCCAGTCCCTTGTCGACGGTGTAACGCAGGCAGGCGTCGCCCATCTTGCGTTTGACGAGTGGTATGTGCTGGTCGCGGTAGTACTCGTGGTTGAAACGGGCGCCCGGGCTGTTGGGGTACATCACGCTGACCTGGATCATGCTTCTTCTCCAGATCGATTGATGGGGGAGCGAGAATGCTGCACGAGGCCAGCGCCCGGCGCAAGACTGCGGGCCGCAGAATGAAACTTCGCATCCAGGAGCCTGCCCGATGCCGCACACCACCGACCCGCACACGCTCACCACCGTCGAACAACTCGAAGCGCTGCTCGGGGAACTGAGCCCGGCCTCGATCAAGAAGGAAGTGCCTTTTGTGCACCCGCACTACCGCGCGCTAATCGAGGCTTCGCCTTTCGCCGTGCTCGCCACGACCGGGCCGGGCGGGCTCGACGCATCACCACGCGGCGATGCGCCTGGATTCGTTGTGGTGCAGAACGACACCACGCTGCTGCTGCCCGAGCGGCGTGGCAACAACCGCGCCGACAGCTTGCGCAACATCGTGGCCGACCCGAAGGTGGCGCTGCTGTTCCTGATTCCCGGGCTCGGTGAAACGCTGCGCGTGAATGGCCGCGCGAGCATCACGACCGAGCCGGTGCTGCTGGCGCGTTTCGAGGTGCAGGGCGCTTGCCCCAAATGTGTCATTCGCATCGAGGTCGACACCGTGTTCTTTCAATGTGCGCGGGCGATCCAGCGCTCCGGGTTGTGGCAGCCGGCCGCGACCGACATGCGCCAGCGCTTGCCGAGCCCGGGCACGATACTGGCTGCGCTCACCGACGGTGCCTTCGACGGCACAACCTATGATCGCGAACTGCCGGCCCGGCAGCGCGCCACCTTGTATTGATGCTCGGCATCCTCGTTCATGCACGCCCCTCTCGAGTCGCGCGATCAGCCTGCCGTGGGCGTGCTCGCCGCCTGGCCCACCGCGCAAGTGCCGGGCATCGCTGCTGCCCTGGCCAAGGCCATGCCTGTGATCGCGGTGGGGCCCGGCTTCGGTGAAAGCCCCCATGCGCAGACCGCCGCTGCGCCCGCACAGTCAACCCTCAAGGAGAGAACGATGTCAACCCGCGCCACCGGCCTGTTCGAAGTGAAGATGTCGCCTGCACCGCTGGCCGACGCCGATGCTGGCGCCGATGCCACGCTGGGCCGCATGCTGCTCGACAAGACCTTCAGCGGTGACCTGGTCGGCACCGCCAAGGGTGAGATGCTGATGGCCGGCACGGCCGTGAAAGGCTCGGCCGGCTACGTGGCGATCGAGCGCGTGACCGGCACGCTCGCCGGGCGCAGCGGCAGCTTCGTGCTGCAGCACACCGGCACGATGAACCGGGGCGCGCCACAACTCTTGGTCACGGTCGTGCCCGACTCGGGCACCGGGCAGTTGACCGGCCTGGGCGGCAAGTTCGCCATCATCGTCGCCGACGGCCAGCACCGTTACGAATTCGACTACACACTGCCGGCGCAAGAGCCGGGCTGAACAACATGAACGCTGACACCTCCTTCGCCGACGGCGGCTGCACTTGCCGCCAGGTGCGCTACCGCCTGGCGACCAAACCACTCTTCGTCAACTGCTGCCACTGCAGCTGGTGCCAGCGCGAGAGTGGTTCAGCGTTCGCGCTGAACGCGATGATCGAGAGCGAGCGGGTGCAGTTGCTGCAAGGTGAGGTCGAGCTGGTCGACACGCCGTCGAACAGCGGCAAGGGCCAGTTGATCGCGCGCTGCCCGCAATGCCGCGTGGCGCTCTGGAGCCACTTCGCTGGCGCGGGCAAGGCAATCTCGTTCATTCGTGTCGGCACGCTCGACGAACCCGCGCTGCTGCCACCCGACGTGCACATCTTCACCACGACGAAACAGCCCTGGGTCGTGCTGCCGCCCGGCATGCCGGCAGTGGCCGAGTACTACAAAGCCAGCGAGCTGTGGCCGGCAGAGAGCCTGGCCCGGCGGGCCGAGCTCACGAAAAAGGGAGACGCGCGATGATTCTTGTGCACGGAAGCGTGGTCGCTCGCGGGGGCTCGCTCGCCGAAGCGCCCGAGATGAGCCTGTACGAGGCGACGCCCGTAGAGGTACCGGGCCGCGCTGCGGCCAGAAATTGAACCCGAAGGAGACCGCATGCAGCACGGCTTGAGGTGGGTCGGTGTGGCCCTCGTCGTGTCGGCCACGGTCACCGTTTCGCCGGCCCGCGCCGCGGAAGACGCGGCGGCCTTCGATGGCCGTTGGGACGTGACGCTCAGCTGCGCCTCGCACCACGAAGACGAAGACGCCAAGGGCTATGTGCACCGTTTTCCCGCCGAGGTGAGCGGCGGTGTCTTGCGTGGCACCCACGGTACCGAAGGCGAGCCCGGCTGGCACCTGCTGACGGGTCGCATCGCGGCCGACGGCCGTGCGGCGCTCAAGCTCGAGGGCATCGTCAACAACGCTGAATACGCGGTCGGCCACGCTTTCCGCGGCAAGCCTTACACCTACCGCGTGCGGGCCGCCTTCGAAGGTGCCAGCGGCCGCGGCCAGCGCATCGGCAAACGCCAGTGCGACTTCCTATTCCAACGCAGGTAGAGCCGGTGCTGCCCGGCGCGGCTTTCAGGGCCGGGTCTGGTCGATCTGCAGTTTCAAGTCGCGTGCGCCGGGCTTGACGACCGGGCCCACGCCGATCAAATCACCGGGGCTGGGCGTGGCGCTGCCGCTGCGCGAGATGCGCGCTTCGATGCGCACTTCGGTGAAGCCCGAGATCTTGAAGTCGGGGCTCACGGCGAGCGAATCGTCGAGCTTGAAGGCGAGCGGAAGGTCGGACACCTTGCCACGCTGCACCGCGAGCGGCATGCGCGGGCCTTGCACGGCGCGCGCGAAGATGAACACGGTGTCGGTGGGCAGGGCCTGCGCCGCGAGCGCGGGCGCCAGGCTGACCTGGCCGCGGATACTGGTGTCGCCGGTGGCTGTGACTGCGCTCGCCGTGGCGGGCGCCTGAATGACTTGCGTGCCGTTGGCTTGCGCCCCAGTGTTGCCCGCCATCGCGGTGCGAATCTCGGCCAACTGGTTCTGAACCCACTTCGCGTCTTCCGAGTCGGGCGGCAGGTTCTTCAGCAGCCGTTCCCAGAATGCGATGGCGCCGGGCACGTCTTTGCGGTTGAACGCGGCGGTGGCCGAGAGCGCCAGCGCCATCGGGTTCTCGGGGTCGAGCTTCAGGGCGCGCGCCACCACCTCCATCGGCTTGCCTTCGAGCTGGCCGTTGTTGTTGGCCGCAAGCACGTCGGCATATTCGGCCAGCAGCACTGCGTCGCGCTCGAGTTCGGGGCCGATGCGCTCGAAGGCCTTTTTCGCCTCGGGCATGCGGCCCATCACGCGGTAGGAACGGCCGAGCACGGCCCAGCCTTTCGGGTCGTCGGGTTTGGCCTCTAACCGGGCGGCGAGCGTGGCCACCATCTTCTCGACTTCGGACTGCTGCGTGCCCTGGCGCGCGACCGGGTCGAGCGCGGCCGGCTGGCCGAGCACGGTGTAGAGCGCGCCCGCGAGCAGTGGCAGCGCGAGTGCGATCAGCAGCGTCGTGGTGCGTGCACCCGATGCCGTGGCGACAGGCGCTTCGGCCGTGCCCGTGTCATCGAGCAGACGGCGCTGCAGCTCGGCGCGGGCTTGCGCGTGGTCGGCTTCAGCCAGCGTGCCGGCCGCGAGGTCGCGGTCGAGTTCGGCGAGCTGGTCGCGGTAGATGCCGGCGTTGATCTCGCGGGTGCTGGCCACCAGGTCGAGCGGGCGGCAGCGCCAGGGGCGCAGCAGCATCAGCAAGGTGGCGGCGACGAGCAGGGCAGCGGCGAGGAAAAATCCAGTGAGGGCGGTCATCAGTTGTTTTCACCGAGCAAGGCCGCGGCCTCGCGTTGTTCTTCGGCCGACAGCGGCGCGCTCGTATTGCGGCGCCGGCGCACGAACAGCACCAGCGCAGCCAGGCCCGCTGCGAGCAGCACGAACGGCCCGCCCCACAGCAGCCAGGTGGTCGGTTTCACGGGTGGCCGATAGCGCACGTAGTCGCCGTAGCGGCTGACGAGGAAGTCCATCACTTCCTTGTCGGTCTTGCCTTGTTTGATGAGGCCGCGGATTTCGCGCCGCAGGTCTTGCGCCAGGTCGGCACGTGAGCCGGCGAGCGACTCGTTCTGGCACACCAGGCAGCGCACTTCCTCGGCAATGGCGAGAAGGCGCTGTTCGACGACCGGGTCTTCGGCCAGCGGCGCTGCTTCATTGGCGCTGGCCGGCGCTGCGGCCAGTTGCATCACGAGCGCCAGCACGAACGCCAGCGCATGGGCCGACGCGAGCGCCGGCACGAACCCGGCGCGCCTCATTGCTGCAATTCCTTGATGAGCGGCAGAATCTTCGCCTGCAGCACCTCGTTCGTGACCGGGCCGATCTGCTTGAAGCGGATCGTGCCGGCCTTGTCGATCACGTAGGTCTCGGGCACGCCGTAAACGCCGTAGTCGATGCCGACGCGGCCATCGGCGTCGACCACCGAGAGTGTGTACGGGTTGCCGAACTGGGCCAGCCAGCCTTTGGCATCGGCACGCTGGTCTTTGTAGTCGAGCCCGATCAGCGGCGCGACGTTCGTCTTCGAGAACTCGACCAATACCGGGTGCTCCTGGCGGCACGACACACACCACGAAGCCCAGACGTTGAGCAACCAGACCTTGCCCGCCATGTCTTTCGGGCCGAAGCTCGCGTTCTGCGCGCCGGCCGGCGCTTGAGGGTCGGCGTCGAGGCGCGGCAAAGAAAACATCGGCGCCGGCTTTCCGATCAGCGGCGAAGGCACCTCGTGCGGATCGCGGTTCAGGCCGATCGCAAGAAACACCGCCAGCACCAGGAACAGGCCGAGCGGGATCAGGAAGCGCTTCATGCCGGCGCCCCCTGCAGAAAGCGTTGTTTCACCTTCAGTCGGTAGCGCCGGTCACTCGCCGCGAGCGCACCCCCGAATGCCATGAACAGGCAGCCGCCCCAGATCCAGACGATGAAGGGTTTGTAGTACACCCGCACGCTCCACACCGGCGTGGCGCCCGGCGCGTTCAGCGGCTCGCCGAGCGACACATAGAGGTCGCGCGTGAAACCGGAGTCGATCGCGGTTTCGGTCATGGGCATCTGGGAAGAGAAATAGCTGCGCTTTTCCGGGTGAAGCAGCGCCAGCACCTGGCCGCCCTTCGAGAGTTCGACCTCACCACGTTGTGCCACGTAGTTCGGCCCGGGCACCTGGGTCACGCCGAGCAGCTTCGCGGTGTGGCCGCCGATCTCTACGGTTTCGCCGACCGCCATGCGCACGTCTTTTTCGACCTCGTAGCCCTTCACGAGCGTCACGCCGACCACGAACACTGCGATGCCGACGTGTGCGGCATGCATGCCCCAATACGCGAGCGGCGGCCAGCCCGACTTGAGCCGCTCGCGGATCTGGAACGCGCTGCTCGCGACGATCCACACCGCCAACAGCAGGCCGAGCGCGACCAGCGGCGACCATTCACCCACCAGGAAGGGCAGGCCGATGCCCGCGGCCACGGCCAGCACGGCAGCCAGGCGCAGACGCTGTGCCATGTCGCGTGCGTCGGCCTGCTTCCAGCGCGCCAGCGGGCCGACCGCCATCAGGAACAGCAGCGGCAGCATCAGCGGCATGAACACGGCATTGAAGTAGGGCGGCCCGACCGAGAGCTTGCCCAGGCCGAGCGCGTCGATCAGCAGCGGGTAGATCGTGCCCAGCAGCACCGACGCGGCCGCCACCATCAGCAGCACGTTGTTGATCAGCAGCAGCGTCTCGCGCGAGACCACGGCGAACGCGCCGCCCATGCTGACCTTGGGCGCACGCCAGGCGAACAGCGCGAGCGAGCCGCCGATCACGACGGTGAGGAAGAGCAGGATGAAGATGCCACGTTTCGGGTCGGCCGCGAATGCGTGCACCGAGGTCAACACGCCAGAGCGAACCAGGAAGGTGCCAAGCAAAGAGAGCGAGAAGGCGCAGATCGCGAGCAGCACGGTCCAGTTCTTGAAGCTGCCGCGCTTTTCGGTGACGGCGAGCGAGTGGATCAACGCGGTGCCCACGAGCCAGGGCGTGAACGAGGCATTCTCGACCGGGTCCCAGAACCACCAGCCGCCCCAGCCGAGTTCGTAGTAGGCCCAATAAGAGCCGAGCGCGATGCCGAGCGTGAGGAAGACCCACGCGACGGTGGTCCAGGGGCGCGACCAACGGGCCCAGGCGGCGTCGAGCCGGCCCGCGAGCAGCGCCGAGATGGCGAACGCAAACGCGACCGAGAAGCCCACATAACCCATGTAGAGCATGGGCGGGTGGAACACGAGCCCGGGGTCTTGCAGCAGCGGGTTCAGGTCTTGCCCGTCGGGCGCGGCCGGCAGCAGGCGCTCGAACGGGTCGGACGTGAACAGCATGAACATCAGGAAGCCGGCGGCCACGAGGCCGAGCACGCCGATCACTCGCGCCACCATCGCCTGCGGCAACTGGCGCGAGAACAGGCTGACGGCGAGCGTCCAGCCGCTCAGCATCAAGACCCACAGCAGCAGCGAGCCTTCATGGCCGCCCCACACCGCCGAAGCGCGGTAGATGGTGGGCAGCTTCGAGTTGGAATGGGCCGCCACGTAGGCGACCGAAAAGTCGTTCGCCACAAAAGCCTGCATCAGGCAGGCAAAGGAAAACAGGATCAGCACGAACTGGGTTTGCGCTGCAGGCCGCGCCAGCGCGATCCAGCCGGCGTGGCCGCGGTGCGCACCGACGATCGGCAGCACGCCCTGGATCAACGAGATCAGGAAAGCGAGGATCAGGGCAAGGTGGCCGAGTTCGGGGGTCATGGGGTTGTTGCCTTCACGTTGTGCCGCTGGCTGCTCACTTGAGCGTCTTGCCCATCTTCTGGGCCTGGTCGACCGCGTGCTGCGCTTCGGGCGGCATGTAGTTCTCGTCGTGCTTGGCGAGTACCTCGGTGGCCACGAAGCGGCCGTCGTTGCCGAGCCGGCCCTGCACGACGGCGCCCTTGCCTTCCTTGAACAGGTCGGGAAGGATGCCGGTGTAGCTCACGGGCACGTCTTTGGCGGTGTCGGTGATCACGAAGTTCACCGTCATCTGGTCGCGCTGCAGGCTGCCCTGGCGCACCATGCCACCAACGCGGAAGGCGCGGTCTTTCGGCGCTTCGCCCACCACCACCTGCGAGGGCGTGAAGAAGAACGCGACGTTGCTTTGCAGCGCGTTCAGCACCAGCGTGCCGGCAACGGCGATGCTGGCGAGGCCGCCAACGATGATCAGGATGCGTTTGTGGCGCGGTTTCATGGGTGTTCCCTCGTTACCAGCCGGTGGCCGCGTCGATCAGGCGCTGCTCGCGCAGGCGCTGCAGCGCGGCGCGGTGCTGCTGGCGAACCTGCAGCGTTTCGATCAGAACGCCGAGTGCACAGGCGCCGAAACTGCCCCACACATAGAAGGCGTAGCCGCCCATCGCGAAAAACTCTGCCGCGTTATTCCAGTGCATCTTTGACCCAATCGGCGTTCGACTCACGCTCGAGAATGATGTTGCGCACGCGCGCCAGCGCCACGGCGATCGCGTACATCCAGAACGCCAGCGCCATCAACAGCATGCCCCAGAGCATGGTCTGGGCCATCGAAGGCGAACGTGTCAATGACACTGACGCGCCCTGGTGCAAAGTGTTCCACCACTTGACGGAAAAATAGATGATCGGCACATTCACCACGCCGACGATCGCCAGCACGGCGCCAGCCTTGTCGGCACGTCGTGGGTCGTCGATGGCAGCCTGCAGCGCCATGAAGCCGAGGTACAGGAACAACAGGATCAGCTCAGACGTGAGGCGCGCGTCCCAGACCCACCAGGCGCCCCACATCGGCTTGCCCCAGAGCGAGCCCGTCAGCAGCGAGAGAAAGGCGAACAGTGCGCCGGTGGGGGCGAGTGCCGTGGCCATCATGGCCGACAGGCGGGTGTTGAAGGCCAGGCCGATCGCGGCCCAGAAGGCCATGGCGCAGTAGATCACCATCGACATCCAGCTCGCCGGCACGTGCACGAAGATGATCCGGTAACCCTCGCCCTGCTGGGCGTCGGTGGGCGCGACGAAAAATCCGATCCACAGGCCGGCCACGGTGAGCAGTGCGGCGGCCCAGCCGAACCAGGGTGTCAGGCGGCCGGCCAGCGGGTAGAAGGCGGCCGGCGAGGCGTACTTCCACAAGGGCGAAGCCGAAGCGGGTTTGTTCATCTGCTTCATCTACTCGAGTGCAATGCGCAGGGCGACGGAGGCCGCCCACGGCGCGAAGAATAAGGTGACGGCGAGCAGCGCGCCGAGAATGGACAACTGTGGACCGGCGCCCAGCCCGGCCGCGTAGGCCTCGACCGCGCTGGCCCCGAATATAAGCGTCGGTATATAGAGTGGCAGCACGAGCAGGGCCAGCAGCGCCCCGCCGCCGCGCACGCCGAGCGTGAGCGCCGCACCCACCGCGCCGATCAGGCTCAGCACGGGCGTGCCGATCAGCAAGGCGATCAGCGTGACCTGCAGCGCGCCGGCGTCGAGGCCGAACTGCAGGCCCAGCAGCGGCGCCATCAGCACCAGCGGCAGGCCGCACAAAAGCCAGTGCGCAGCGATCTTGCCAGCGATGAGCAATGTAAAAGATTGCGGCGACAGCAGCATCTGCTCGAGCGTGCCGTCGGCCTGATCGGCAGCGAACAGGCGTGGCAGGCCGAGCAGCGTGGCGAGCAGCGCGGCAACCCAGATCACGCCCGGCGCAATGCGCCGCAGCAGCTCGGGTTCGGGGCCGATGCCGAGCGGGAACAGCGTGACCACGACCATGAAGAAGAACAGCGCCGTCACCACCTCGCTGCGGCGCCGTGCGGCCAGCAGCAGGTCGCGGCGCGCGGCGATCCACAGCGCTTTCACAGCGCCACCTCGGCGCCGCCGGTGGTGAGCGGCACCGGCTGGTGGCTCGTCAACAGCGCCATGCCGCCGCTGGCGAGATGGGCGCGCAGCAGTTCACCGATCAGGGCCACCGCATTCGTGTCGAGCGCGGCGAAGGGCTCGTCCAGCACCCACAAGGTGGCCGGTCGCACGAGCAGGCGGGCCAGCAGCACGCGCCGTTTCTGGCCGGCCGAGAGCCAGCGCGTGGGCAGCTTGCCGCGCCCGTGCAGGCTCATGCGTTGCAAGGCCGAGAGCGCGTCGGCGTCGGCGAGCGGCAGGCCGTCGAGCTCGTTGGCCAGACGCAGGTTCTCGAGCGGCGTGAGTTCGTCTTTCACTGCAGCGTGGTGGCCCAGATACAACAGGGCGCGCCGATATGTTTCGGCGCATTCGGTGATCGGCACGCCGTTCCAGCGCACTTCGCCGTGCTCGGGTTCGCTCAGGCCAACAACGGTGCGCAGCAAGGTGGTCTTGCCGGCGCCATTGGTGCCGCTCACCTGCAACCATGCGCCGGGCGCCAGCGCCAGGCTCAGGTCTTTGAACAACAGGCGCTCGCCCCGGGAACAGGCAAGGTGGGTGGCGCTGAGCATGAGGCGGGTTGCGGTGTGGGTGCGGTGGTTGGGGGCGCTCTGCGTTGCCCTGGTCGCACGCGAAGCGTTGCATTATCGGTGCAAGCTGCAGCCCCGCCCCGCGGCCACGCACGGCCTTTCGAGCGACCAATCTGGTCGCTCACGAACACATTTGAAGCGTCTGCTTGCAGACCCGACAAATGCTGACGGATTCTTCTGCGACCGGATGTAAGGTGCTCGCCAGTTGCCAACTATTGACGCCTTTTAGGGCGCACTAAGGCTTGATGATGCGCTCCCGAAGCGGCCGCACGGTTTGCCTCTTTCGGCCAGGCGGCGCGAGCGCAAAGCCTCACAACAACAGGGAAGCGGAGTGAAAACTCGTCACATTTGGTTCAAGGCCCACGGCGCGCAATGGCAGCGCAGTGCGGTTGCGGGCTGCGCGCTTTCCTGGGGGCGGACATGATCTTCGGCTCGTCCGGATCCGGCCGCCGCTCGACGGACTTCGGGCGTGGCAGCGCAGCGCTGCAAGGCGACTGGTTTGCCCGTGAAGAGGCCATCATGGGTACCGCGATCCGGGTCGAGTTGTGGAGCGAAGACCGCGCCGACGGCGCAGCCGCGATCAACGCGGTGATGTCGGAGATGCACCGCATCGACCACGCCATGAGCCCGCACAAGCCCGAGTCGGAACTCTCGCGCATCAACCGCCATGCCGCAGCCGGGCCGGTCAAGCTCAGCGAAGAGATGGCCCGGCTCGTCAGCCGTGCGCTCGATTTCTCGAAACTTTCCGGTGGCGCTTTCGACATCACCTATGCCGGCGTGGGCCAGCTCTACGACTACCGCGAGAAGATCAAGCCGAACGACGCCGCGATCGAAAAGGCCCGCGATGCCGTCGGCTACCAGAACCTGGTTCTCGACACCGCGGCGCGCACGCTGCGCTTCGCACGCGAAGGCGTGCGCATCGACCTCGGCGGTTTTGCCAAGGGCCACGCGGTCGACAACGCTGCGGCCATCCTGGCGCGGCGTGGCATCAAGCACGCGATCGTCTCGGCCGGCGGCGACAGCCGCGTGATGGGCGACCACCGCGGCCGACCCTGGACCATCGCGATCCGCGACCCGCGCCGGCCCGGCGAAGTGGTGGCGGTGCTGCCCCTCGAAGACACGGCCATTTCCACCTCGGGCGACTACGAACGTTTTTTCGAGCAAGACGGTGTGCGCTGCCACCACGTGCTCGACCCGAAAACCGGCAAGTCGCCGAGCAGCGTGCACAGCGTGACCATCCTCGCCGCCGATGGGCTCACCACCGAAGGGCTTTCGAAGAGCGTCTTCGTGCTGGGCGTGGAAAAGGGCATGCGGCTGATCGAATCACAGGAGGGCGTCGACGCGGTCGTGATCGACGCAGCCGGGCAACTGCACTACTCGTCGGGCCTGCTCGACGGTGGCGCACAGCCCGGGCAGAAGACTCGTCAATGAACGAACAGATCTACAGGGGGATTTCAATGAACACTCGTACAAGAATCAACGCGCCACTGATGGCCTTGACGGCTTTGCTGCTCGGGGCCGGCCTCGCCGGTTGCGGCAGCAGCGGCAGCGACTCGACTTCGGTCACGGTGAACGGCGATGTGCCGATCGCCTACGCGAAGCGGGCCAACACGATCGAGATGAATCCGACCGACGGCACGCCGTCGGCGCCGGGTGGTGACTTGATGATTCGCGAGAAGTCGTCGCCGAGTGCGCCCGAGCACAACGTCACCGCCCAGTTCACGCAGGGCAACGGCGATGCGTCCGACCCCGAGGTGTCGTACGACGGCAAGAAGATCGTGTTCTCGATGAAGTGCCCGACCTCGAACACCTCGAAGATCGGCGACCTGCCGGCCTGTACCGGCGCCTGGAACATCTGGGAATACGACATGACGGTCGGTGGCCTCTCCGGCGGCACCTTCCGCCGCCTGACGAGCGCCAGCGATTCCGACGACGTCGACCCGGCCTACCTGCCGGCGGGCCGTGGCTTCGTTTTCTCTTCGAACCGCCAGACCAAGTCGAAGACGCTGCAGGCGATTCCCGGCCAGACCTACTTCGCGCTCGACGAATACGAGCGCGAGCGGGTGCTGAACCTGCACACGATGGACGCGAACGGTGGCGCCATCACCCAGATCTCGGTCAACCAGAGCCACGACCGCAACCCGGTGGTGCGCCCGAACGGCGACATCATGTTCTCGCGCTGGGAACACGTGGGCCCGCGCAACCGCTTCGCGATCTTCCGCACCAAGCCCGACGGCACCGACATGTTCGTGCTGTACGGCGCGCAAAGCCCGGGCAACAGCTTCCTGCACCCGCGCGACATGGACCCGAACGGCAAGTACAAGGGCTTCGTGTCTTCGGACCTGATGGCCCTGTCGCGTACCAAGGAGGGTGGCTCGCTGATGTTCATCGACGCGGCCAACTATTCCGAGAACAACACGCCGGCCAGCACGCTGGTCTCGCCGACGGGCGGGCAGACCGAAGTGACCAAAGACGCGCTGAACCAGGGTCGCGGCATCTCGATGAAGGGCCGCATCACCACGCCGTACCCGTTGTGGGACGGCAGCAACCGCGTGCTGCTCGGGCTCACGCCGTGCGAGATCAGCCAGTTGGTCGAAGGCACCTGGCGGGTCCGTTCCTGCACCGTGCTGACGCCTGCTGAACTCGCAATGCTGGGCGACAACGAGCGCACCGATGCGCAGAAGGTCGGCGACACCGTTCGCGACGACGTGCCCGCTTCGTACTCGATCTACATGTACAACCCGGCCGATCAGACGCTGTTGAACGTGGCGGCGCCGCCGGCCGGTTTCATGTACACCGACCCGATTGCACTCCAGGCACGCACCGAGCCGAACGCGATCGACCCGACCGCGATCGACCCGGACCTGGCCGCACAGGGCCTGGCGCTGATCGAAGTGCGCAGCATCTACGACACCGACGGTCTCCAGCGCATGGGTGAAACCATGCTCGCACCTGTCGACCTGCCGAGCACCTGCGCGGTCGGCATTGCCCAGATCAAGCCCGCCGACACGATGGACACGCGTGCGCGGGTGGCCGATCTGGGCCGCATGAAAGACCCGGCCGATCCGGCCTACGGTTGTTCACCGGCGCGCTTCGTGCGGGCCACCCGCGCCGTGGCGCCGCCTTCGAGCACGATGGGCTTGCGCTCGGCGATCGGCGAGACCGAGTTCGAGCAAGTGCAGATCCTCGGCTACGCGCCGGTCGAACCCGACGGGTCCTTCAAGCTGAAGGTGCCGGCCGACGTGCCGCTCGCGTTCTCGATCGTCGACGCCAAGGGCCGCGGCCTCCAGACTCACCTGAACTGGATCCAGGTTCGCCCCGGCGAGCGCCGCACCTGCGACGGCTGCCACAGCCCGCGCCGCGGCGCCGCGCTCAACTCGGGCGCGATCGTGAACGCGTTGCCGGCGGCGCTGCTGCCGAGCATGTCGGCCGCCCACCAGTCGGGTGAAACGCTGGCCGCGCTGCGCACCCGGCTCGACGCCACGGCACTCAACCTCAAGCCGGACATGGCCTACACCGATGTCTGGGCCGACACCAGCAAGAACGGCGTGACCGGCATTGCGCCAATCTCTGTCAAGTACGTCGGCAATGCCAACTCGGCCGACGATCTGGTGACCACCGCGCCGAGCAACGGCCTGATCAACTACCCCGAACACATTCAGCCGCTCTGGACCCGTGTGCGTGGCGCCGGTGGTGCCGACACCTGCACCACCTGCCATGCCGACGCGGTCAAGCTCGACCTGCGTGGCACCACCTCGGGGACGGGTCGGGTCACGTCGTACGAAGAATTGCTTGTGGGCGACCCGGTCATCGACACCGCCACCGGACTGCCGGTGACGCGCATCCGCGACGGCGTGCCGGAAATCGTGCGCGGCGCTGCGCTTGTCGAGACCATGGCGGGCAACGCCGCCGGTATGGCGCGCAGCAGCCGCCTCGCCGAGATCCTGTTCGGTGAGAGGCTGAAGGCCGGTGCCGACGCCTTCGCCGCGCACCCGAACCCGCCCGATTCGGCGCCGAACCATGCGCTGATGCTCAACGCGGCCGAGAAGCGCCTGGTCACCGAATGGATGGACCTGGGCGGCCAGTACTACAACAACCCGTTTGCCGGTGGCGTGAAAGCCGCCACGGGCTTGAGCCAGACCGTGTTCACGGCCCAGGTGTTGCCGATCCTGCGCTCGACCTGCGCCGCCAGTTGCCACCAGGCCATCGGCAGCGACCCGACCGTGCCAGTCGGCGCCAGCTTCCGCCAGAACCGCTTCGTGCTCACGGGCAGCCCGGAAGGTGATTACAACGTGAGCCTGTCGATGATCTCCGACACCTGCAACGCGGCCTCGAACTACCTGCTGAGCCGGCCGTCGACCGTGCCGCACCCGGCCGGTGCCACGGGCCAGACCACGGCGGTGTTGCCGGTGGGCAGCGCCAACTACACGACCATCGCCAACTGGATCAGCGGGGGTTGCCCGTAACCATGACGACCGCGTATCGAGAAGAACGAGCGGGCAGGCGGGCGAGCCGGGGCATCACAGCGTCCTGTCTGCTCGCGCTCGGGCTGGCCGCCTGCGGGGGCGGCGGTACCAACCCGGTGGGCAACCCGCCGGAGGTGAGCAACCCGGTGGGCACCACGGGCCAGAAACTGTCGTTCGCGTACTTCCAGAAGTGCATCAACCCGATCTTTCTGGCGCGCCTGCAGATCAACATCGGCGGCGCGATCTCGACCAACACCTGTGCCGGCTCGGGTTGCCACGACAACACCACCGGCACCGGTGGCGCGCTGCGGGTGGTGGCCAACGCGCAGTTGGTCGACCTGACGGATCCGGCCAACACGCCGGATACGATTCGGGCCACCGACATGTACAAAAACTTCTACTCCGCCCAGGGCTCGGTGGTGATCGGCTCCACCACGCAAAGCCGTCTGCTCGCCAAGCCGCTGGTGCTCAACGTGCTGCACGGCGGCGGCCTGATCTTCGAGAACGATCAGGACCCGAACGCCAAGCTGATCCAGTACTGGATCACGCACCCCGCGCCCAACGGGCAAGACGAATTCAGCACCGCCACCTACAGCATGTTTACCCCGGCCGACCCGACAACCGGCACGTGCAACACCCAATGAGTCAACTCGGCAAGCGCCACACCGGTGAATTCACCCCACTCCCGAAAACACTGCTTTCGTTGTGCCTGAGCGCGCTCGCGCTCGGCGCCACGGTGCCGGCTTGTGCCGCCGAAACCAACGAGGCCAAGGAAGAGCGGGTTCAGGTCACCGACCCCTTCATCGAGCTGCGCACCGGCCCCGGGCGCGGTTACCCGATCCACTTCGTGGCCGCGCGTGAAGAGTGGATCTCGATCGAGCTGCGCCACACCGACTGGTACAAAGTGCGCACTGCGGGTGGCAAGGTCGGCTGGGTCAGCCGCTCGCAGCTCGTCAGCACGCTCACCGAAGGCGGTGGCGCCAAGACCTTTCGCGACATCGTGGTCGACGACTACCTGCTGCGCCGCGCCGAATTCGGCGCGGGCTGGGGCCGCTTCAAGAAGGAGCCGATGCTCAAGCTCTGGGCAAGCTACAGGATGAGCGACACGCTCAGCATGGAAGCCACCTTCGGCCAGGTGCAGGGCGTGTTCTCGGGCACCAACTTCTGGCACGTGAACGTGCAGGCCGAGCCCTGGTCCGACGAGCGACTCTCGCCGTTCTTCGGCATCGGCGTCGGCCGCTTCAGGAACATTCCGAACACCAGCCTCGTGTCGGCCGAGCCGAGCAATTCGAACCTGGCCAACGCCACGCTCGGTGTGAAGTACCACCTGACCGACCGCTTCGTCGCGCGGCTCGACTACACCATCTACACCGCCTACCTGTCAGACGCCCGCACCGGCCAGTACCGTGCGCTGACGGCGGGCCTTTCTTTCTTCTTCTAACGGCCGACAAGCGATGACCATGCGCAACAACAACAAAGCAGCCACCCTGGCTTGGCTCGCGGCCTTCGCGACCCTTCTGGCCTCGGCGCCTCTTGCCGCAAATGCGCAAGAGCAGAAGGCCGACCAGAAAGCACCGAACGAACAGGTGATCGTGCCCGAGGTCGACCGGCGCCCGATCAAGCTGCCGAAGTTCCCCTCGAACGACTTCGAGATCGGCACTTACGTGGGCACCTACGCCACCAAGAACTTCGGCAGCAGCCTGGTCTACGGCGTGCGGCTGGGTTACCACATCACCGAAGACGTGTTCGTGCAGGCCGTGTACGGCCAGACCAAGGTCAGCGATGAATCGTTCCGGCAGATCTTGCCGGGCGGCATCTTCGTCGATCCGAAGGAGAAGCTCGCCTACTACAACGTGTCGGCCGGCCTGAACATCCTGCCCGGCGAAGTGTTCTTCCTGAAGAACCGCGCGTTCCCGTCGTCGCTCTACATCATCGGCGGCATAGGCAGCACCAACTTCAACGCGCAGCGCCGCCAGACCTTCAACCTCGGCTTCGGCGCAAAGGTGTACCTGAAGGACTGGGTCTCGCTGCAGGTCGACATGCGCGACCACATCTTCTCGCTCGACCTGCTCGGCAAACGCCAGAGCACGCAGAACCTCGAGTTCACCGGCGGGCTGAGCTTCTACTTCTGACCGGTGCACATCGCATGAACTTCTCTCTCAAGCCCTACCTGCTACGCAGCGCACGCGTTCTGCTGGCTGCGACCATCGGCGTCTGCGCCGTGGCCTATGCAGCACCCATCGCGCCCGGTGCGCTGGCGCCCGACTTCACGCTGCGCACGCTTGGCGGCCCGAACCTGCGGCTGCAGGAGCAGCGCGGTCGCGTCGTGCTCGTGAACTTCTGGGCCACCTGGTGCGCTCCGTGCCGGCAGGAGATGCCGCACCTGAGCAAGCTCTACGAAAAGTATGGCTCGGCCGGTTTCGTGCTGCTCGGCGTGAACGTCGACGACGACACCAAGAACGCCGTCGACCTGGCCGCCAAGCTCGGCCTGAAGTTCCCGGTCTCGCTCGACAGCGACAAGAAGGTCAGCCGCCTGTACGACCTGAGCGCGATGCCGTCGACCGTATTGATCGACCGCGAAGGCAAGGTGCGTTTCGTGCACCGTGGCTACAAAGACGGCTATGAAAACACCTACGACCAGCAGATCCGGGGGCTGTTGAAAGAATGAACAAGCTGCGTGTTGATTCGAACGGCGCTTTGATCGCCGCCGTCGCCGCGGTCGCGCTGCTTTCGGGCTGTGCCATCGAACCCTGGGTCAAGCCTTACGAGCGTGAACGCCTGGCCGACCCGATGATGAAGTTCTCGCGCAACGCGTTGGCCGACAAGCACCGCGACCACGTCTTCGACGTGCGCGAAGGCGCGCGTGGTGCCACCGGCGTGCAAGGGGGCGGCTGTGGCTGCAACTGAGTTGCAAATCAATCCGCTGGGCGCTTGGCGCCGCCGGCTGAAGGCGCTGCTGAACTGGCGCCACGCGGCCAGCGCGCCGCTGGCCGGCCTGCTCGGCGGCGTGATCGCGCCGGGCGCAGTGCACGCTGCCGACCTGCCCGAAGACCGGGCCGACGCGATGATCCACGTCTACGATGGCGGTGGCGTGCGCGCCATCGGCCCGGCGCTGCTGGTGCGCAAAAAACTGCTCGACAAGGTGTCGCTCTCGGCCAGCTACTACATCGACTCGGTCTCGAACGCGTCGATCGACGTGGTGACCACGGCCAGCCCCTACAAGGAAACCCGCACCGAATACGGCTTCAGCGCCGACTACGCAGTGCGCGATTCGACCATGACGCTGGCGCTCACCAGCAGCAAAGAACCCGACTACACCGCCGACAACATGAGCATCGACGTGGCTCAGGAAGTTTTCGGTGGCATGTCGACCGTGAGCCTGGGCTACACACGCGGCGCCGACAAGGTCGGCATGAAAAACGTCGGCTTCTTCGACACCGCCACGCACTGGAAATACCGCCTCGGCCTGACGCAGATTCTCACCCCCACCTGGATCGCGAGCGCGAACTTCGAAGCAATGTCCGACGATGGTTACCTCGGCAGCCCGTATCGTCTTGCGCGGGTCTTCGGGGCATGGTTGCACGAGAGCAACCCGCGCACCCGCACCGGCCGGGCGATGAAGTTCCGTGTGATCGGCGACCTCGGCTCGCGCAACGCGGTGCGCGCCGAATACCGCTACTACTGGGACACCTGGGCGATCAAGGCCCACACCGTCGAGTTCGGCTACAGCCGCTATTTCGGCGATGCCTGGCTGGCCGATGTGAGCCTGCGCTACAACAAACAGGCGCACGCGCTGTTCTACAGCGACAACGCCAGCACCGAGACGCTCTACGTCTCGCGCAACCGGCAACTCAGTACCTTCAACTCCATCGGCATCGGTGGAAAGCTGGCCTACACCGTGGGCAAGCTGCAGGGCAAGTACGAAGTCAAGCTGAATGGTTCGTACGAGCGTGTGCGCTTCAAGTACAGCGATTTCACCGACGTGAGAACGGGCAACGCGTACAGCTTCGACGCCGACGTGCTGCAGCTCTTCGTGTCGGCAACCTTTTGAGAGAGTGGGCGCCATGCTGTTTCGATCTTCCGGTTTTTTTGCCACCGCCTTCGTGCTGAGCGTGGCCGCCTTGTCGGCCACCTGGCCCGCCCACGGCGCCGATGCGCCGCCCAAGCCGGCCGCTGCCGCGAGTGCTCCGGCCGCGGTGAGCGCCCCAGTTCCGGCTGCACCGGCGAGCGCGCCGAGCGTTGCCGCAGCAGCGAGTGCGCCAATGGCCGCCGCAGCCGCGAGCGCGCCTGCCGGTGCCCTCGACGGCCGCATCCAGGACGTGAAGGGCGACGTGATCAAGCTCAACCGCGACCTGCTCGTGCTCGAAGAAGAACTGCTGTTCCCCGCCAACACGCAAGTGGCGCTGTTCGTCTCGATGGACGTGGGCAAGCTGTTCTCGCTCGACTCGGTGCAGATCAAGCTCGACGACAAACTGATCGCGAACTACCTCTACACACCGCTCGAAGTCGAAGCACTGCACCGCGGTGGCGTGCAGCGTGTCTACCTCGGCAACCTGAAAGCCGGCGAGCACGAGATCGTCGCCTTCTTCACCGGCCAGGGCCCGCACGAGCGCGACTACAAGCGCGCCACCACCGTCAAGTTCGACAAGAGCACCGACCCGAAGTACATCGAACTGCAGATCAAGGACTCCACGGCCAAATTGCAGCCCGAGTTCGAAGTCAAGGTCTGGCAGTAAATCTTCATGCACCCGAGAGCGATCAGAAAGAAGGCCGCAGCGCGGCTGTGCGCCGCGGCATTGGCCGTGGCGGCGTTGTGGCCGGCTGCGGCTGCAGCCGCATGGTGGCCCTTCAGCAGCGCCGCGCCCGAGGGGCCGCCGCCGCATGTCATTGAAGACCCGCACTACGGCGACACACTGTTCCACTTCTACAAGGGCCGCTACTTCACCGCCGTGACGGGGCTGATGGTGTCGCAGCACTTCGAGCGTGTGCCCAAGCATGCCGACGAAGCCGAGGTGCTGCGCGGTGGCCTGCTGCTGTCTTATGGCCTGCACCGCGAAGCCGGCGAGATCTTCGCCAAGCTGATCGAAAAAGGCACGTCGCCAGCGGTGCGTGACCGGGCCTGGTTTTACCTGGCCAAGATTCGCTACCAGCGCGGCTTTCTGCCCGAAGCCGAGCAAGCGGTCGACCAGGTCGAGAAGAACCTGCCGCCCGATCTCGAAGAAGAACGAGGCCTGCTCAAGGCCAACCTGCTGATGGCGCGCAGTGACTACGCCAGCGCCATCACCGTGCTCGAAGGCATGGCCAAGGGCATCGGCGCGGTCGGTGCCTACGCGCGCTACAACCTCGGCGTGGCGCTGATCAGGAACGGCGACCTCGAAGCTGGCAGCAAGCTGCTCGACGAGATCGGCCGCGCCCCGGCCGAGAACGAGGAATACCGCAGCCTGCGCGACAAGGCCAATGTGGCGCTCGGCTTCGCCGCGCTGCAGGCCGATCACCCCGAAGACGCACGCCGCGCGCTCGAACGGGTGCGCTTGGCAGGCCTGCAGTCGAACAAGGCGCTGCTCGGCTTCGGCTGGGCCGCCGCGGCACTGAAAGACCCGAAGCTCGCGCTCGTGCCCTGGACCGAACTGGCCGAGCGAGATGCCAGCGATTCGGCCGTGCTCGAAGCGCGCATCGCCGTGCCTTATGCCTACGCCGAACTCGGTGCCTACGGCCAGGCGCTCGAACGCTACCAGGACGCGATCGGCGCTTTCGACAAGGAAGGCGGCAGCCTGAACGAGTCGATCGGCGCCATTCGTGCCGGCAAGCTGCTGGCCGGCCTGCTCGAAAGCAACCCCGGCGAAGAGATGGGCTGGTTCTGGAAGATCGACGAACTGCCCGAGATGCCACACGCGAATCACCTGACGCAGGTGCTCGCACAGCACGACTTCCAGGAAGGTTTCAAGAACTACCGCGACCTTCGTTTCCTGACCCGCAACCTCGAATACTGGAAAGACAGCCTCGGCGTGTTCGACGACATGCTGACGAACCGCCGCCAGGCGTACGCCGAGCGTCTGCCGAAGATCCTTTCCCAGGCCAACGCGAGCGGCCTGGCCGCGATGCAACAACGTGGCGAAGCCGTCATCAAGGAAGTGGCCCGCGTGGCCGCCGAGTCCGACAGCGCGGCACTCGCCGACGCGCAACAGCGCGACTTCATGGGGCGCATCGCAAGCGCACGTGCGACTGCCGCACTGCCGGGCGCCGAAGTCGACGCGCCGAGCGTGCAAGAGCGCCTGCGGCGTGCCAGCGGTGCACTCACCTGGCAGATGGCGCAGCAGTACCCGGCGCGCCTCTGGGACGCGACCAAGGCCGTCACCGTGATCCAGACCCAGCTCGCCGAGGCAGCGCAACACGACGCTGCACTGGTGCAGGCGCAGCGCGACGAGCCGGCACGCTTCGAACGTTTTGCCGTTCGCATCAAGGAACTCGACACACGCATCCAGGCGCTGATCCCGCGCGTGGCCGCGCTCAGCCACGACCAGGAACAGGCGGTGCAGGGCCTGGCGGTTGCCGAACTCGAACGCCAGAAGGAACGCCTTGTGGTCTACGCCACACAGGCACGTTTTGCGGTTGCCCAGATCTACGACCGCGCCAGCGCCTCCACGAAGGAGGGCGACCGTGCAAGCAAGCCGTAGCCTCGCCCTGCTGCTGACCGCCGCCGGCCTGTGCGCGTGCGCGGGCAACAAGCCCAAGGGCACACCCGACAACGAACCCACGCTGAAGTCGCTGGCGGGCCGCGAAGTCATTGTGGCCGAAGACGCCGGCATCAAGCGCAACCCGGCGCAGGCCATCAGCGCCTACCGCAGCTTTCTCGACGCGGCTCCGAAAGCCGAACAGCGCCAGGAAGCGCTGCGCCGTCTCGGTGACCTCGAGATGGACGTGGCCGACGACAACAGCGCACAGAGCGCCAGCGGCGTGCCCGACTACAAGGCCGCTATCACGCGGTACCAGGATTTCCTGAAGACCTACCCGAAAGACCCCGGCAACGACCGCGTGCTGTACCAGCTTTCGCGCGCGCAGGAGCAGAGCGGTTCGCTCGAAGTGTCGCTACAGACGCTCGACCGGCTGGTGCGCGAGTACCCCGGCACGCTGTACCGCGACGAAGCCAACTTCCGCCGCGGCGAGCTGCTGTTCACGACCCGCGACTACGTGAAAGCCGAGGCCGCCTACGCCACGGTGCTGAAGAGCGACAACCCGTACCGCGAGCGTGCGCTTTACATGCAGGGCTGGTCGATGTTCAAGCAGGGCCGGCTCGAAGAAGCGCTGCACTCGTTCTTCGGCGTGCTCGACATCAAGCTGCCTGGCCACGAAGACGAACAGGAACTGGAGAGCGTGGCGAGCCTGTCGCGTGCCGACCGCGAGCTGGTGGAAGACACCTTCCGCGTGATGAGCCTGAGCCTGGAAAACCTGAAGGGCGCAGAAACGATTCCGGCCTACATCACGTCAGACGTTCGGCGCATCTACGAATTCCGGGTCTATCAGCAGCTCGGCGAGCTCTACATCAAACAAGACCGCGTGAAAGACGCGGCCGACACCTTCGGCACGTTCGCCCGGTTGCACCCGCTGCACGCGCAGGCACCGCTGCTGCAGGCGCGCGTGATCGGCATCTACGAACAGGCGGGATTCGCGAACCTGGCGCTCGACGCGAAGAAGGGCTATGTGGGCCGCTATGGCAGCACCAGCGAATTCCGGCGTGCCAACGAAGCCGGCTGGCAACGTGCGCAACCGCTCGTCAAGACCCACGTGGCCGAGCTGGCGCGCCACTACCACGCGAGTGCGCAAAAGAGCAAGAACACCGCCGACTACCAGGAAGCCGTGCGCTGGTACCGCGAATACATCGCATCGTTCCCGAATGACCCGCAGGCCGCGCAGAACAACTTCCTGCTGGCCGAACTGCTGTTCGAAGACTCGCGTTTTGCCGAAGCGGCGGTCGAGTACGAGAAGGTCGCGTACCAGTATCCGAGCCACGACAAGTCGGCCGACGCCGGCTACGCAGCGCTGCTGGCGTATGCCGCACAGGAAAAGCGCGTCGCACCGGCCGAGGCGCCGGCCCTGCAGCGCGCGAGCGTCGAGAGTGCGCTGCGTTTTGCGGCGGCCTTCGGCAAAGACCCGCGCGCCGGCACGGTGCTCACCAACGCGGCCGAAAAACTCTTCGCCTTGCGTGACGGCGAGCGCGCTTCGGTGGTGGCCAAACAGGTTCTTGCGCTCGACCCGCCGGCCGCCGCCGCGCAACGCCGCACCGCGTGGACCGTGGTCGCACACACCGCGTTCGAGCGTGGTGCCTTCGACCAGGCCGAGCGGGCCTACGGCGAAGTGATCGCGCTCACGCCGGAAGGTGGCGCCGGCCGCAACGACCTCGTCGAGCGCCAGGCGGCTTCCATCTACAAGCAGGGCGAGCAGGCCCGCGCCTCGGGCCAGGCGCGCGAGGCCGTGGGGCACTTCACGCGGGTGGCCACGGTGGCACCGCAGTCGGCGGTGCGCGCCACCGCGCAATTCGACGCGGCCGCCGCACTCATCGGCCTGAAAGACTGGGACGGCGCGGCCCGCACGCTCGAAGATTTCCGCCAGCGCTACCCGAACCACCCGCTGCAAGGCGAGGTCAGCAACAAGCTCGCGGTGGCCTACCTTGAGAAGGGCAACTGGGCGCAGGCGGCCGGCGAATTCGAGCGCCTGGCCAGCACCAGCAAAGACCCGAAGATCGCCCGCGACGCACTCTGGCAAGCCGCCGAGCTGTATGAAAAGGGCGCTGAGAAGGGCGGCTCGCGCACAGCCGCCAGCAAGGCCTACGAGCGCTACCTGAAGCAGTACCCCGAGCCTTTCGAGCCGGCACTCGAAGCTCGATACCGCCTCGCCCGTCTGGCCAAGGCCGATGGCAACACGACGCGTGAATTCGCCTTGATGAAAGAGATCTACGCCGCCGACCAACGTGCCGGTGGTGCCCGCACCAATCGCACGCGCTACCTCGGCGCTACGGCCGCGCTGGCGCTGGCCGAGCCGGTGTTCGAAGCCTACCGCAAGGTGCCGCTGATCGAGCCGCTCGCCAAGCAGTTGAAGCTGAAGAAGAGCAAGCTCGAAGACACGCTCAAGGCTTATGCCGTGGCCGCCAACTACGGTGTGGCCGACGTGACCACCGCCGCCACCTTCCACATCGCCGCGCTGTATCAAGACTTCGGCAAGGCGCTGATGGGCTCGCAGCGGCCGAAGAAACTCTCGAAGGCCGAACTGGAGCAGTACAACGTGCTGCTCGAAGAGCAGGCCTTCCCGTTCGAGGAGAAAGCCATCGAGCTGCACGAGACCAACGCGCGCCGCGTCTCTGAAGGCATCTACGACAAGTGGGTCAAGAGCAGCTTCACGGCGCTAGGCGAATTGCGCCCGGCGCGTTATGGCAAGGTTGAACGCAGCGAAGGAGTCATCGATGCGATTCGCTGACACCCTGATGCGCTCTGCCGTGCTCGTCGCGCTGTGTTTTGGCATGACGGCTTGCGCCTCGTTGAACGATGCGTGGAACGGCTTGGGGTCGGCGAAGGAAACACCGGCGCCAGCGACTTCGACGACACCGACCGCCACCGGCAAGGCGGCTGCCGTCGCAGCGCCCGCTCCCGCACCTGCCCCGGTGGAGGTGCTGCCCCCGGTCGACGCCAACGCGCAGCGTGCGTTCGACGCGGCGCGCCGCTCGCTTGCGGCCGGCCGCACCGAAGAAGCCGAGCGGGGTTTCGCCGCGCTGGCCAAGTCGCACCCTGAACTCGGTGGCGCATATGCCAACCTGGGCCTGATCTACAGCCGCGCCGGCAAGACGGACGAAGCCGTGGCCGCACTCGAACAGGCGGTGCGCGCGAGCCCGAAGCAGCCGGTGTTCCAGAACCAGCTCGGCATCGCCTACCGCCAGCAAGGCCAGTTTGCGAAGGCCCGCGGTGCCTACGAAAAAGCGCTTGGCCTCGACCCGAGCTACGCCGCGGCGTGCCTGAACCTGGGCATCCTGTTCGACCTGTACCTGCGCGACGGCCAACGTGCGCTCGAACTCTACGACCGCTACCTCACCCTGCCCAACGGCAAGGACGCGGTGGTGAACAAATGGGTCGCCGACCTGAAGAACCGCAAGCCCGCGCAGAACGCCGCGGCCAAGAAGGAGCAGTCATGAAGCAGACTCCGGGAACGATGCGCGCCGCGCTGGTGACCACCTTGCTGGCCCTGGCCGCTGCACCTGCGTTCGCGCAGGACCGCGCCGACATCGACCGCACCAAGATCATCGGCAATGCCGAGCTGCCCAAGGTGCTCTACATCGTGCCCTGGAAGAAGCCCTTGCCCGGCGACCTCTCGGGCCGGCCGGCCGGCGGCGTGCTCGACGAAGCACTGGCCCCGGTCGACCGTGACGTGTTCCGCAGGCAGGTGCATTACGGCGCGGCCATGCAGACACGGGCCACTGCAGAGGCCGCGGCGCCGAGCCGAAAGTGAACCACGCCACACCCTCATCGAGTTGTCAGCTTTTTTCGGAGATCCACCCATGAATGCATTTGCCACGATCGTCAAGTTCTTCCAG
>JBDTTU010000038.1:0-38713 GCA_039930465.1 Burkholderiales bacterium
CATCGCGTCTTGTTGGTGGTCAGGGACTTCCCTTCTGCCGCCCACGCTCCTAGCCAACGGCATCGTCCACAGCCAGACGCAGAACATCCGAGGTCTTCCTTTGACCAATGCCGACAGCGGCGTGCTGCAGGACCAGTACAGCTACGACGCCAACGACAACATCGCGGCGATCGTCGACCAGCAAGAAGGCGTCACCAACCGCAGCATGGCCTACGACGGGCTGAACCGGTTGACCGGTGTATACGCCCCCAGTGTCTGGGGCAGTGCCGGCTACGCTTACGACGCGCTCGACAACCTGCGTGTCAGCACCGTCGGCGCTCGCAGTTCCGTGCACAGCTACGACGCGAACAACCGGCTGAGCACGATCAACACCAACAGCGTCTTCACCGGCTACGTCTACGACGGCCAGGGCAACATCACCGGCCGCGGCACGCAGGGCTTCTACTTCGACCAGGGCAACCGCATGACCCTGGCCAACGGAGTGGCCAGCTACAGCTACGACGGCCACGGCCGACGCACTGGGATCAATGGTGCCGACGGCAGTACCCGCACCCAGGTCTACGACCAGGGCGGTCAACTGCTGTACGCCACGCGGCAAGCCGGCGCCAATGTCGGCAGCACTCGCTACGTGTACCTCGGCGGCAAAGCCATCGCCCAGACCGACAGCAACAGCGCCATCGGCACCAACTTCCTCGTCACGGACGCACTCGGCAGCCCCGTGGCCACCGTGGGCAACGTACCGGCTGGCGTGAGCTACAGCTGCCCATCCGGCTGGAACCTGGCGGGCAACACCTGCAGCCAGGCCACCACCAGCACGATCGCCGCCACCGTCAGCGGCTACACCTGCCAATCGGGCTACACCCAGTCGGGCTCCAACTGCTCGCAGACCGCCAGCACCACCAGCGCGGCCAGCGTCAGCTACAGCTGCCCGGCCGGCTGGAGCCTGTCGGGCAACACCTGTAGCAGCAGCACCTCATCACCGGCGAGCCCGGTGTACGCCTGCCCGTCGGGCTACACCCTTTCGGGCAGCAATTGCAACAGGACCACCACGGCCGCGGCGACCGCCACCTCGAGCTGCAACGGCCACGGGGCATTGACCAACAGCACCATCTCTTCGACCGGGACCTATTGCCTTCTTCAGAACTACAGCTACAAGGTTTTCTCGGACCCGGAGCAGAACTGCGCGGCCCTGGCCTTGAGCTTCGGCTTGGTGATGGACCCCAATTCGAGCAGCAACGGCATCCAGACCTACCGCTGCATCCTGGCTCCGAAGATCACGTACTCGTGCCCTTCCGGGGGTACTCTGTCGGGCACCAGTTGTCTCACGTCGGCCAGCGTGGCGGCGACTGTCGGCGGCTACACCTGCTCGTCAGGAATCCTGTCGGGCAGTAGCTGCATCACCACCACGGCCGGCGCGGCGAGTGCCAGCTATAGCTGCCCGAGCGGGCAGAGCCTGTCGGGCACGACCTGCACCGCGACCAGCACCACCACGGTCGCCGGCACGCCGATCTATAGCTGCCCGTCGGGGTACACCTTGTCGGGATCGTCGTGCACGGCCCAGGGCACAGCCACGACCGCAGCCACAGCGAACTTCACTTGCGCGAGCGGGACGCTGTCGGGGGCGAACTGCCAGAACGCGGTGACGCGCACGCGCTATGAGCCCTACGGCAATACGGCCGCGGGCAGCGTGCCGAGGGAATTGGGGTTCACCGGGCATGTGAACGATGCGGAGACCGGGCTGGTGCAGATGCAACAGCGGTACTACGATCCGGTGGCGGGGAGGTTCCTGAGCCTGGATCCGGTCACGACCGACGCAAGCACCGGAGGGTTGTTCAACCGGTACGTGTATGGGAACAACAACCCGTATCGCTATACCGATCCCGATGGCCGGTTGTCCACGGGAGAGTGGATTGATCGCTGGGCGCAGGACGCGGCCGATAGAGGTAGTCGTGCCAGCACCTTTGGTTGGGCATTCGCGGGGGTCGCTTGGCGAGCCTTTGGGGCGGAAGGCATCAGCCAGATTGCTGACAAGGGAGCGGTTGCCTCAACGGGCGACAGGGTCAGCGCAGGGATCGAGCTCATCGGCGTGCTTCCTGGAGGAAAGCTCCTTGGAGAGGCGGCTACCGCCGCAAAGGGGATGTCGAGGGCAGAGGCCGTCATTGCTGAGACTCTTGCAGGGAAGGGAAACCTGACAAGCGCTACGAAGCTCAGTTCGAATGAACTTTTGCAGGCCGGCGAAAAGTTTCTTGGGTCAGGCTACAAAGAAATTGGCAAGCCTGGGAGCGGCGTCTTCCGTAGCGCGGATGGAACGCGACAGTTCCGGATAGATGGCAACTCTCTGTCGGGCAACCATGCGCCTGGTGTGCCGCACGGACACCTGGAGACCTATGCGCCAGGTGCGGCGAAGCCCACCACGAACAATCACATTCCCTTCTTCGACTAGGAGCGCGCGATGAACATCAAACTTGGCGACGTTGGAAAAATCGTGGCAGGGCAAGAACTAGGTCGCTACGTCAAGGTGGTTGATGACGCGGCTAGTACGGGAGGTTTCTTGATCTTCACGGCTGCGGCACCTGATATGCAAGGCGGCTTTGACAGTTGGGTTGAAAGTAGAGAGATGCTGCAACGCTTTTTTGAAGAAGCTGGGTGGATTGTTGAGTGGCAGCACTGATTCAATGCGGCAAAGGAAGCAGTACCGCTGATTAAGGCGGGCGCCGCCGGCGGTGAAACGGCTGGGAAGACCTTCTCTCAGGCCGTCAGGGATGCTGCCAAAGGCGAGAACCCTCATTCGATTTGCGTGTTCTGCCGCAGAGAGGGAACCGCGACTCAGGTTGATCACGCGATCCCACGGGCGAGGGGTGGGGATGCAACGTTGGAGAACGCACAACTTGCTTGGCCGCATTGCAACGCCTCGAAAGGTGCGAGAGATTTTCCGGTCAATCCGCCAGCGGGATACCGTGGCGAATGGCCCCCATCACATTGGTAGAGAGACGGGAAGCGCATGAAGTACCAAGCTGGGGAATACGAGGCGGTCCATCATTCGCCGATCTGGCGTGACCGTGCAAACTTCGTGTTTGCCACGCACCTCGGAACCAAGGATGGCAAGAACGAATGGGAGCAGCTTTGGGGGCAAAAGACCGCGCCACAGCGATTCATTCTGTGCTGTATCCCGTTCTTCGCCCAAGATATTGCTTTAGGCGATGAGGTCGAAACCGACGCGGACTTCGTTCTTCAGGAAGTGGTTCAGCGCTCTGGCCAACTCACCTTCCGGGTGTGGTTCGGTTCGCAAGACTTGGCCGCACGACAGGGGCTGGTGCGAGAAATCGAAGCCATGAAGCCCTTGATGGAGTGGTCTTCTGAGAATCTGCTAGCGCTCAGTGCACGCGATGAAGTCGAAGCCAAGAAGATCGCCGACTACTTGCAAGCTCGCGAAGAACAAGGCTTGCTCCAGTACGAAACCGGTCGTACTCGTTGAGAGTTTTTGCTGCGATCAGTTCTTGTCCTTTTCTCTTCCGGGGGAACTGGGGTCAGGGAAACTGGGGTCAGGTCTTGTGAGAGACCTGACCCTGGCGTTTCGCTGGCGTTTCCGCAGCGCTTGACGCTGAGCGCTTGGCCGGATTGCCTCGCACAGTGCGGTGGCGACCGCGACAGGGCTCTGCATCTGGCCTATCGTGAAGGCGGAATGACGATGACGGAACTGGCGCAGCAATCCAGGCTGTCTGTGTCGCACGTCAGCCGCCTGATCGCGGCGCAGCAGGGCGGCTGGGGTCAGGTCTCTCATTTCTCTATCGAGCGGGCGTGAGAGCGTGAGGGCAAGCAAGGCAGAGCCTGTCGCATGCGGAATGCGCGTCAAGTATTGCGCTGACACACGCCACGCGCTTATCTCAAGGCGAGAACGCTTCGACGGTCAGCCCCTCGACGGCCGAGAAGTGCTTGACGTTGGCCGTGATCAGCGTGGCCTGATGTTCGATGGCGGTGGCGGCGATGAGCGCATCGGCGAGCCGCAGGCCGTGTGAGAGCGCCAGCCCATCGATCAACTCGGTCGCGCGCTGCGAGACGGCCGGCGTGATCGGCACGATCTCGGTATTGCGAGCGGCCAAGCCCTTCTTCAGCCGCGCCAGATCGGCCTTGTCGCGACAACCCTGCGCGAGCTCGATGTAGGTCACCGCCGAGATACGCTACGTGCTCAGCCAGTGCAGCCGCTGCGCCGCGCCCACATGCCCGCGAGTGAGCCACACCAGCACATCGGAGTCGATCAGCATCGGCGCCATCAACCCTTGTGCCGCGAGCCGTCGTCACTGAAACGCGAAGCACGGATCGAGCGCACATAGCCCGCCACGTCGGCCATGTCCTCGCGGTCACGCCACGTGCCGAACAGTGGATCGTCGGTCACGAACGCCTCGGTTGGTGCGGCTTGCGCCTCTTCCTCGATACGCACCGTCACCAGGGCATCGGTGGACTGGGCCAACTTCGCACGCCAAGCTTGCGGCAGCTCGGCCACCGGCACATGTTCGATCACGATGGCATTCATCGGGTCATCCTTCCTTGGCTCCCAAGAAGATTCATCGCATGAGCCGCCCGTTGCGCATTGAATTCCCTGGTTCGGCGAATCACGTCACATCGTGTCGCGAACGGCGTGAGGCGAGTTCCCGCGACGACCGTGATCGGGTGGCGCAGATCAAGGTGATTTGCGCAGAAGATGGATGGCTTCGACGCGGCGGCGCTGGCCTGTTGCCTGAAGGGCAATCACTGCCTACAACGTCACTGCCAGGCCAGCGCACTCAAGTCGTTCGCAAAAATCGGCGAGCTGCTCCACAGCCCCTTGAGTTTCTTGTTGCCCACCGCGAACTGCGGCAACTGGTACAGGTAGGCGTTGACGGAGTCGGTGGCGAGCTGGCGCTGGATGTCGCCCAGGAACTTCATGCGTGTTTTCGTGTCGGTGCTGCTGTTGTAGCTGGCGAGCAGCTCGTTGTATGCCTTGCTGTCGTAACCCCAGTAGTACTTCGGGTCGGCGTAGCGGTCGAAGTCGAGCGGCTCGACGTGGCTGATCATCGTCAGATCGAAGTTGCCCTTGAACGGGCCGGCGAGCCACTGCGCCCATTCCATGTTCTCGATCTTCGCGATGATGCCGACCTTGGCGAGCTGCGACGCCACGATCTCGCCACCCTTGCGTGCGTAGGGCGGCGGTGGCAGCGTCAGGGTCACGTTCAGCGGCAGCGCGACGCCTGCTTCCTTCAGCAGCGCCTTGGCGCGCTCGGGGTTGTACGGGTTCACGCCCGTCAGGTCGATGTAGCCGGCATCGCTGGGGACCATGTGGCTGCCGATCGGTGCGGCGTCGCCGTCCTGCGAACCGTCGATGATCGCCTTGCGGTCGATCGCCGCGGCGATGGCGCGGCGCACACGCACGTCATCGAAGGGCTTCTTCTTGTTGTTGATGCTGACGATGGTTTTCCCTTCGGTGCCGCCTTGGGTGACGCTGAAGCGCGCATCGGCCTTGAACTGTTTCGCGTCTTGAGGCAACAGGCCGCGCGGAATGCCGTCCAGATCGCCGGCCAGCAAGGCTGCGACTTGTGCCGCCGGGTCGCTGATGAAGCGGAACGTCACCTTCTTCATCTTCACCGCGGCCGCGTTGCGGTAGGCGTCGTATTTCACGAGCGTGATCGACGAGCCCTTGGCCCAGTTCTCGAGCTTGAACGGGCCGGTGCCGACCGGTTTGGTCGCGGTGGTGGCGGCACTCTTCGGGTCGAGGATCACGGCCGTGTTCTCGCCCATGCGGAACAGGAAGTTGCCGTCGGCCTGGTTCAGCACCACGATCACGGTGTGCGGGTCGATCGCGTTGACGCTGCTGATGTTGTCGAACACCGCCTTCTTGGCCTTGTTGGTCGAGCCTTCGGCCTTGGCACGCTCGAAGCTGTACTTCACGTCGCTCGCGTCGAAGGCTTCGCCGTCGTGGAACTTCACGCCCTTGCGCAGCTTGAAGGTGTAGCTCTTGCCGTCGGGGTCGATGCTCCAGCTTTCGGCCAGCAACGGCGTGATGCTGCCGTCCATGTTGATCTTGGTCAGGCCTTCGAGAACGTTGTAGTGCACGACCTCGCCGATCGCCGCGGCCGAGGCCATGGTCGGGTCGAGGCCCGGTGCGGGCTCGAGGGGCATTCCGAGGATCGCGCTGTCCTTGCGCGATTGCGCCTGGGCGGCCGGTGTGATGAAGGCCGCAGCGGCAGCCACGGCCAGCAGTGCGATCGTGGCAAGGCGGGGGTTCGATTTCATGGAGTCACTCCTCGGTCTGGGGGATTCGTTCGGGGATTCAGATCGCACCGGTGGCCGGCGCCGCGGAATCGACTCTAGCGGAACGCGGCAGCAAGCGCGGCACCGCATCGAGCAGCGCCTTCGTGTACGCGTGCGCGGGCCGCTGCAGCACCTGCTCGGTCGGCCCGTGTTCGACGATCTGCCCGGCGTACATCACCGCAACCTCGTCGCACACGTGGTCGATCACGGCCAGGTCGTGGCTGATGAACAGGTAAGTCACGCCGAACTGCTGCTGCAGGTCGGCCAGCAGGTTCAGTACCTGCGCCTGCACCGACACGTCGAGCGCGCTCACCGGTTCGTCGGCCACGATCAGCTTCGGCCGCGTGATCAGCGCGCGTGCAATGGCGATGCGCTGGCGCTGGCCGCCGGAGAATTCGTGCGGGTACTTCGTGGCGTCGCTGGCACGCAGGCCGACGGCGTCGAGCGTCTGGGCGACGCGCTCTTTCGCTTCAGCCGCGCTCGCTCCGAGCTGCGGCTCGGAAACGATGGTCTGCACACGCTGGCGCGGGTCGAGCGAGCCATAAGGGTCCTGGAACACCATCTGGAAGTCACGCCGCGCTTTCATCAGCGCGCGCGGCGACAAGGCGCTCAAGTCTTGCCCGAGCAAACGCAGGCTGCCCGAAGTCGGTGCTTCCAGCGCCATCACCAGCCGCGCCAGCGTCGACTTGCCCGAGCCCGATTCGCCGACGATGCCGAGGCTGGTGCCCGCCCGCATCGTGAAGCTCACGCCGCGCAGCGCCTCGACCTTGGGCGCCGGTTTCAGCAGGTTTTCGCGCGGCAGGCGGTAGTGCTTCACGAGCTTGTCGACGACCAGAAGGTCCGTCATGCCGCGGCTTCCATGTCAGCGAGGCGAATGCAGCGCGCGGTGTGCGCCGGCCCGACCGCCACTGCGGGTGGCAGTGCGGCGCGGCAGGCGTCGGCCACCCAGGCGCAGCGATCGGCGAACGGGCAACCCGCCGGCATGTCGATCAGCTCGGGCACGCGGCCCGGGATCGTGGCCAGCGCCGGCTTTCGCCCATTCACACGCGCTGTGCCCAGGCGCGGCCGCGCGCCGAAGAGCCCGCGTGTGTACGGGTGCGAAAGATGGGCGAAGACCTCGGCCGTGGGCCCGGCCTCGACCACCGTGCCGCCGTACATCACGAGCAGGCGCGAGACGGTGCGGGCCATCACCCCGAGATCGTGGCTGATCAGCAGCAGCGCCATGCCACTCTCGGTGACGAGTTCGTTGATGAGGTCGAGGATCTCGCCCTGGATCGTCACGTCGAGCGCCGTGGTCGGCTCGTCGGCGATCAGCAGGTCGGGGCCGCAGGCGAGTGCCATCGCGATCGTCACACGCTGGCGCTGGCCGCCCGAGAGCTGGTGCGGGTAGGCGTCTAGCCTTTGTGCAGCCTGCGGCAGCTTCACCCGTTCGAGCAGGCGCAGCGCCTCGGCACGGGCCTGGCTGCGGCCCATCTGGCGGTGCAGGCGCAAGGGTTCGGCGATCTGGTCGCCCACCGTGTGCAAGGGGTTCAGAGCCGTCATCGGTTCCTGGAACACCATGCCGATGCGGTTGCCACGCAGCGCGCACATCGCGTCGTCGGGCAAGCCCACCAGTTCGCGGCCGTTCAGGCGGATGCTGCCTTCGATCTTTGCGCCTTCGGGCAGCAAGCCCATCAGCGCCAGCGCCGTCATCGACTTGCCACAGCCGCTCTCGCCGATCAGCCCGAGCGTGTCACCGCGCTGCATCTGCAGGTCGATTCCGCGCAGGGCGGCGGCCGGGCCGCGCGGGGTCTGAAGGGTGACCCGCAGCCCCGAAACTTCGAGCAGCGGCGCGGTCGGTGAACGGGCGTCGGGGGCGGGCACGCCTGCATTGTGCCCGCGGCGCGTGCGGGTACGATGGTTTGCAACCCACCGACCCGACCCGATCCGACCGATGCAGCACGACCTCCGCTCCGTGTGGGCCGCCTGGCGCCAGGCGTCGCCGGTGGTGCTCGACGTGCCGGCCGACATCCGCTACCGGCTGCTGCAGCGCTACGTCGACATGTCTTTGCGCAACGGCCGACTCGGTGTTCTTTCGTTCGCGCTGATGCTCTTCGGCGTGGCCTACGAGGCGCCGTTGCTGCCTCGGCTGGTGGCGCTCTTCACGCTGTGGGGCATTCTGCTGCTGCGCGGCTGGTTGTCGCGGCGCCTGCTGGCACGCATGGATCTTTCCGACCCGCGCTCCGACCCGCTGCACGACCTGCTGGTGATCGCGGCGTCGCTGTGCTGGGGCCTGGCGCCCTATGCGCTCGAGGGCGTGGTCGCTCCGTTCAACCTCTACGCTGTGATCTACGGCGCTTTCATCGCGCTGGCGGTGCTTTCGGTGAGTTACCTCTCGGCCTACCCGGCGAGCGTGATGTTCGTGCTGGTCAGTGTTTCGCCGCTGATCGTCTTCATGTTCCTGCAGGGCACGCGTGTGTTCGTCGTGATGGCGGTGGCCACGATCATGTGCGGCTTCGTGCTGGTGGCGCGGCTGAAGGTTGCCCACACCACGCTGTTGCAGGCGCTGGCCGCCGAGCGCGAGAACGCGCTGCTGGTCGAAGAGCTGCAAACCTACCGGCGTGCGCTCGAGACCGAAAACGCTTCGCTCGGCACCTCGTTGCGCGACGCCAGCCACGCCGCCACGCACGACCCGCTGACCGGCCTGTTCAACCGCCGCCACCTGGTCTCGGTCGTGTACCCGCTCGCCGAGCTGGTGCACGGCAAACGCGAAGAAGTCACCGTCTGCATGGTCGATGTGGACCGATTCAAGCGTGTCAACGACTCGCACGGCCACCCGGTCGGCGACGAAGTGCTGCGCAGCGTGGCCGGCCTGCTCGGCGCGCGGCTGCGCGACGGCGACTGCCTGGCGCGTTACGGCGGCGAAGAGTTTCTGGTGATCCTGCGCCGCTGCAACGTGAGCCGCGGCAATCGTGTGGCCGAGGCGCTGCGCCACAACGTGGCCCATGCGCAGATCGCCACCCATGCCGGCGCGGTGCCGGTCACGGTGTCGCTCGGCGTGGCGCAGTGGGCCGCCGACGAAACTTTCGACGACGTGGTGCAGCGCGCCGATCGCGCGCTTTACGACGCCAAGCAGAGCGGGCGCGACCGGGTCGAGGTGCACACAGCCGACCAGGGCCGGCTGCTGACGCAGACCGCTGATTCGACGCTGCCGGGCGCGCTCGCTTGAGGCCTCAGCGCTGGCGCGCCAGGCGCGGGTCGAGCAGATCACGCAGCCCGTCGCCCATCAGGTTCAGGCCCAGCACCGAGAGCGCGATCGCCGCACCCGGGTACAGCGCGAGCTGCGGGGCAGAGAACAGCATCTGCTGCGCTTCGTTCAGCATGCGGCCCCAGCTCGGCTGCGGCGGCTGCGTGCCCAGGCCGAGGTAGCTGAGCGCCGCTTCGGCCAGGATCGCGAGCGCGAACTGGATCGTCGCCTGCACGATCAGGATCGACAAGATGTTCGGCAGCACGTGCTCGAACGTGATGCGCAGCGGCCCCTTGCCGCAGGCCCGCGCCGCCAGCACGAATTCACGTGACCAGACCGTGTTGGCGGCGGCCCGCGTGATGCGCACGAACACCGGCACGTTGAAGATGCCGATCGCCACGATCGAGGTCACCAGCCCGGGGCCGTAGATCGAGGTCAGCATAATCGCCGAGAGCAAGGCCGGGAACGCGAAGCTGAAGTCGGCGAAGCGCATCACCGCCTCTTCGACCCAGCCGCGCCGCGCCGCCGCGAGCAGGCCGAGCGCCACGCCGAACGCGATGCCGATGCCGACCGCGATCACGCCCACCGCAACCCCGTTGCGCGCACCCACGATCAGCAGCGAGACGATGTCGCGGCCGAGGCTGTCGGTGCCGAGCCAGTGTGCGGCCGAGGGCCACTGCAACTTGTTCGGAATGTCGAGTTCGGCGGCCGGGTAGGGCGTCCAGACGAACGAGCCGGCGGCGGTGGCGATCAGCAGCAGCACCAGCACGCCGCCGATGAAAAAGCTCTTGTGGCGCAACGCGCGTTGCATGAAATTCATGCGCTGTGCACCTTCAGCCGTGGGTCGATCACCGCATACAGCACGTCGACGATGAAGTTGATCACGATCACCGATGCGGCCAGCAGCATCACCACGTTGCGCACCACGATCACGTCGCGGTTGGCAATGGCCTGGAAGATCAACCGCCCCAGGCCCGGAAGCGAAAACACGTTCTCGACCACGATCGTGCCTGTGAGCAGGTTGGCGAACTGCAGGCCCATCACGGTGAGCACCGGCACGAAGGCGTTGCGCAGCACGTGGCGCCACAACACCGCGCGCCGGCTCAGGCCCTTGGCGCGCGCGGTGCGCACGAAGTCTTCGCGCAGCACGTCGAGCACCGCAGAACGCGTGATGCGCGCCAGAATCGCGGCCTGCACCACGGCCAGCGCCACCGCCGGCAAGATCAACGCCTTGAAGGCATCGACGAAACCGTCTTCCCAGCCCGGAAAGCCGCCGGCCGAGAACCACCGCAGCTTCACCGCGAAAACGAAGATCAGGATGATCGCGAACCAGAAGTTCGGGATCGCGATGCCGAGCTGGCTGAAGCCCATCACGCCCACATCGCCGACCCGGTTGTGGTGCGAAGCGGCGTAGATGCCCAGCGTGAGCGCCAGGCCGGCGGTCAGCAGCATCGCCATCAGCGCCAGTGGCGCTGTCACCTGCAGCCGCTCGCCGATGAGCTGCGCCACCGGCACCGAATACGAGAGGCTCTCGCCCATCTCGCCGACCGCCAGGCCCTTCATCCAGTCGGCGTAGCGCTGCAGCGGCGGGCGGTCGAGGCCGAGCTTCGCGTTGAGCGCGGCTCTGGCTTCGGGCGTGGCCGATTCGCCGAGCATGACATCGGCCGCGCTGCCGGGCAGCACATCGAGCACGACGAACACGACGATCGAGGCGACCAGTAAGGTCGCCATGAAGGTCGCGAAGCGTTTGAGAAGGAAGATGCTGATGGTGGGCTCGGCGGCAGGGCGGGCGGGCGCGCTGCGCCCAAGCCGGCATCATGCCGCGGATTTGCCCGGTGTCGCGGCCGGGCTTCGCATCGCATCGAGCGGTTCAGCTTCGAGCCGGTGGCGGCGTCAGCCGCCGCCGCTGCCGCTCAGAACGTTTCCCACTCGTCGGTGCCGTTGGCCAAGGCCACGGCCGGCTCGGCCTTCGCCGGATTGCTCACGGCCGGCAGCCGTGCCACGTTAGTGGCCCGGTTCGGGCCGCGGCGCTCGACCGCTTTCGGTGCCGGGCGGGTTGCAACCGTTGGCCGGGTTGCTGCCACGTACGAGCGTTCGCCCGCCCGCAGCTTGAACACCGCCACCGCCTCGACCAGCTGCTGCGCTTGCTGTTTCATGCCCTCGGCGGCCGCAGCACTTTCTTCGACCAGCGCGGCGTTCTGCTGCGTGGCCTGGTCCATTTGTGTCACCGCCTCGCCGACCTGCGCCACGCCCGAACTCTGCTCGGCGCTGGCCGAGCTGATCTCGCCGACGATGTCGGTCACGCGCTTGATCGCGCCAACGATCTCGCCCATGGTCTTGCCGGCCTGATCGACCAGCGCGGTGCCGTGTTCGACACGCTCGACGCTGGCGTTGATCAGCAGCTTGATTTCCTTGGCGGCATCGGCGCTGCGCTGCGCCAGGCTGCGCACTTCGCCAGCCACCACCGCAAAGCCGCGGCCTTGTTCGCCGGCACGTGCCGCTTCCACCGCGGCGTTGAGCGCGAGGATGTTGGTCTGGAACGCGATGCCGTCGATCACCGAGATGATGTCGGCTATTTTGCGGCTGCTGTCGTTGATGCCCTTCATGGTCTCGACCACCTGGCCGACCACCGTGCCGCCCTTCAGCGCCACTGCAGAAGCGCCGAGCGCGAGCTGGTTGGCCTGCTTGGCGTTGTCGGCGTTGTTGCGCACGGTCGAGCCGAGTTCGTCCATCGTGGCGGCGGTTTCTTCCAGCGCACTGGCCTGCTGCTCGGTGCGGTTCGACAGGTCCTGGTTGCCCTGGGCGATCTCGGCGCTGGCGGTGGCCACGTTTTCCGAGCCCTGGCGCACGTTGGTCACGGCGGCCGTCAGCGCGGCCTGCATCGACTGCAGGCGGGCCATCAGGCTGTCGGTATCGCCGGCCTTCAGGTGGATTTCAGTGGTCAGGTCGCCTTCGGCCACGGCCTTGGCCACGTCGGCCGCGGTACCGGGTTCGCCACCGAGCTGGCCGATCAACTGGCGCGTGATGGCCCAGGCCAGGCCGAAGCCGAGCAGCAGGGCCGCGGCCAGCAGGCCGAGCATGGCGTATTTCACTTGTGCGTAGATCGTGGTGGCGTGTGCGGCCGCGGCCTTTCCACCTTCGAAGCCGTACTTTGTCAACGCGCGGAGCGCGCCGAGCGCTTCGTCGAATGCCATGCTGGCCAGGCCGTCGCTGATGTCGGCGGCGTCTTGTGTCTTCTTCTCGCGACCGAGCGCCACCACACGCTGTTCGGCCTTCTCGTAGCTCGCCCAGGCCTTGCCGAACTTGGTGAAGAGTTCGCGTTCGGCGTCGCTCGACACCAAGGCTTCGTAGGCGCCCACCGCGGCCGTGGCGGCTTTCGATGCTGCGCCGATCTTCTCTTCGTATTCCGAGTGATAGCTCGGATCGGCGGTGCGGCTGTGTTTGATCTCGAACTCGCGCGTATCGACCAGGCCCACGCGCAAATCCGCCAGGAAGCCCACACCCTGAAGCCACTTCGTGGCCAGCGCATCGGCCTGGGCATTGACGCGGGCGAGGCCGTTGTAGGCGACACCGCCCACCAGCGCGGTGAGCAGCAGGATGGTCGAGAACGCAGCGGTCAGTTGCTGCCGCACGGCCATGTGGCCGAAGGTGTCACGCAGGCGGGAAAGAATCTTCATGGCAAGCTTCCGGAGGGCTTCGGGTTGATGCCCCGGCGCCGCCACGATCCGTGGCGCCACCGGGTACACGCGAGACGAGGCGTGCTTACTTTTTGTGGCCGATGTAGCTCGCGCCGACCAGCTTGCCCGAAGCGTCCTTGATCGGGTTGTAGCAAGCGTCGAAGGCGGTGCCAAGCACGTCGATCGGGCCGCAGTACTGCGTGCCCTTGATGACCGCGTCGTAGGCCTTGTTGCGAGCCAGCTGGGTGCCGACACCGCGCTTGCCTTCGGGCGTGAGCACGTTGGTGCTGACGCGCACGAACTCGTCGCCGTCTTTCACGAACACCGTGGCGGTGGCGTTGTGCGCCTTGCGCACCGCGTCGACCACGTCGTAGTTGTTGTTGATCTTGCGCTCGCCGAAGTACAGCGCCGGCGCGGTCTTTTCGCCGACCTTTTCGGTGCCCTCAACCTTGGCGGCGCCGATCTTGGCCAGGCGCGCGTCGAGGTCGGCGATGGTGGCTTTCGGGTCTGTCGCGTGGGCAGCGCCAAAGGCGGCGAACATCACGACGGCAGCGGCGGCGAGGGTAGAGCGCTTCATGTTGGATCCAGTCCTGAAAGTGTTGACGATGCGGCCGAATCCGGTCGCGGGCATGGGAAGCCCTGTGTATCGGCAAGCGTTCCGGAATCTGTAGCCCGGCGCCGCAGCGCCCCTCAGCGTTGGCGGGCCCTAACCGAGTGCTTCGTCCAGCACTTCCACCCAGTGCCGCACCTTTGTTGCGGTGCCGGTCTGCAGGTGCTGGATGCAGCCGATGTTGGCCGAGACGATGGTCTGCGCCTCCAGCGGTGCCAGGTTGGCGAGCTTGCGGTCGCGCAGCTGATAGGCCAGCTCGGGTTGCAGCACCGAATAGGTGCCGGCCGAGCCGCAGCACAGGTGGCTCTCGTTCGTGGCCAATTGCACATTGAAGCCCAGCGCATTCAGGTGGGTTTCGATACCGCCACGCAACTGCTGGCCGTGCTGCAGCGTGCACGGCGGGTGAAAGGCCAACTCGGTCGCGAGGTTGCGCATCCGCATCTTGGGTTTCAGCGTGGCCACGAGGTCGGGCAGCAGCTCGCTCAGGTCGCGCGTGAGTTCACTGATGCGCTTCGCCTTTTCGGCGTAGGCCGGGTCGCCGGCCAGCGCGTGGCCGTATTCCTTCACCGTGACGCCGCAGCCCGAGGCATTCATCACGATCGCCTCGAACGCGCCGCCGTTTGAGACAAGCGGCCACCAGGCGTCGATGTTGCGGCGCATGTCGTTCAGGCCGCCTTCATGGTCGTTCAGGTGGGTGCGGATCGCGCCGCAGCAGCCGGCCTCGTCGGCCACCACGGTCTGGATGCCGGCAGCGTCGAGCACGCGCGCGGTGGCGCTGTTGATGTTGGGCATCATCGCCGGCTGCACGCAGCCCAACAGCAGCAGCACCTTGCGTTTGTGTTCGCGCGTGGGCCAGTGGTGGGCGCGTGCCGGCGCCTTGCCGGGCACCTTGTTCTTGAGCGATTCGGGCAGCAGCGGGCGCACCATCTGGCCGAGCTTCATGGCGGGCGCGAACAACGGTGAGGTCAGCCCTTCTTTCAGCAGCCAGCGCAGCGCTTTCTCGCCGGCCGGGCGTGGCACCCGCTCGTCGACCAGGCGCCGGCCGATCTCGACCAGGTTGCCGTATTGCACGCCCGAGGGGCAGGTGGTTTCGCAATTGCGGCAGGTCAGGCATCGGTCGAGGTGCTGCTGCGTGCTGCGCGTGACGGGTGCGCCCTCGAGCACCTGCTTCATCAGGTAGATGCGGCCGCGCGGCCCGTCGAGTTCGTCGCCGAGCAACTGGTAGGTGGGGCAGGTGGCCGTGCAGAAGCCGCAGTGCACGCATTTGCGCAAGATCGCCTCGGCCTCGGTGCCTTCGGGCGTGCCTTTGAATTCCGGGGCGAGATTGGTTTGCATGTGCAGTTCAGAGCCCGGGGTACAGGCGGCCGGGGTTGAAGATGCCCGAAGGGTCGAACGACTTCTTCAGCTCGCGGTGAATGCGGTCGAGCGGCGAGCGCAGCGGCGCGAACACACCTACGCTCTTGTCAAGCGCTGCGAACAGCGTGGCGTGGCCGCCGGCGCGAGCGACGATGTCGCGCACATTCGACGCCGGCATGGCGCTGCAGAGCCAGCGCTGCGCGCCGCCCCACTCGATCATCATCTCGCCCGAGAGTGCGAGTGGTGGCGCGATTTGCGGCACCGAAATTCGCCACAGCGTGGCGCCGGTCTTCACGGCCTCGCGGGCCTTCACGAAAAATTCGTCGTCGTGATTGCGCAACCCGTCCCAGAACGGCAGCGCGTGTTCCGGGCTGACGACCTGGCCGCCGAAGCGTTCGCGCGCCGCCTGCACCGCGGCGAGCGCACCGCGCAGGCGCAGGATCAGGTTGCCGTCCCACCAGGCGCTGGCGTTCAGCGGCAGTGGCAGGCCGCCCCAGGTGTTGAGCTGCGCGATCGCGCTGGCCTGGTCCATTTCCATGCGCAGCGTGAGTGTGGCGGGCGCGACCGGCAGCACCTTGAGTGACACCTCGAGGATCACGCCGAGCGTGCCCATCGAGCCGGCCATCAGGCGCGACACGTCGTAGCCGGCCACGTTTTTCATCACCTGGCCGCCGAAGCTCAGCACCTCGCCGTTGCCATTGAGGAGGGTCGCGCCGAGCACAAAGTCGCGCACTGAGCCGGTGGCAGCGCGCGCCGGCCCCGACAGGCCTGCCGCGACCATGCCGCCGACCGTGGCGCCGCGCGTCGAGGCGCTCAGTTCGGAATCACCGAAGTGCGGCGGCTCGAACGGCAAGCACTGGCCCTTGGTGGCGAGCAGCGCTTCCAGGTCGGCCAGCGAGGTGCCGCAGCGTGTGGTGACGACCAGCTCGGTCGGCTCGTAGCTCGACGTGCCTTCGAGAATGCGCGTGTCGAGCACCTCGCCCTGCGGTGCTTCGCCGTAGAAGTCTTTGCTGCCGCCGCCGCGGATGCAGAGCTGCGCGCCGGCAGAGCGGGCGCTGTGGATGCGGTCGATGAGAACTTGCAGTGCGGGGTCGTTCGGGCTCATGCAGGGCGGCGGTTCAGAAGCGGGTCAGAAGCGCGAAATGTCCGCGAACGGCAACAGCCCGCGCCGCACGTGCATCTTGCCGTACTCGGCGCAACGCGCCAGCGACGGGATCGCCTTGCCGGGGTTGAGCAGTTCCTTCGGGTCGAAGGCGCGCTTGAGCGAGAGCATCTGCTCGCGCTCGGTCGGCGAGAACTGCACGCACATGGCCGAGAGCTTTTCGATGCCCACGCCGTGTTCGCCCGAGACCGTGCCGCCCATCTCGACGCTGCGCTCCAGGATCTCGGCGCCAAACAGCTCGCAGCGCTGCAATTGGTCAGCGTCGTTCGCGTCGAACATGATCAACGGGTGCAGGTTGCCGTCGCCGGCATGGAAGACGTTGGCGCAGCGCAGGCCGTACTTCTTCTCCATCTGCTGAATCGCCAGCAGGATGTCGGCCAGCCGGCTGCGCGGAATCGTCGAGTCCATGCACATGTAGTCGGGGCTCAGGCGGCCGGTGGCCGGGAACGCGTTCTTGCGGCCGCTCCAGAACTTCAGGCGCTGCGCTTCGTTCTGGCTCACTTCGATGCGCGTGGCACCGCTCGCGCCCAGCACCGCTTCCATGCGGCTGATCTCTTCACTCACTTCTTCGGGCGTGCCGTCGCTCTCGCACAGAAGGATCGCGGCCGCGTTCAGGTCGTAGCCGGCGTGCACGTAGTCTTCGACCGCCGCCGTCATCGGCTTGTCCATCATCTCGAGCCCGGCCGGGATGATGCCGGCGGCGATCACGTTGGCGACCGCGTCGCCGGCTTTGCGGATGTCGTCGAAGCTGGCCATGATGCAGCGCGCGAGCTGCGGCTTGGGCACGAGCTTCACGGTCACTTCGAGCGTGATCGCGAGCATGCCTTCGCTGCCGATCAGGATCGTCATCAGATCGAGGCCGGCGCAGTCGAGTGCTTCGGAGCCGAAGTCGACCGGCTCGCCGCTGACCGTGAAACCGCGCACCCGCAGCACGTTGTGCAGCGTCAGGCCGTATTTGAGGCAGTGCACGCCGCCGGAGTTTTCGGCCACGTTGCCGCCGATGGTGCAGGCGATCTGGCTGCTCGGGTCGGGCGCGTAGTACAGGCCGTAAGGCGCAGCCGCTTCGCTGATCGCGAGGTTGCGCACGCCGCATTGAACGACCGCGGTGCGCGCCACCGGGTCGAGATTGGTGATCTTGTTGAACTTGGCCAGGCTCAGCGTCACGCCCAGGCGGTTGGGCAAGGCACCCCCCGACAGCCCGGTGCCGGCGCCGCGCGCCACCACCGGCACGTTCAGCCGGTGGCATTCGCGCAGCACCGCGGCCACCTGCACTTCGGTCTCGGGCAGCGCCACCACCAGCGGTTGTTCGCGGTAGGCGGTGAGGCCGTCGCATTCGTAGGGCACGGTGTCTTCGGCGTGCCACAGCAGTGCGTGGGCCGGCAGCAGCGGCGCGAGCGCGGCCACGACTTCGGCCTGGCGCAGGCCGCGCTGCGCTGCTTCGGCGGCAGAGGCCGCCACACCAGCGGGCAAGGCTGCATTCATCTCGGAAGGGCTCGGTGGGCGGTTGCGCGCATGAGGGTGCAATGTAGTGGCAAGGCCGGGCGCATCACGAACCGGTGGTGAAGACGGTCAGTACACCGGTGTAGCCATACAGGTGCTCGCGGGCGATCTCGCCAGACGCGAAGAAGCCGACCAGCGGCACGTCGCCGAGCGCGTGTTTCACGATCGCGAGTTCGGCCGACGGCGCGCCGAAGTGCGCCCCGCCACGCCCGGCGCAGCTGATGTAGACCGCGCCGGCGATGCCGTGCGATGCGGTGGGCGTGGCGTGCCCGGCCGGCGCACCCTTGATCGCGAGCGCGGCGGCCATCGGCAGGGTTTCGGGTTCGACCTCTTCGCGCACTTCGGCGCAGATGCGCATCAGGTCGCGGCGCGCCGCTTCGGTGTTGCGGGTGCAGAAGGCGATCTGGCTGCCGAGCTCGGCCATGTCGCCGATGGCGATGCCGCGACGGGTCGGGTCGAGGCCGATCAGGTGGCGCACCCGGGTGTCGGCACCAAAGGCACCGCGCCGCGCGATGTGGTCGAAGCGGCCGCGCAAGGCGGTGCTGGCGCCGTCTGCACGCGGGGTGTTGTCGGCCGAGGGCGCGTCGCTGAGGCCGACCAGCGTCTGGCGCAGGGCCGGCAGCGCGGCGCGCGGGTCGGCGCCTTCGAAGTTCAGGTCGCGCAGCAGGCAGTCGAGTGCGCCTTCGCCGTCGAGTGTGGTCACCACGTTGCGGTCGACGCCGGTGACAGTGCGCGTGCTGCCAATCGGCTGGCAGCCCTGCGTGACGCGCGAAACAAGCGCCACTCGCGCGTCAAACGCCACGCCCGAGAGCCCGCCGCTCAGCACGTCTTCAGCGATGTGCACGGCCTTGCCGCGCGACGACGCCAGGCCGCCGAACAAATAGCCGGTGGTGGTGCGCGCGCTCATGTCGCGCACCAGATCGTCGGGGTCGTTGCCGGCCGGGTCGGCATGCACGTTGGCGGTGTGGGCTGCGAAGCTGCCGAGCGGGCGCGCGCCCGAGAACACACGAAAGCGATCGTGCGCCATGTCGGCCAGCATCAGCACGAGCGCGGGTTCGTCGAAGTATTCGACGCCACTTGCTGCCACGCCCACACCGCTGGCGCCGACCCACTGCACCCCGGGCCAGCGCTGGTGCAACTCGGCCAGCAGCGCCACCGCGTGCGCACCGTACTGGTCGCTGAAATAGACCCAGCCGAGCGTGGGCGCGGCGGTGGCGCCGGGCTCGCTGCGTTGTGCTTCGATCTGCGCCGCGGCCAGCGCGAGCGCCATGCGCCAGTCGGGGTGCGTGGCGTGGGCGTGGAGGAAGGGTTTCACAAGCTCTCAGCGTGTCGGCGTGGCCTTCTTGCGAGCGGCGGGCTTCTTCTTCGCTGCGGTCTTGGCGGCCGGGCGCCGAGCCTTGGCGGCAGGCTGGCCGGCCGCGTCGATCGATTGTTTCATCAAGGCGCCGGCCAGTGTTTTGGCAGCGTCGGTGCCAGTGTCTTTCATCGCCGAGGTGGCGAGTTCGGTGAACTGCTTGGTGAGTGCGCCCCACCATTGCATCGGGTCGACGGCGCCGGGCGCAGGTGGCGCCGCGGGCGCAGCGGCGGCTTCAGGTTCCGCCTCGGCTTCGGGTTCGGGTTCTTCCGCGGCCTGCGCAGCGGGCGCCGCAGCCGGCGCCTTGATCTTCATCGACTCGCGCAGGTCGTCCATCTGCACGTTCATGGTCTTGAGTGTGGACAGCGTCATGCGCTGCACTTCGAGCGCCTGGATCGTGGCTTCGAGCATCCGCGTGTTCTGCTCGAGCCAGTACTGCACGGTGCGCAGCTCCTTGATGCGCTTGTCGATCTCGTCGGGGTCGATCGTCGGCGCCACCCACTGCCCGATGCCGGGCAGCGCGGTGCCCGCGCCTTTCACCAGGTTCTGCAGAAAGTCGAAACCGGGCACGAGTTTCGTGAAGGCGGATGCGTCTGTCATGGTGTCTCCTCGGGCGGGTGTGTGGGCCGCGCTCTGTTTGTTCATCGGCGCGTTTCATTGTGCATTCAGAAGGCGGCCGAACAAGCAAACGGAGGCATTCTTTCAAGGAGAAAAGTGCACACGTTCGACGCTGAAGCCACGCTCGGCCAGCAGCCCCGGCAAACCCAGCGGGCCGATCATGTGCAGGCTGCCGACGGCGGCGAACACGCGCTTGCCTGCGTTGTGCAGCGCCGCGATGGCGTCGGCCAGCGGCGGGTTGCGGGCGTCTAGCAGGCGCGCCTGCTGGGCGCGGTCGGCTTCGGTGTTCAGGCAATCGCACCATGAAGCGTAGCCCGAGAGCGTGTCGAGATCGGCATCGGCCCAGGCCTGCGTGAGCCGCAGCACGAGCGGGCGCGCGCGGCCACTTTCCAGGTCTTGCACGCCACTTTCGACGAAGCTCAGCGTCTCTTGTGGGCTCGGCATCTGCAGCACGCGCAACTGCTGTTCCGGTGTTTCGAGCGACACCACCGGCTTGCCGCTGCCCCGGCCGAAACCGCCGATCACGGCGTCGATGCCATACGACGGGTCGATGCCATCGCGGCGCGCGGCCAGCACCGAAAGCGTCGCCACCTGCATCTCGGGGCTGAGCGGCGCCAGCATAGGGGCCGGGATGCACTCGGCCTCGGCCAGCCGCGCCAGGCGCTGGCGCAGCGGCTCGGGCAAGGGTGCGTTGCGTTGCGCCGCCATGCCGGCGCCGAGGCGGCGGCCGATCTCGGGGTCTTGCAGATCGAGTTCGAGCGCGATGGCGTCGCTGGCCTTCAGCGCTTGCGTGACGTTCGGGCCGGGGAACATCCAGTCGCGCTTCGCGGCGTGCACCGTGCCGTAGAGCCAAGAGTCTCGGCCCTCGCGCGTGATGCGCCACAGGAAGCCGCGGTCGCGGGCGCTGCGCAGGCCGCTCTGCATCTCTTCCTGCGTGAACGGCGTGGCCACCGGGGGGCAACTCGCCGGGGCTTGCGCGTGCACGTTCGTGCCGCAGGCAAGCACCATGACGGCGAACCAGCGCAGGGCTTGGCGTGCATCAGGAATCATCTTCATGGGCGTCAGCTTATCCGCACGGCGTCAACGCACCGGCTTCAGCTCGAAGCGAAGCACGCCGTCGCCCTGCTGCCACTTCAGGCGGCCGAGCACGTCCATGCCGAGCAGCGGGCGGTCGCTCAGGCCTGGCAGCGCCACCACGCGCAGGCGCCGGGCCTCGACACCGCCTTGCAGGCTCAGGTCGGCGCTCACGACCTGGCCGGTGACCCGCCCGCCAGCCGTGTTCGATTGCACCGAGCCCAGCGATTCCAGCTTCAGCTCACGCGCCAGACTCGCCGAGATCGCCGTGCCGGTGGCGCCGGTATCGACCAGAAAGTCGACCTCGCGGCCGTTGATGCGGCCCGGCCAGTGGTAGTGCCCATCGTTGCCGCGGCGCAGCTCGACCACGCCTGCGCTGACGCTGAACTGCGTTTGCCGCGCGCGGTACAGCCACCACTGGATGCCCAGGAAGACCAATACGCCGAGCAGCAGCCAGACGGTGACCAGCTTGAAGGTGCGCGGCAGTTCGTTGCTCACGGCGGCTCAGGCGTTCAGGCCGGCGCCACCACACGCTGCTCGATCGCGCCGAACATGCTCAACCCGTCGGCGCCCTTCATCTCGATGCGCACCGTGTCGCCGTACTGCATGAACTCGGTCTTCGGCGCGCCACCTTCGATGGTCTCGATCGCACGCTTCTCGGCGATGCACGAGTAACCACGCGACCAGTCCTTGTTGCTCACGGTGCCGCTGCCGACGATGCTGCCGGCGCGCACGTTGCGGGTCTTGCAGATGTGGGCGATCAGCTGGCCGAAGTGGAAGGTCATTTCCGGGCCGGCGTCGCACAGGCCGACACGTTTGCCGTTCCACACGCTCTCCAGGTTCAGGTGCACCCGACCGCCGCGCCAGCTGTCGCCGAGTTCTTCGGGCGTGACCGCGACCGGGCTGAACGCGGTGGCGGGCTTGCTCTGGAAGAAGCCGAAGCCCTTCGCGAGTTCGGCGGGAATGAGGTGGCGCAGGCTCACGTCGTTGGCCAGCATCAGCAGGCGAATGCCGTCGATGGCGGCATCGGGCGCGCTGCCCATTTCCACGTCGCCGGTGATCACGGCGACCTCGGCTTCGAAGTCGATGCCGAACTCGGTGCTGGCGCAGACGATGTCGTCGCGCGCGCCGATGAAATCGTCGCTGCCGCCCTGGTACATCAGCGGGTCGGTGTAGAAACTTTCCGGCACTTCGGCGTTGCGTGCCTTGCGCACCAGCTCGACGTGGTTGATGAAGGCGGAACCATCGGCCCACTGATAGGCTCTTGGCAAAGGGGCCATGCATTTTTGTGGCTCGAAGGCGAACCCGTGGCGCGCCTTGCCGTGGTTCAGGGTCTGCGAAAGTTCTTCGAGTTGTGGCGAAATGAAGCCCCAGTCGTCGAGCAGTTGTTGCAGCCTTGTCGCAATGCCGCTGGCATAGTGGGCCGTCGAGAGATCACGCGAAACGACGACGAGTTGGCCGTCGCGTGAGCCGTCTTTGTAGGTCGCAAGCTTCATGGGTGGGGCGGGTCGAAGGGGCAGGAAAGGAGCCGTATTGTCGATGCACGGGGCAAAGTCTGATTCCAGCGCCGCGGCGGGCCGCCGTTGGAAGGCGCTGGCCGCCCTCGCCGTGCTGGCGCTGCTGCTGCACGCCAGCGCGCTGAGCGACATGGGCTGGGCCTGGCCGCAGCGCGACACGCCGCGTCTGCCGGCGCCTGCGATGCTGGTTCGCGCGGTGGTGCAGGCGCCCGTGAATCTGCCGGCCGAGCCGATGCCGCCGGTGTTGCCGGTGCGCAGCGAACCTGTGGTGATTCCGCCGCGCTTGCCGAGGGCGCCGCTCGCGGCCGCCCGGCCGGTGGCCTTGGCCGAGGTGGCAGCCGTGCCGCTGCCCGTTGTCATGCCGGTGGTCCTTGCCTTGCCAGCCAAGCCAAGTGCCGCGCCGGCGCTTGAACCCACGCCCACACCCACGCAGGCCGAGCCAGCGAGCGCGCCGGCCGAGGAAAGAATACCCACCTACCGCACCCAACTGCCGCCGGCAGCGACGCTGCGTTACGACATGCAGCGCGGTGGCTTGCGCGGCAACGGCGAACTGCAGTGGCGCCCCGGCACCGACCGCTACGAACTCAAGCTCGAAGGCCGTGTGGCCGGGCTGACCATCCTCACCCAGGTCAGCCAGGGCGGGTTCGACAGCGCCGGCATCGCGCCACAGCGTTTCACCGACCGGCGCATCCGGCGCCCGCAGACCGCGGCGAATTTTCAGCGCGAGGCCGGCAAGATCACGTATTCAGGGCCGCAGACGGAATACCCGCTGCATGCCGGGGCCCAGGACCGGCTGAGCTGGATGATCGAGCTCGGCGCCGTCGTCGCGGCCGAGCCGGCGCTGGGCACCGCCGATGCCAAGGTCGTGATGTTCGTGAGCGGCTCGCACGGTGATGCCGGTGCGTGGGTTTTTCGCAGCCTGGGCCTCGATACGGTTGACTCGCGCTCGGGCGAGGTGGCCGCGATCCACTTCAAACGTGAGCCGCGCGGCCCCTACGACACCACGGTCGAGGTGTGGCTCGACCCCAAGCGCCACCACCTGCCGGTGCGTGCGCTGCTGCGTTCCGGCCCGAACGACGACGGCCTCGACCTGCGCCTGCAAGACATCGACACCTCGCCTTGACCCCCTTCGTTGCGGGGGCATGTGTCGGCGGCTGGCTTGATATTTGCGTTGAGGGACTCACGTGGGTGAGCAGGAGAGTCCGTCATGCAAATGCTCTACAACTCTGAAAGTTACGCGGTCGTGCTGTTCGACGTGGCCACCGACACAGGCACCACGCCCGGTGGCAGCAGCGCGCCTGAAGGGGCAACGCTCAGCCACGGCGGCTACGAACTCGTCGACAAGTTCGCACGCAAGGAAATCTTCATCCAGGGCGTGCTCGCCGAGAGCTTCAAGGAAGGCGTCGAGGCGCTGATCCAGACCAGCCCGTCGGAAGAAGAGATCGACGACTACATCGAGCGCTTCGCTTCGCTGATGCAACAACCGGTGATCCTGCACTGAGCCTGCCTGGGCCGCGTGTGACCTGCGGCACATGAAATCAAGCCGCTGTCTTCCTGCGGCTCACCCCTGCGTTGTGGTCTCTTGAGCCCGTGCACACACGGGGCTTGCCGCGAGCTGCACTCTGCGCCAAGATGGTTCACAGACTTTTCCGCAGGAGGTCTCATGGTCAAGAGCTACAGCGATGGGCGCTTGCTGCTGTCACCCGGCTTGAAAGACGCGCCGGTGCTCGACCGCATGTGCTCGCAGTTCGTGCTGACCCTCACGACCCGCAACGCCGGCCGCTTCAACCTGCGGCGCGACTGGAACAGCCTGCTCTCGCTGACCGGCAAGCACCTCGTGTGGCCGAGCTCGGTGCTGGCGCGCCTGCGCGAATTCCTGAACACCCGCTGCAAGGGCAACGAACACTGGCGTGGCCACGAAGCCTTGAACGACGACGCGTTCATGGTGCGCCACGGTGGTTGGCGCGGGCCGTATGAAGAAGGGACGCTGTTCTTCTACGTCGACGAATACATCAAGGACGCCCCGAAAGACCTGCTCGCCGTGCTCGGCGCCACGGCCGACTGGCTGGCGCGCAGCCTGAAAAAAGAATCGACGCTGGTCGAGAAGAACATCGATGCGCTGGCCGGCCTGCTGCAGTTGAACCCGGCCGAGCGCGCCCTGCTGCTCTACGGCACGCTCGCGCGTTACCAGCGCGACCTGCGCGGCCTGCTGGTCGAGTTCAAGGTCTCCAACGCACAAGAGGCTTATGCGGCCATCGCCAGCGTGGCCGGCGTGAGCGAGACCGACGTGGCCGAAGCGCTGCGTGCCGGCTCAAGGCTCGAGCGCATCGGCATGGTCGAGAACCTGATCTCCGAGCACAACATCACTGACCTGGCCGACCTGATGAAAGTCAGCGAACAGTTGCCGCCGGTGCTGATGCGCCGGTACGAGGGCCCGTCCGACCTGATGGCGGTGTTCACGCGACCGGCCAAACGCAGCGAGCTGAGCGAGGCCGATTTCGACTTCGTCGGCGTCGACCAGCAGATGTTGACCGCGCTGTTGAAGAACGCCATTGCGCGCAAGGAGCCGGGGGTCAACGTGCTGCTTTACGGCCCGCCCGGCACCGGCAAGACCGAGCTGGCAAAAGTGGCGGCGCAATCGGCCGGGCTCGAACTGTACGAAGTGGAATACGCCGATCGCGACGGCAACTCGCTGAGCGGCCGCGACCGTTATCGCTCGTTGCAGATCAGCCAGGTGTTTCTGAAAGGCAGCCCCACGGTCGCGCTGCTGTTCGACGAAGTCGAAGACGTGTTCCCGCCGATCTCGACCGACGCGGCGCAGCTGATGGCACGCATGGACACCGGTGACGGCGCGCTCAGCGGCAGCGTCAGCGGCAAAGCCTGGGTCAACCAGATTCTCGAGACCAACCCGGTGCCGGTGATCTGGGTCACCAACCGCATCGAGCAGATCGACCCCGCGTTTCGGCGCCGCTTCCAGTACCACCTTGAACTGAAGAGCCCGCCGCCCGGCGCGCGCGAAAGCCTGGTCGGGCGGGCGCTCGCGGGCGTTGAGGTGGGCGAAGGCTTTGCCAAACGCCTGGCCGAACGCAAGGGTCTGACCCCGGCGCAAATTCGCACGGCCGTGAAGTTCGCCAGGCTGGCCAGCGACGGCAGCGGCCTCGAAGCCTTGATCGAGCGCCAGCTCGGCAATGCCGACAAGGCGCTCGGCAACCACAGCAGCGAACGTGGCGCGCGCCGTGTGGTGACGAACTACGACCTCGGCCTCGTCAACACCGAATCACGTTTCGAAGTGCCGAAGATCGTCGAAGCCCTGCGCCGCAAGACCTACGGCACGCTGTGTTTTTACGGCCCGCCCGGCACCGGCAAGACCGCGCTGGCCGAGCACATCGCCCATGAGTTGCAGCGGCCGCTGATGATCCGGCAGGCCAGCGACATCATGAGCAAGTTCGTTGGCGAAACAGAGCAGAACATGGCGAAGATGTTCGACGAGGCTCAGGCCGAGAGCGCGGTGCTGCTGCTCGACGAGGCCGACAGTTTTCTGCGCAGCCGGCGCCTGGCCGAACGCAACTACGAGATCAGCGAAGTCAACGAGATGCTGCAGGGCATGGAGCGCTTCGCGGGCGTCTTCATCTGCACCACCAACCTGTTCCAGGAACTCGACGAAGCGGCGTTGCGGCGCTTCACCTTCAAGATCCAGTTCAAGCCGCTGACGGCCGGGCAACGCGAACGCATGTTCGTGGCCGAAGCGCTGGGCGGTGATTCTTCACGTCTCACCGCCGAGCAAACAGGCCGGCTGGCCCAGCTCGGCGCGCTCGCGCCGGGCGACTTCGCTTCCGTCAAGCGCCAGTGCGACGTGCTGGGCGAAAGCTTCGAGCCCGATGAGTTCCTCTCGCAGCTCGAAGCCGAGCACCGCGTGAAACCCGAAGTGCGGCAGCAGCGCGGGATCGGGTTCTTGCACTGACGGCGATCCGACTCAAGTCGCGGGCCTGCCGCGCCGATAAAGCCCTGAACAAACGGGGCATGCGGCGAACAGCAGCGACATGAAGTCTGACGAATACATCCCCTGGGCCACCCAGCCCATCCTCTGGGTCGCGGTGCTGGCCGTGGCCTGCCTGGCGAGCTACGTGGCGCTCGACATGGCGCGCCGCGTCGTGGCGAACCCGGGCCGCGCCGGCCAGGTCTGGCTGGCCGGTGGCGCATTGGCGCTGGGCACAGGGTTGTGGTCGATCCACTTCGTCGGGTTGTCGGGCGATGTCTTGCCCTTCGGCATCGGCTATGGCGGGCTGATCACGTTGGCCGCCTGGGCCGTGGCCGTGTTCGGCAGCGGGCTGGCGCTGAAGGTCGGCATGGTGCGCGCGCCGGGCTGGGCGCGGCTGCTGGCCGCGGGCGCCGTGCTGGGCGGCGCTGTGCTCGGCACGTTGGCACTCTGCTTTGTCGGCATGCGCATCTCACCGTCGCTCGCCTGGCACCTGCTTTGGGCTGCAGGGGTCGTTGCCAGCGCCCTTGTCGGCACGGTGCTCGCGTTGGGCTTGGCGCTGTTGCCGAAGAAGCGCTCGGGCCAGGTGCCGCGCAAACTGGCCGCGGCCTGCCTGCTCGGCCTGGCACTGAGCGGGTCGCACCTGATGAGCACGCTGGCGGCGCGGGTGCCGTTTGATGCGGTGTCACTGAACCAAATCAGCGCGGCCAGCAACGGCACGCTGGCCTTGCTCGCATCGGTGGGCTCGGTGGCGCTGCTGCTGCTCTTGCTGTTGCTCTCGATCATTGAAGCGCGCATGAGCCGCGCACTGCACCGCGCGATCGGCCGCATCGACGAGGTCGAGCGCACCGACACGTTGACCTCGCTGCCGAACCGCATGTCGTTCGACCGTTTGCTCGAAGCCGCCGCCGTGCAGGCCGATCGCAAGGGGCAGGCGCTGGCGCTGCTGTTCATCGCACTCGACGGCTTCAAGCCGATCAACGATTCTTTCGGTCGACGTGTGGGTGACCTGGCGCTGCAGGAAATTGCACAACGGCTCGCGTCGATGGCCCGCTCCGGCGACACGGTGGCGCGGGTCGGCGGCGATGAATTCGCGCTCCTGATGCAGCGCGACGCCGACCGCGATGGCGCCGCGAAGATGGCCCAGCGCCTGCTCGCTTTGCTGGCCGAGCCCTGCGAGCTGGAGGGCCGCCAGGCGGTGCTTTCCTGTTCGATCGGCGTCGCGCTTTACCCGCAACACGGGGGCCACACCACCGCGATGCTCCATGCCGATGCCGCAGCGCGCGCCGTGAAGCGCAGCGGCGGTGCGACCTACGCGTTCTTCGAGCCGCACATGCTGACCGGTGTGGGCGAGCAGCTCGACCTGCTGCGCGATCTGCGCATGGCGCTGGCCAGGCAGCAGCTCGAGCTCTACTACCAGCCGAAGATCCACGCGCCCAGCGGCGAAATCACCGGCGCCGAAGCCCTGATGCGCTGGCACCACCCGCAGCGCGGCATGGTCAGCCCGGCGGTGTTCATCCCGATCGCGGAACGCTATGGCCTGATCGCGGCGCTGGGCAACTGGGTCATCGACGAAGCCTGCCGCCAGGCCCGCGTGTGGCGCGACGAAGGCCTTCGCATGCGCGTGGCCATCAACCTCTCAGTGCACCAACTGCGCCACCCCGACCTGCCCGAGCGCATCGCCGACGCTTTGGCGCGGCACCAGATCAACCCGATGCTGCTGACCTGCGAGATCACCGAATCGGTGGCGATGGAAGACCCGCAGGCCACGATGAAAATTTTCGAGCGCCTCGCCGCTGTGGGCGTGCACATCTCGATCGACGATTTCGGCACCGGGTATTCGAGCCTGTCGTACCTGCGCAAGCTGCCGGCCCAGGAACTCAAGATCGACCGCAGCTTCGTGCTCGACCTGGCGACCAGCGCCGATGCGCGAGCGGTGGTCGACGCGGTCGTCAAGCTGGCTCAGGCGCTCGGGCTGAAGGTGGTGGCCGAAGGCGTGGAAACCGAAGCACAGAACCAGATCCTGCGCTCGCTGGGCTGCGACGAACTCCAGGGTTACCTTTTTGCCAAGCCGATGTCGGCCAAGGCCCTTGCGTTGTGGGCCATGGCCGACCAAGGGCCGAGCGCACTGGCGTTCCGCGATTCGCTGTTCGCGCAGACGGCTCCGGTCGAACTGGTCTGAGCGGTGGCGTGGGGGCGTAACGCATCGCCTTGACCGGCGGCGCGCTGCACGCTTGACACGTTTCCTACAATGGCCGCATGAACGCCTCACACTACACCCGCGGCGCGGCCCTGCCGCAGATCCTTGGCCAGCGCATCGTCATTCTCGACGGCGCGATGGGCACGATGATCCAGCGTTACAAGCTGGTCGAAAGCGACTACCGCGGTGAACGCTTCAAGAGCCACCCGAAAGACCTGAAGGGCAACAACGACATGTTGCAGCTCAGCAGGCCCGAGGTCATCGCCGAGATCCACGAGCAGTACCTTGCGGCCGGTGCCGACATTCTCGAGACCAACACCTTCGGTGCCACCAGCGTCGCGCAAGACGACTACGGTCTGGGCGCCTTCGCGCGCGAAATGAACGTGGCGGCGGCCAAACTCGCGCGCGCTGCCTGCGACAAGTTCAGCAGCGCCGACAAACCCCGCTTCGTGGCCGGCGCGCTCGGGCCCACGCCCAAGACCGCCAGCATCAGCCCCGACGTGAACGACCCGGCGGCGCGCAACGTGACCTTCGACGAGCTGAAGGCGGCTTACCGCGAGCAAGCCAGCGGCCTGCTCGAAGGCGGCTGCGACCTGTTCCTGGTCGAGACCATCTTCGACACGCTCAACGCCAAGGCCGCGATCTTCGCGCTCGATGAATTGATGGAAGAAACCGGTGAGCGCCTTCCGGTGATCATCTCGGGCACCGTGACCGACGCGTCGGGCCGCATTCTTTCGGGCCAGACCGTCAGCGCGTTCTGGCACAGCGTGCGCCATGCGCGGCCACTGGCGATCGGCCTGAACTGCGCGCTCGGCGCCACGCTGATGCGGCCCTACATCGAAGAACTGTCGCGCGTGGCCGGCGACACGTTCGTCAGTTGTTATCCGAACGCCGGCCTGCCCAACCCGATGAGCGAGACCGGCTTCGACGAAACGCCCGAGATCACCGGCAGCTTGCTCGAAGAGTTCGCGAAGGCGGGCTTTCTGAACATCGCCGGCGGCTGCTGCGGCACCACACCGGCGCACATCGCGGCGATCGCCCAACGGGTCGGGCGCTACCAGCCGCGCTGCTGCGGGCCCTTGGCGCTGGCGCGCGAGGCCGAGAGCGAAGCTGCCTGACCGAAGCGCGCAGGTGGCGGTGCGGCTCAGGTCAGCTTGACCAGCCGGTCGAGGTTCAGGCGCACCTTGGCTTCGTGGGCCGCCACGCCGCCGACCACGGCGTGCTGCGGCAAACCGGTGTTGCGCAAGGCGGGCTCGGCCACGGCATTGCCGGCAGCGTTGATCACGGTCGCCACCACCGGCTCGGTGGACTTCCTGCCCTGGCGCAGCACCACCCCGACCTCGCCGCTCTTCAGCCGCACCAGGCAGCCCGGCGGGTACAGGCCGATCGCCTTGATGACGGCCGAGCCGGCTTCGTCGGGCTTCTGGAATTCGTCGAGGTAGACCGCTTTGGCGGCCGCCGTCGCTGACATGGCCTGGCGCTTCTTGCGCGGGCTCAGACGCGCGGCGAAGATGTCTGCGCGCTGGATCAGGCGAGCCAGCTGTTTGGCGATCGGCAGATTCGTCAACGGGCCGGGGGGCATGTCGTGGTGGTGTTCTACCGCGCCGAGCCAGAGCTCGTCGGTCACGCCGGAGGCGCGCATCAGCGTCGCGCCCTTCTTGCCGTGCTGGTCGATCTGTGCGAGCTGCGGCGGCGTGATCGGGGTGTCTTGAGTGGCGAGCAGGTTCTGCAACTGCGTCATCGTCACATTCATGGTCAGCGCGGCGCAGCGCAACGAAGGACGCAGTGCTTTGTCCCAGGTCGGGAACTGGCGTGCCACCAGCTCGCACACCACCGCCACCAGCATCGCGTGGCGCACGCTGTAGTCGTGGAATTCCTGTGTGGCGCCGTGCACCAGCAACAGCAGCGCGGTGTCGGGGTCGCTGGCCAGCAAGTCGAGCAGGCTGGCCTGCACGCGCATCACGCGGGCTTCGAAATCGGGCTGTTCGGGTGCATGCAATACCGCGCTGATGCGCATCTGCAGGTTCGACCACGCGCCCAGCGGATCGCTCAGCTTCTGGCCGACGGCCTTGCCACTGACCACGTCGACCGGGTCGGGGCGGGCCTTGGCGATCTGGCCGATCAAGGCGTTCTGCCGCACCATTGCATCGAGCTTGCCGCCAATGGCACGCCTGAGCGCTTCGCCGTCGTGTTCGTCGACATACAGGTCGCGCGCGGCGAGTTGTTGCCGCTGCTCTTCCGAAGCCACCAGCGTGCCGCGCGGAATCAGCAGGCAGCCGGTCTTGTCGCGCAGCGCGAAGGGTGTCGGCTCGCCGACACGCAGCACATCGGAAGGGAGTTGGAAGACGGGCATGGGGCGAAAGGGGAAGGGCGGCGGGCGAGGCGAGGCGGCGGCATGCCACCCGGATAGGCTGTGCACGTTTTATCGTCCGGGCGGCGCCAGACTTGAGTCGTGCCGCATGACCGAGCCGCACTGCCTGCACCGAACGTACAATTCCTGCTCGCCCAAGGAGCGCTGCGACAGCCCGGACACCCGTCCCCGGCTGCCAGGCTTGGGCCCGGTCTGGCTGCTGCACGCGCCAGACCGTTTCAACGGCGCTCACCCGACCTTGACCGGTCCGCGGTGAGCAGCGCGGGCCCAGCACGAGCTGCCCGCCATGACCGCCACCAAAACACCCGTTCCCCCGATGAAACTCTCCGGCCTGGAGCCGGTATTGATCGGCGAAGGCACGCTGTTCGTCAATGTGGGCGAGCGCACCAACGTCACGGGCTCGAAGGCCTTCGCACGGATGATCCTGAACGGTGAGTTCGAGCAGGCCCTGAGCGTGGCACGCCAGCAGGTCGAAAACGGCGCGCAGGTGATCGACATCAACATGGACGAGGCCATGCTCGACAGCAAGGCCGCGATGGTGCGTTTCCTGAACCTGATTGCCGGCGAACCCGAGATCGCGCGCGTGCCCATCATGGTCGACAGCTCGAAGTGGGAAGTGATCGAGGCCGGCCTGAAGTGCATCCAGGGCAAGGGCATCGTGAACTCGATCTCGCTGAAAGAGGGCGAGGCGCAGTTCAAGCACCAGGCCAAGCTGGTGCGGCGCTACGGCGCGGCGGCGGTGGTGATGGCTTTCGACGAAAAGGGCCAGGCCGACACCTACCAGCGCAAGATCGAGATCTGCGAGCGGGCTTACCGCATGCTGGTCGACGAAGTGGGCTTCCCGCCTGAAGACATCATCTTCGACCCGAACATCTTCGCGATCGCGACCGGCATCGAAGAGCACAACAACTACGCCGTCGACTTCATCAACGCCACGCGCTGGATCAAGCAGAACCTGCCCGGCGCGAAAGTCAGCGGTGGCGTCAGCAACGTGAGCTTCAGCTTCCGCGGCAACGACCCGGTGCGCGAGGCGATCCACACCGTGTTTCTGTACCACGCGATTCAAGCGGGCATGGACATGGGCATCGTCAATGCCGGCATGGTGGGCGTGTACGACGACCTCGAGCCCGAGTTGCGAACGCGGGTCGAAGACGTGGTGTTGAACCGGCGTGAAGACTCCGGCGAGCGCCTGATCGAGATCGCCGAAAGTGCCAAGGGCATGGCGAAAGACGACACCGCGCGCCTGGCCTGGCGCAACAAGCCGGTTGATGAGCGGCTCTCGCACGCGCTGGTGCACGGCATCAACGACTTCATTACCGACGACACCGAAGAGGTCTACCAACGCATCCTCGCGACGGGCGGGCGCCCGCTGCATGTGATCGAGGGCCCGCTGATGGACGGCATGAACATCGTCGGCGACCTGTTCGGCCAGGGCAAGATGTTCCTGCCGCAGGTGGTGAAGAGCGCGCGTGTGATGAAGCAGGCGGTGGCGCACCTGCTGCCTTACATCGAAGAAGAGAAGCGCTTGCACATCGAGGCCGGCGGCGAAGCGAAGGCCAAGGGCAAGATCGTGATCGCCACCGTGAAGGGTGACGTGCACGACATCGGCAAGAACATCGTGACCGTCGTGCTCCAGTGCAACAACTTCGAAGTGGTGAACATGGGCGTGATGGTCGCCTGCCAGGACATCCTGGCGCGCGCCAAGGTCGAGGGCGCCGACATCATCGGCCTCTCGGGCCTGATCACGCCGAGCCTGGAAGAGATGCAGTACGTGGCCGGCGAAATGCAGCGCGACGACTACTTCCGCATCAAGAAGATTCCGCTGCTGATCGGTGGCGCCACCACCAGCCGCGTGCACACCGCGGTGAAGATTTCGCCGCACTACGAAGGCCCGGTGGTCTACGTGCCCGATGCGAGCCGCTCGGTCAGCGTCTGCAGCGACCTGCTCAGCGACGAGCGCGCCGCGGCCTACATCACCGAGCTGAACGCCGACTACGTGCGGGTGCGCGAGCAGCACGCCAACAAGAAGGCCACGCCGCTGGTCACGCTGGCCGAAGCGCGCGCGAACAAGACGCCGATCGACTGGTCTTCGTTCGAGCCGGCCAAGCCGAAGTTCACCGGCCGCCGTGTTTTTCGCAACCAGGACCTGGCCGAGATTGCTGCGTGCATCGACTGGGGCCCGTTCTTCCAGACCTGGGATCTGGCCGGCCCGTACCCTGCGATCCTGACCGACGACATCGTCGGCGAATCGGCACGTCGGGTTCTCTCCGACGGCCAGCGCCTGCTGCGCCGCGCCATCGAAGGGCGCTGGCTCACCGCCAACGGCGTGATCGGCCTGTACCCGGCCAACAGCGTGAACGACGACGACATCGAGATCTACACCGATGAATCGCGCACCGAGGTGCTGATGACCTGGCGCGGCCTGCGCATACAGAGCGTGCGCCCGGTGGTCGACGGGGTGAAGCGGCCGAACCGCTGCCTCGCCGACTTCATCGCACCCAAAGGCTCGGGCGTGGCCGATCACATCGGCCTGTTCGCGGTGACGGCAGGCATCGGCGCCGAGAAAAAAGACAAGCAGTTCATGGACGATCTGGACGACTACAGCTCGATCATGTTCAAGGCGCTGGCCGACCGCCTGGCCGAAGCCTTCGCCGAGCGCCTGCACCAGCGTGTGCGGCGCGAGTTCTGGGGCTACGCGGCCGACGAACAGCTGAGCAACACCGAGCTGATCGCAGAGAAGTATTCCGGCATCCGCCCGGCGCCCGGCTACCCGGCCTGCCCCGACCACACCGTGAAGGCCGAGATGTTTCGCGTGCTGGCCTGCGCCGACATCGGCATGGGCCTGACCGAGAGCCTGGCGATGACGCCTGCTGCGAGCGTCAGCGGGTTCTACATGGCGCACCCCGAGGCGGCGTACTTCAACGTCGGCAAGATCGGTGAAGACCAGTTGCAGGACTGGGCCCGGCGCTCCGAGCACGACGCAGCGCTGGTGCGGCGCTCGTTGGCGGCACTGCTTTGATGCAACGATGAGGCGGCGGTGCCCACTGCGAATGTCTCGACCCGCAGCCTGGGGTTCATGAAGGCTTGATCGCCGTTCACAAGCTCAACCGGTCGCGAGCATGCGCCGCGACTGGATCGCCTCGGCGAGGTGCGCTGTGGTGATGGCGCCGCTCTCGCCCAAGTCGGCAATCGTGCGGGCGACGCGCAGCACGCGGTGAAAACCACGCGCTGACCAACCCAGCCGCGCGGCGGCGGCCTGCAGGAACTTTGACGTTGTCGGGTCGAGCGCGCAGTGCCGATCGAGCGCGTCGCCCGACAGCGCGGAATTCAAACCGCCCTGCCGCGCCAGCGCCACCTCTCGTGCCCGTGCCACCCGCAATGCGATCAGCGAACTCGGCTCGCCATCGGGCGCCGCCGCCAGCGCGTCGGGCGGAACCGCCGGCACCTCGACTTGCAAGTCGATACGGTCGAGCAGCGGCCCGCTGATGCGGCCCTGGTACCTCGCCACAGCATCAGGCGTGCAGCGGCAGGCGCGCAGCGGGCTGCCGAGGTGGCCGCAGGGGCAAGGGTTCATCGCGGCGATCAATTGAAAGCGCGCCGGGAACTCGGACTGGCGGGCGGCGCGCGAGATCACGATGCGGCCGGTTTCCAGCGGCTCGCGCAAGGCTTCGAGCGCGGCGCGCTGGAATTCAGGGAATTCGTCGAGAAACAACACGCCGTGGTGGGCGAGCGAAATTTCGCCCGGCCGCGGCGGTGAGCCACCCCCCACGAGCGCCACCGACGACGCCGTGTGGTGTGGCGCGCGCAGAACACGCTGGCCCCAGCGCTCTTGCGAGAAGGCGCCGGTCAGGCTTTGTACGGCCGCCGACTCGAGCGCTTCGTCGTGCACCAAGGCCGGCAACAACCCGGCGAAGCGCTGTGCCAGCATCGACTTGCCGGTGCCGGGCGGCCCCATCATCAAGACGCTGTGGCCGCCGGCGGCCGCAATCTCGAGCGCGCGCTTGGCGGCCGACTGGCCTTTCACTTCGCGCAGGTCGGGCGCGGCCAGTGTCGCCGTGCGCGGCAACGCGCTGACCTGCGGCAAAGCCAACGCCTGCTCAGCATCGCCCGGCAGCATCGCGCGGATCACGTCGAGCAGGTGGGCCGCGCCGTGGATGGCCAGGCCGTCGACCAGGGCGGCTTCCTGCGCGCTGGCCAGTGGCAACACGAGCGCACGCTGCTTGCTTGCGCCGCCCCGGCGCAACGCCAGCGCCATCGCGAGGGCTCCGCGCACCGGCCGCAAGTCGCCGGCGAGCGACAACTCGCCGGCGAACTCGAAGCCGTCGAGGCGCGCCGCGTCGACCTGGCCGCTGGCGGCGAGGATGCCGAGCGCGATCGGCAGATCGAAACGGCCCGACTCCTTGGGCAGGTCGGCAGGTGCCAGGTTGACCGTGATGCGCTTGTTGGCCGGAAACTCGAGGCCGCTGTTCTGCAGCGCCGCCCGCACCCGCTCGCGCGCTTCTTTCACTTCGGTGTCGGCCAGCCCGACCAGGGTGAAGCTCGGCAAACCGTTCGCAAGATGCACTTCGACCGTGACTTCGGCGGCGTGCAAGGCGTGCAGCGCCCGGCTGTGAATGACGGCTAGCGACATGGTTCTCCCTGAGCGCGGGGCCGGGGCGCCGGCTTCGTCTGCGGTTCTTGCGCACCGATTGTGCCGGCCGGAAACGCGTGCGATCTCGCACTTCCGAGTGCCCCAAACGGGGGCATTCTTTTGTTGGGCACCAAAAGCGTGCGCATTTGACGCCATTTCATTCACGCCGTGGGCACCCGTGAGGCACGAAGGTGCATGCACGACATGGCACAAAAGCTGCAAAACGTAGCCGAGCTGTTTTGCCCTGACCTGCCATTGACTCTGGAGATTCCTTCACATGAACAAGACCGTCCTCGCGCTCGCCGCATCCCTGGCCTTTTCGGCCCTGCCGACCATCGCTCACGCTGAAGACAGCCCGCTGTCGTTCAACGTCGGTGTGTTCAGCGACTACCGCTACCGCGGCATTTCGCAGACCCGTCTGAAGCCGGCGGTTCAAGCCGGTGTCGACTATTCGATCCCGGGTGGTTTCTACGTTGGTGCCTGGGCATCGAACATCCAGTGGATCAAGGACGCTGGCGGCGACGCCAACGTCGAAGTCGACCTGTACGGCGGCTACAAGGGCGAGATCGCCAAAGACGTGAGCTTAGATGTTGGCGTGCTGACCTACCAATACCCGCGCAACCATCTGTCGACCAGCGCCAACACCACTGAAATCTACGGCGCGATGAGCTTCGGCCCGGCCACGCTGAAGTACTCGCACAGCGTGAGCAACCTGTTCGGTTTCACCGACAGCAAGAACAGCGGCTACCTCGACGCCAGCGCCAGCTTCGACGTGGGCAGCGGCGTGATGCTCGCCCCGCACGTGGGCTACCAGAAGGTCGCGAAGAACAGCGACTTCTCGTACACCGACTACTCGCTGACCGTGAGCAAAGACTTCGAAGGTTTCGTCGTCAGTGCGGCCGTGGTCGGTGCCAGCACCAAGTCGATCGCCGGCGTGAAAGCCTATGCCTCGCCGGCCAACGGCAAGGACCTGGGCAAGACCGGCCTCGTCGTCGGCGTGAAGAAGACGTTCTGAACCTCAAACCTGGAGAACTGCCATGAAGATGGTGACTGCGATCGTCAAGCCCTTCAAGCTCGACGAAGTTCGTGAAGCACTCAGCGCCATCGGCGTTCAGGGCATCACGGTGACGGAAGTAAAAGGCTTCGGCCGCCAGAAGGGCCACACCGAGCTGTACCGCGGTGCGGAATACGTGGTCGACTTTCTGCCGAAGGTGAAGATCGAAGCCGCGGTCGACGACGCCATCGTCGACCGCGTGATCGAAGCCATCGAAAGTGCGGCCCGCACCGGCAAGATCGGTGACGGCAAGGTGTTCGTGTCCACGCTCGAGCAAGTCGTGCGCATTCGAACCGGCGAAACCGGCAAAGACGCGCTCTGACGCACAGGAACAAGAAGACAACCATGAGAAAACTGATCACTTCCCTCGCCCTGGGCCTGGCCCTGGGTCTGGCGGGCCTGAGCGGCACCGCCTTCGCGCAAGACGCCGCTTCTGGCGCAGCCTCGGCCGCTCCGGCGGCCGCCATGGCTGCGGCACCTGCCGCGATGCCCGCTGCGTCGGCACCGGCCGAAGCCGCTTCGGCCGCACCGGCGCCCGTGGCCAACAAGGGTGACGTGGCCTGGATGATCGTCGCCACCTTGCTCGTCATCATGATGACCGTGCCGGGCCTGGCGCTGTTCTACGGCGGCCTGGTTCGCAGCAAGAACATGCTGTCGGTACTGATGCAGGTGATGGTCACGTTCTCGATGATCGTCGTGCTCTGGTGCGTGTACGGCTACAGCCTCGCGTTCACCGAGGGCAACGCCTTCGTCGGGGGCTTCGACCGCCTGTTCATGAAGGGCCTGTTCGACCCCGCGACCGGCGCCTTCGCGATGGGCGCCACCTTCAGCAAGGGGGTCTACATTCCCGAGCTGCTGTTCATGGCGTTCCAGGCCACCTTCGCCGGCATCACCTGCTGCCTGATCGTCGGTGCGTTCGCTGAGCGCGCCAAGTTCTCGGCGGTGCTGCTGTTCATGGCGCTGTGGTTCACCTTCAGCTACGCACCGATCGCGCACATGGTCTGGTTCTGGATGGGCCCTGACGCGTATGCCTCGAAGGAAGTGGTCGACGCGATGAACGAGAAGGCCGGCTACCTGTGGCAGATGGGCGCCCTCGACTTCGCGGGCGGCACGGTCGTGCACATCAACGCGGCGGTCGCTGGTCTGGTCGGTGCCTACATGATCGGCAAGCGCGTCGGCTACGGCAAAGAGGCTTTCACGCCGCACTCGCTGACGCTGACGATGGTGGGCGCTGCAATGCTGTGGGTCGGCTGGTTCGGCTTCAACGCCGGCTCGGCGCTCGAAGCCAGCAGCAGTGCTGTGCTCGCCTTCATGAACACCTTCAGCGCCACCTCGGCTGCGGTGCTCGCATGGTGCATCGGCGAAGCGCTGATGAAGGGCAAGGCTTCGATGCTGGGTGCTGCCTCGGGCGCGGTGGCAGGTCTGGTCGCCATCACGCCGGCCGCCGGTAACGTGGGCCTGATGGCCGCGATCCTGATCGGCTTCATTGCCGGCTTTGCCTGCCTGTGGGGCGTGACCGGCCTGAAGAAGATGCTCGGTGCTGACGACTCGCTCGACGTGTTCGGCGTGCACGGTGTCGGCGGTATCGTCGGCGCGCTGCTCACTGGCGTGTTCAACACCCAATCGCTCGGCGGCCCCGGCCTGGTGGGCGACTGGGTCACGGCGGGTGTCATCTCCAACGGCATCGGTGCGCAGGTGTGGATCCAGCTGAAGGCCGTGCTGCTGACCATCGTGTGGTCGGGTGTGGTTTCGTTCGTGGCGTACTTCATCGTGGACAAGGTCGTCGGCCTGCGTGTCAACGAAGAAGACGAACGCGAAGGCCTGGACATCAGCGCCCACGGCGAAACGGCGTACCACAACTGAGGCGTCGCGAAACAGCAAGAAGGGGTCGCCCTTGGCGCCCCCTTCAAGGTGAAAGGGCCGCAATTGCGGCCCTTTTTTATGCTCGGTCGGTCTGGTACCGCGGGCCTTGCGCTCGGCGCCCGGAGCCCCAGATGCCTAGGAGGCTGTCGGGCTTTGGGTCGGGCCCGCGTTGGGCCTGGAAAGGAGCTCAGCCTAGGCGCAAAGCACAGCGATACCGGGCGGTATCGCGAGCATTTGCAA
>JBDTTU010000039.1:0-37382 GCA_039930465.1 Burkholderiales bacterium
TGCGCATCACCTGCAGCATGTCGTTCGCCTACGCGCAGATGGCCGCTGCGGTGGTCGAGTTTTTGAAGCAGCATCCCCAGCTCAAGATCGACCTCAACGCCAGCGAGGGCGCGCTCAACCTGGTGGAGGCGCGCATCGATCTGGCCATTCGCATCAGCGCCGAGCCAGACCTGGCGCTCATCGGCCGGGTGCTGGCGCCCTGCGCGTCGGCGCTGGTCGCCTCGCCCGCCTACCTGGCCAGCGAGGGTGTGCCGCAGTCGCCCGCCGACCTGGCCGCGCACCGCTGCCTGACCTACGCCAACTTCGGCAAGAGTGAATGGATGCTCCGTCGTGGCTCGGAGCATGTTCGGGTCGGCGTCAGCAGCCACTTCAGTGCCAACGAGGCCACGGCCTTGCTGCGCGCCACCTTGGCGGGTGGCGGGCTGGCGTTGCAGCCGACCTATCTGGCCAACCCGCATCTGGCCGACGGCAGCCTGCAGCGGGTGCTCCCGGATTGGGACCCTCCCGAGATGTCGATCTACGCTCTGTACACGTCGCGCAGGCACTTGTCGCCCGCAGTGCGTGCCTTGCTGGACTTCTTGGTCGAGCGCTTCGCCGAGATGCCTTGGTAAATCGTTTGTCGTTCTCCAGGAGTCCGCCGCATCAAGCGCCGACTTTGCATGCCTTTCGCTTCGTGCCGGGTGCCGGCTTGCCAGCGGTCCGCTGGTGCGCCCACTCGAAGCGCTTGGCGTTTCCGAGCGCTTGCTGAACCGCGCTTTTGTGGTCGAGCCTGCGGTCTGATCGGCTGGTGTCGATGCCTTCGCTCACCTCTGTGTTGCGCATGGTCGCTGTCGTGTTGGGCGGTGGGTGAATGATGACCTGATCCGGCTTGACAAATTCTGCGGAGTTTCGCGCCTGGCCGGCTCGCCTGCTATCGTTCCGGGCCCTTTTCTTTCCGACCGCCCGAGTGCCCGCTCCCCTGCCGCTGACCCTTCTCGACGCTTGGTTGCGTGGCACGCTGCTCGCGCTTTTGGTGTTGCTGGCCGTGGTGCTGTGGCGCGACCGGCCGCGTCTGCGCAGCGCACGCACGGGCGCCGCCCTGGCGCTCGGTCTGTGCGTGCAGGTGGTCGGCGCCACGCCGCTCTTCGAAGCGCTCGTGCATCCGCTGTGGCAGGCGCCACTGGTGGCGGTTTCGGTCGCGAACGCCGTGCTGTTCTGGGTCTTCGCACGAGCCCTGTTCGACGACGACTTTTCGCTGCGGCCGCTGCACTTCGTGGCCTGGTTCGCCGTGGCGGCGCTGAGCGGCGTCAACTGTGCCGTGGGGCCCCATGCCGCGCCCTTACTGACGGGCCTGCAGCGTGCCGTGCCCTTGTTGTTCGCGGTGCTGGCTGCGCTGGCCGCCGTGGCGCATTGGCGCGCCGACCTGGTCGAGCGCCGCCGCCGCTTGCGGGTGTTCATTCTGGTGACCGGCATCGCCTACACGCTGGTGATGCTGGTGGCGCGGCTCGCGTCGCCACAGGGCCGGCTGTCGGCCGAGGCGGCCCTGGTCGACGTGGCAGTACTGCTGGCCATCGTGGCGGTGGTGGCGTACCAGATGCTGCGCCTGGGCGGCACCGAGTTGTTTCCCCTGGCGGTGGTGGCCGATCCCAGGGCCCGGCTGGCCGTGTCGGTATCGTCTTTGCCCGCACCCGACCCCGCCGAGGAACGCCTCGCGATCACGCTGCAGCGCCTGATGCAGGAAGAGCGCGCCTACCGCAGCGAAGACTTGAGCGTCGGCGGCCTCGCGGCTCGCCTGGCCGTGCCCGAATACCGGCTGCGGCGCCTGATCAACCAGCGCCTGGGCCACCGCAACTTCAACGCCTTCGTCAACGGGTTTCGGCTCGGCGAAGCGCGTGAGGCCTTGGCCGACCCAGCCCGCAGTGGCTTGCCCGTGCTGACGATCGCGCTGGAAGCAGGTTTCCAGTCGATCGGCCCGTTCAACCGGGCCTTCAAGGCCGACACCGGCCTCACGCCGACCGAGTTTCGGCGGGAAAAGCTGGCCGATTCCTGAAATCGGTCAGCCGGAAGTCGGTGTTGCAGAGCTTCGGCGAGACATCGGCGCTGCAAAGCGGGATCGTCTCGTTCACCGGGGGCAGGTGCCTTCGACGTGAGGAGCAGCTTCGATGGATACGAACATTTCGTGGTGGGGTGCGGCGTGCCGCCGCATCGTCTTCAGCGTCGCGCTGGGTGCGTCGATGGGGGCGTCACAGGCCAGCGTCGGCCTGAGCGAGATCGGAGCGACCGATCTCGATGGCCCGGTCACGCTGTACTACCCGTCGAGCGCCGTAGCGGCGACTATCCAGCGCGGGCGGTTCACGCTCAGCCTGGCGGCGCAGGGCACGCCGGTGGCGGGCAATGGCCGCCTTGTCGTCATTTCGCACGGTTCGGGTGGTGCGCCCTGGGTGCATGCCGACCTCGCCCGCAGCCTGGTGGAAAGCGGCTTCGAGGTCGCCATGCCCGAGCACCGGGCCGACAACTACAAGGACGACAGCGCACCCGGCCCCGAGAGCTGGAGCTTGCGGCCGGCCGAAGTTTCGCGCGCGATCGACGCGGTCGGGCGCGATCCGCGCTTTGCACCGCTGCTGAGTCTGGACAAGGTCGGCGTCTACGGCATGTCGGCCGGCGGGCACACCGCCCTGAGCATGGCCGGAGGGGAATGGTCACCCGCCCGTTTCAAGCAGCATTGCGAGGCGAACCTGGTCGACGACTTCCAATCGTGCGTGGGGTTGATCACACGGCTCACTGGCAGCGTGTTCGACGGCCTGCGCAAATGGGTGGCGCTGGCCGTGATCCGCCACCGTTTCGGCGACAGCACGCTGCGTTCCCACTTCGACCCGCGGGTCGCGGCCGTGGTGGCCGGGGTGCCGGCTTCGGCCGATTTCGACATGGCTTCGCTGGCCCGGCCGCGGGTGCCGCTGGGGTTGATCACGGCGCAACAAGACCGTTGGCTCGTGCCACGTTTTCACAGCGACCGGGTGTTGCAGGCCTGCAAACCTTGCGAGCACATCGCCGACTTGCCGAACGGCGGCCACGGCGCGCTGCTGTCACCGCTGCCACCGGGCCTGACCGGCTTGTTGGGCGACATGTTGAACGATCCACCGGGTTTTGACCGGCGCGCGATGCCGGCGGTGGACACGAAGATCACCGCGTTTTTCTCGCGGCATCTGCTGCAAGCTGGAACGCCGGCCGGTCACGCGGGTGAGGTCAAATCGCCACCGGCGCCTTGATGGCCGCGTGCGGCTCGTAGCCGAGCACCGCGAAGTCGTCGTACTCGTAGTCGAAGATCGACGCCGGCCGGCGTTTGATCTCGAGCGTGGGGTAGGCGCGCGGCTCGCGCTCAAGCTGCAGCGCCACCTGCTCGGCGTGGTTGCTGTAGATGTGGCAGTCGCCGCCGGTCCAGATGAAGTCGCCGACCTGCAGATCGCACTGCTGCGCCAGCATGTGCGTGAGCAATGCATAGCTCGCGATGTTGAACGGCACGCCGAGAAAGATGTCGGCACTGCGCTGGTAGAGCTGGCAGCTCAGGCGGCCCTCGGCCACGTAGAACTGGAAGAAGGCGTGGCACGGCATCAGCGCCATCGCAGGCAGGTCGGCCACGTTCCAGGCGCTGACGATGATGCGGCGCGAATCGGGGTTGCTCTTGAGCTGCTTCACCACTTCGGCGATCTGGTCGATGTGCCCGCCGTCGGGCTTGGGCCACGAGCGCCACTGCACGCCGTAGACCGGGCCGAGGTCGCCGTCGGGTTTGGCCCATTCGTTCCAGATCGTCACGCCGCGTTCCTGCAGCCACTTCGCGTTGCCGTCGCCGCGCAGGAACCACAGCAGTTCGAGAATGATCGACTTGAGGTGCACCTTCTTCGTGGTGAGCAGCGGAAAACCCTCGTTCAGGTCGAAGCGCATCTGGTGGCCGAACACGCTCTTCGTGCCGGTGCCGGTGCGGTCGGCCTTGAACACGCCGTGCGTGTTCACGTGGCGCATGAAGTCTTCGTATTGGGAACGAACGGGGCGGGTGAGAGGCGAGGTCACGGCGAACTTCCGGTTGAGGCGAACTGAATTATCTGCGCGAGTTCAACGGTCGAATTGCAACGCGGCGAGGCGCGAATACAGGCCGCCAGAGTTGACCAGCTGCGCGTGCGTGCCGGTCTCGACGATCTCGCCCGCTTCGAGCACGACGATGCGGTCGGCGCGCTGCACCGTCGAAAGCCGGTGCGCGATCACCAGCGTGGTGCGGTCTTTCATCGCCGACTCGAGCGCGGCCTGCACCATGCGTTCGCTTTCGGCGTCGAGCGCGCTGGTGGCTTCGTCGAGCAGCAGCAGCGGCGGGTTCTTCAGCATCGCGCGCGCGATCGAGATGCGTTGGCGTTGCCCGCCCGAGAGGCGCACGCCACGCTCGCCGAGAAAGGTCTTGTAGCCCTCGGGCAGCACGCTGATGAAGTCGTGCGCAAACGCGGCCTGGGCGGCGGCGATCACCTCTGCATCACTCGCCTGCGGCCGACCATAGCGAATGTTTTCCATCGCGTCGGCCGAGAAGATCACGCTGTCTTGCGGCACGATGCCGATGCGCTCACGCAGTGCGTCGAGCGCCACGTCTTTCACCGGCACACCGTCGACCAGCACCTGGCCCGAAGCCACGTCGTAGAAGCGCAGCAGCAGCTGGAACACCGTGCTCTTGCCAGCGCCGCTCGGGCCGACCAGCGCCACGGTTTCGCCCGGTTGCACACTCAGGTTGAAGTGCGCGAGCGTGGCGTGCTGCGGCCGCGACGGGTAGCGGAAGGTCACGTCGCGCAAGGTCACCGAAGAGCCGCCGCGCGTCGCCGCCAGCGCCGTCGGCTTCGCGGGTGAGGCGATCGGCGAGCGCAGGCTCAGCAGCTCCATCAAACGCTCGGTCGCGCCGGCGGCACGCAGCAGGTCGCCGTACACCTCTGAAAGCACCGCGACGCTGCTGACGAGAATGATCACGTAGACCACGGTCTGCCCCAGGTGGCCAGCGCTGATGTCGCCACGCACCACTGCCTGCGTGCCCTGGTACAGCCCCCAGAGCAGCGCGCCGAAGGTCGCGGTGATGATGAAGCCGACCAGCGCCGCACGCATGCGCGTGCGCTTCACGGCGGTAACGAAAGCGTTCTCGGTCGACAGATCAAAGCGCTTGGCTTCGCGCAACTCTTGCGTATAACTCTGCACAACCGGAATCGCGTTCAGCACTTCGGCGGCGATGGCGCTCGAATCGGCCACCCGGTCCTGGCTGGCGCGGCTGAGCTTGCGCACGCGCCGGCCGAAGTACAGGCTCGGCAGCACCACCAATATCAGGATGCCCAGCACCTGCGTCATCACGTAGGGGTTGGTCACGATCAGCATCGCCATCGCGCCGATGCCGAGCACCGCGTTGCGCAAGCCCATCGACAGGCTGGAGCCCACGACGGTCTGCACCAGCGTGGTGTCGGTCGTCAGGCGCGACAGCACCTCGCCGGTCTGCGTGGTCTCGAAGAACTCGGGGCTTTGCGTGACGACGTGGGCATAGACCGCATTGCGCAGGTCGGCGGTGACGCGCTCGCCGAGCCAGGTGACCATGTAGAAGCGCAGCGCCGAGAACAGGCCGAGCGCCGCACCGACCGCGAACAGCGCGAAGAAGTGTTCACGCAGCGCCATCACGCGCGCGCCGGAGTCGGTTGCGACCAGGCCCTGGTCGATCAGAGATTTCAGCGCCACCGGAAACACCAGCGTGCTCACGGCCGCCATCACGAGAAACATCATTGCCAATGCGATGCGCCCACGGTACGGCCGAAGGAACGGCATCAAGCCGCCCAGTGACTTGACGTTGCGGGCGGCGGCCGCCGGAACGGTCGCGGGCGAGGCGCTGAGGGAGGCGGTGCTGGGCATGGGCGGCAGTGTAGGGCAGCGGCCGCCCGCGCCGCCTTCGCCCTGGCTTCGTCGTGGCAAGCCTTGACAATAATTGCCTAGGCATCTATAGTTCGTGCACTCCCACCCGCAAGGCAATTCCGTGGCCCGTGCTCCCGCTCCCGCAGACTTCTACCGTGCCGGCACCTACTGTGCCGAAGAGAGCGTCGGCTACCTGATGAAGCGCATCATGCTGTCGGTCGTCTACCAGGTCGACAAACGCCTTGACGCGCACGGCCTGACGAGCGCGCAGTGGGGCCCGCTGCTGAAGATCAGGAACTCGGGCAGTGCCACCGTGGCCGAACTGGCACGCTGGTTGCAAGTTGATGCCGGGGCCATGACTCGCCTGCTCGACCGCCTTGAAAAAAAGGGCCTGTGCAAGCGTGTGCGCTCGACCGAAGACCGGCGTGTCGTGCAGGTCGAGCTCACGCCGGAAGGCGAGGCCGCCGTGGCCGGCGTGCCGGCTGTGTTGAGCGAGGTGATGAACGCCCACCTGGCCGGCTTTTCGAAGACCGAATGGCTGGCGCTGAAGACCTACCTGAACCGCATGCTCGAGACTGGCGAGGCCTTGCGTGACGCCGACTGAGCGAACCGTTCGCAGTGTGAAACCATGAAATCGATTCCCTGGCTCGCCTCGCCCAAATACCTGCCTAAGCAAATGAAGCCACAACAACTATTGCCGATACCGATGACCGAACGCAAGCCCGCCGGGGTCTCTGCACGTTGCACCGCCTTGCCCACCGTGACCGCCATATTCGTTGCGGTCGCGTCATCAGTGGTGCTCACGCTTGCGGGCTGCGCCAGCAGCGCCGGCATTGCGCCAGTGGCGCAAGCGCAGGCTCCGGCCGGCCTCGACGCCAAGGTCGCCACGCCGACGCTTGCCGCCGACTGGTGGCTCGGTTTCGGCGACGCTTCCCTGACCGAGCTGGTGCAGCGTTCGCTCGCCGATAGCCCGAGCCTGAAGCTCGCTCAGGCGCGCCTCAATCGCGCCCAGGCCGCCGTGGCCGGGGCGCAGGCCGCTGAAGGCCCGCAAGTCAATGGGGCCTTCGACGTGACGCGCCAGCGTTTCAGCGCCACCAGCATCTACCCGCCGCCGCTCGGTGGTTCGATCCGCACCCTCGGCACCTTGCAGGCCAATGCCTCGTGGGAACTCGACCTGTTCGGCCGCAACCGTGCCGCGCTCGACGCCGCCGTGGGCGCGCAGCGCGCCGCGCAGGCCGACACCGAGGCCGCACGCGTCCTGCTCGCCGCGAACGTGGCACGCACCTATGTGCAGCTGGCGCGCCTGGTCGACCAGCGCAGCGTTGCCGAGCGCGCGCTGGCGCAACGCGACGAAACGCTCTCGCTGATCCGCCAGCGCGTCGATGGCGGGCTGGACACCACGGTCGAGCTGCGCCAGGGGCAGGGCGCCTTGCCCGAATCGCGCCAGCAGATCGAAGCGCTGGCCGAGCAGATCACTCTCACGCGCCATGCACTCGCCGCACTGAGCGCGCAAGCGCCTGACGCGCTCGACACGCTGAGCCCCACGCTGCGCAGCGTGCAGGCGGTGCCTTTGCCTGCCGCCGTGCCGGCCGACCTGCTCGGCCGCCGCGCCGACATCACGGCCGCGCGCTGGCGCATCGAAGCGGCTACCAGCGACATGAAAAGTGCCAAAGCGCAGTTCTATCCGAACGTGAACCTGACGGCCTTCGTTGGCTTGGCCAGCATCGGCCTCGATCAGCTCGTCAAGTCGGGCAGCGAGCAATACGGCGCCGGCCCGGCGATCCGCCTTCCGATCTTCGATTCGGGCCGATTGCGCGCCAACCTGAAGGTCAAGGCCGCCGACCTCGACAGCGCGATCGAGAGTTACAACGGCGCCGTGATCGACGCCGTGCACGACGTGGCCGATCAGATCGGCTCGCTCCGATCCATCGAACGCCAGCAGCGCGAGCAGGCGTTGGCCCAAACCGCGTCCGAGTCCGCCTACGACCTGGCCACGCAGCGCTACAAGGCCGGCCTGGGCACCTACCTGACGGTGCTCAACGCCGAAGCCTCGGTGCTGAATCAGCGCCGCCAGGCGGCCGACCTGAAGGCTCGCGGCCTCGACAGCCAGATCGCGCTGATCCGCGCGCTCGGCGGCGGTTACGTGGGTGACGCTGCAAATACACCGCGCCTCGCCGATGTGGGCACCGCGCCGCGCAGCGCCGTTGCCGCCGTCACCTCGGCCAGCCGCTGAACAAAGAAGACACCGAACCGATTTCCGGAGAACGACCATGACCGCCCCCGAAACCACCCCCACCGCTCCGCAAGGCAACCCCGCCCGCAAGAAGGCGCTGAGCGCCGTCGCTGCCGTCGTTGTGCTCGGCGGCATCGCCTATGGCGCTTACTGGGCGCTGGTGCTGAACCACTATGAAAGCACCGACAACGCCTATGTGCAGGGCAACGTCGTGCAGCTCACGCCGCAGGTCGGCGGCACCGTCATCGCGATCAACGCCGACGACACCGATCACGTGAAAGCGGGCCAACTGCTCGTCAAGCTCGACCCGGCCGATGCGCAGATCGCGCTCGATCAAGCCGAAGCCCAGCTCGCGCAAACCGTGCGCGAAGTGCGCACGCTGTACGCGAACAACGGCACGCTCAAAGCGCAGATCGCGCTGCGTGAAGCCGACCTCGCGCGTACGCAGTCCGAACTCGCGCGCGCGCAAGACGACGTGACGCGCCGCGCCCCGCTGGTGGCAACCGGCGCGGTCGGCAGGGAAGAGTTCAACCACGTCAACTCGCAGCTCGCGGCGGCGCGGAGCAGTGTGGCGGCGGCGCAATCGGCGGCATTGGCCGCACGCGAACAACTGGTCTCGAACCAGACGCTCACTGACGGCACCGCGCTCGAACAACACCCGAACGTGATGCGCGCTTCGGCCCGCGTGCGCGAGGCCTACCTGGCGCTCAAGCGGGCCGATTTGCTCGCGCCGGTCGATGGTTATGTGGCCAAGCGCAGCGTGCAGCTCGGAGCGCGCGTGCAAGCCGGTGCGCCACTGATGTCGGTGATCGCGCTGAACCAGCTCTGGGTCGAAGCCAACTTCAAGGAAAGCCAGCTGCAGAAATTGCGCATCGGCCAGCCGGTCACGTTGCAGGCCGATGTGTACGGAAAGAAGGTCGAGTACAACGGCACGATCGAGGGCCTGGGTGCGGGCACCGGCTCGGCGTTCGCGCTGCTGCCAGCGCAGAACGCCACCGGCAACTGGATCAAGGTGGTGCAGCGTGTGCCGGTGCGCATCACGCTCGACGCGAAGCAGCTTGGCGAGCACCCGTTGCGCGTGGGCCTGTCGATGGACGCGAAGGTCGACATCAGCAAGACCGACGGCCGCATGCTGGCCGACGCCGCGCGCGCTTCGGCGGTGGCGCAGACCAGCGTGTTCGAGCAGAACAACAGTGCGGCCGACGCCGAAGTGCGCAAGATCATCGTCGCCAACGGCGGCAAGCTGGGCAAGCTCGATGCGGCCGGCAGCAACAAGATGGCCGCGGCGCCAACGTTGCCGCCGACAGCCGGCACGGCCCCGGTTTCCGCCGTTGCTGCATCGGTCGCCACACTCGTCAGCGGCGGCGCCGCGGCGCACTCGGCCACCGGTCTGAAGTAGTCTGCCGGAGCCACTGAATGTCTTCCACTGCCGCCGTGGCGCCGGGTGCTGCCGATCCCGTGCCCTCTGCACCGTCGCCTGTGCCCTCGCGCCCGGTAGCGTTCGCGCCGCTCAAGGGCGGCGAGCTCGTGCTCGGCACCTTTGCGCTGTCGCTTGCCACGTTCATGAACGTGCTCGACAGCTCGATCGCCAACGTCTCCATTCCCGCGATCTCGGGCGACATGGGCGTGAGCCCGACGCAGGGCACCTGGGTCATCACCTCGTTCGCCGTGGCCAACGCGATCTCGGTGCCGCTCACCGGCTGGCTCACCCAGCGCTTCGGCCAGGTGCGCTTGTTTACCGGCAGCATCCTGCTGTTCGTGCTGGCGTCGTGGTTGTGCGGCCTGGCGCCGAACATCGAATCGCTGATTGCGTTCCGCGTGCTGCAGGGCCTGGTGGCGGGGCCGATGATCCCGCTTTCGCAGACCCTGCTGCTCGCCAGCTACCCGGCCGCGAAAGCCGGCACCGCGATGGCGATGTGGGCCATGACCGTGCTCGTCGCGCCGGTCGCCGGGCCGTTGCTCGGCGGCTGGATCACCGACAACATTTCCTGGCCCTGGATCTTCTACATCAACATTCCGGTCGGCTTGGCGGCTGCGGCGCTGACCTGGTCGATCTACAAGACGCGCGACCCCGGGCCGCGCCGCGTGCCGCTCGATTATGTGGGCCTGACCTTGCTCGTGCTCTTCATCGGCGCGATGCAGATCATGATCGACAAGGGCAAGGAACTCGACTGGTTTTCGTCCGGTCAGATCATCATGCTGGCGGTCGTGTCGGTCGTGAGCTTCCTGTTCTTCCTGGCCTGGGAGCTGACCGAAAAGCACCCGATCGTCGACCTGCGTCTGTTCGCGCAGCGCAACTTCGTGATGGGGACGGTGTCGTTGTCGATCGCCTACGGCCTGTTCTTCGGCAACGTGGTGCTGCTGCCGCTGTGGCTGCAGCAGTACATGGGCTACACCGCCACCTGGGCCGGCATGGCCACGGCGCCGGTCGGCATTCTGGCGATCATCTTGTCGCCGTGGGTCGGCAAGAACGTCAGCAGAATAGACCCGCGCAAGCTCGCCACCGTGGCCTTCGTCGGCTTCGGCATCGTGTTGTGGATGCGCTCGAACTTCAATGCCCAGGCCGACTTCACGACCATCCTGATCCCCACCATTCTGCAGGGCGCGGCGACGGCCTTCTTCTTCATTCCCTTGCAGGCCATCGTGTTCTCGGGCCTGCCGCCCGAGCGCATGCCGTCGGCCGCGGGTTTGTCGAACTTCGTGCGCATCACGGCCGGTGCGGTTGGCACCTCGCTGTTCACCACGATCTGGGAAGACCGCGCGATCCTGCACCACGCGCAGCTCGCCGAGAGCGTGAACCGCGGCAACAGCACGGCGATGCAGACGCTCGACCAGCTCGTGGCTGGCGGCTCGACCCAGCAGCAGGCGCTGGCCAGCGTGAACCGGCTGCTCGACCAGCAGGCCTACACGATGGCAGTGACCGACATCTTCTACCTGTCGGCCATCCTGTTCTTCGCGCTGATCGTGGTGGTCTGGATGACGCGGCCAAAGGCTGGCGGCGCGGCGGGTGGCGGCGGCGCGCATTGAACTGAACGCGAGCGCGTGCCCGGCGCGCGTCGTTCAGAGCCGCAACGCGGCGGCATAACCCGTGAGTTCCAGGTAGCCGCGGCCGACACGCTGCCCGCTCGCATCGAGCAGCTCGCTCAGGCCTTCCCAGTAGATCGCGCCGGTGCTGCTGCGGCTGTCGAGTTCCTGGTTGTCGAGCAGTGCTTTCACCGTGAACGCGCCGGCTGGCGTTTCGACCTGCCATTGCACCGGGTAGCGCGCTTTCGAGCCCGGGCTTTCCCACAGGCGCCCGGGAATGAAGCGCACTTCGTCGGCGCCAAAATTTCGCAGCACCTTGCCTGGTGCGCGAAAGCTGCCTCCGGCGTACACGCTGGATCCATCGGCGCGGCGCACCCGAAACGCGGTGAGCGCGCTGCCGTCATCGAGGTTCATGCCGATCCAGTCCCAGCCCACGGCGGGCGGGTCGAGCAGCGAGTCGCTCCATTCGTGGTCGAGCCAGGCGCGGCCGCGCACGGCCACGGGCTTGCCGTCGAGCGTGAGCGTGCCCTGGGCCGCGAGTTGCGGCTCGCTGTAGTAGTGGCTCGTCTGCTCGGCGCGCGGGCCTTTCTGCGACACGCCGGCCAGGCCTTGCAGCAGCACTGGCTGGGTCGCGTCGAACCGCAGATCGAAAACAAAGCCGGCGTTGTCGCTGGCCACGCGCGTGCGGTAGCGGCTGCGATCGGGTGCAGCAGCATCACGGCTCAGGTGCCAGTCACGCAAGCGCACCTGGGTCTCGCCGCGGCCGGCCTCGGCCACGCCGAAGCCCGAGCGGGCGATGCGCTGGTCGTGGCGCAATCGCTTCTGTTCCAGGTCGGTGAGCGCCGCGTGGGCGAACACCAGTTCGGTCGCGGCGAAGCGGCTCGTGTTGCCCGCGGCCAAGCCGGTGGCCGACCGAAAGAACGTGACCTGAAAACCCCACAGCCGCGCGCCGGCTTCGAGCGAGCCGGTGACGTACCACCACTCGGTGCGCGATTCCGGGTGTGCGCCGAAGTCGCCCGGCCACTTGAGCGGGCGCGGGGGCGAAGCGGCGCCCGCCCGCGGAGTGGCAGCGCAGGCCGCGGCAGAGAGAAGCCAATCACGTCGATGCATGCGCAGAGCATGGCACAGCGATGCCACACAATCGCCCACCATGGCCAAGCCCGTTCCCCGTTTGAGTGCCGCCGACATTGCGAGCGTGATCAAGACCGCCTGGGACGACCGGCCGCCATTCAACGCCGTGTTGATGAGCCACGGCCTGACCCAAGGCCAGCTCGTGCAGTTGCTGCGGCGCGAACTCACGCCGAGCGCATTCAAGCTCTGGACGGCGCGCAGTCGTGGTGCGGCGCCAGCGCCGAGCCCCTCGCGGCGCGGGGCGCGAAAGCCTCCCCGCTGATTTATTCCTCGGTGTTTTTCCTTGTCCATGTTGACAGCTCGGCTTGGTAGTCTGGGGGCGCTTCGACATTTGGCAGACTGCGACGCCAACACCGATCCCAACCCGAGGACAAAGCACCATGCGTTCATCGATCATCTGGCCCCTGGCGGCCTGCGCCGCCGCCGTTTCCCTGCTCGCTGCCTGCGGCAGCATGTCGAGCGGCAAGACCGGCATGAGCTTCTTCGTCACCAGTGCCGGGCCGGGCAAGGGCGCCGACCTGGGCGGCCTGGCCGGTGCCGACAAGCAGTGCCAGACGCTTGCGGCAGCGGCTGGCGCGGGCAACCGCACCTGGCGTGCCTACCTGAGCCAGCAACCCACCGCCAACCTGCCCGGCGTGAACGCACGCGACCGCATCGGCAAGGGCCCGTGGCTGAACGCCAAGGGGGTGGTCGTGGCCACCGACGTGGCGCAACTGCACGGCGGCAACAACATCACGAAGCAGACCGCGCTGACCGAAACCGGAGGGAGCATCAACGGCCGTGGCGACACCCCGAACATGCACGACGTGTTGACCGGTTCCCAGCCCGACGGCAGCTTCATTGCCGGCAACGTGAACTCGACCTGCGGCAACTGGACGCAGAGCGGCGAAGGCTCGGCCATGGTGGGCCACCACGACAAGACCGGGCTGGACGAAAGCGTGCCCGCGAAGTCGTGGAATTCCTCGCACATGACCCGCGGCTGCAGCCCTGATGCCCTCAAGGCCACCGGTGGCAACGGGCTGTACTACTGCTTCGCAGCCGATTGACCTGGCCAGCGGCATGGCCCGCCCAGGCCGTGCCGCTGCGCTCGCAATCTCAGGGCAACAACACGGCGGCCATCGCCGCCGCCGCAGGGACTGCCTGAACGAACAGGATCTTGCGGTTCACCGTGAGCGCGCCAAACACGCCGGCCACGATCACGCAGCCCAGGAAGAAGAGTTTCAGCGGCTGGCCAGCCGCGCCCTGGCTCAAGCCCCAAACCAGGCCGGCGACCAGAAAGCCGTTGTACAAGCCCTGGTTGGCCGCGAGGCCTTTCGAGGCGGTGGCGAATTCGGCCGTCAGCCCGAACACGCGGCGGCCGGTCGGCTTGTCCCAGAGCAGCATCTCCAGCACCATGAAGTAGACGTGCAGGGCCGCCACCAGACCCACCAGGATATTCGCCAGCATCTTCGACTCCTTCGGCCGAGTCGGCGACCGGGCCATGATTTAAAAACAACCGTGTTTTCTTCAGGTATGGTACTGTTTTCAAATCGTGAACGCAAGCCGGAACAAGCCAGCCACCCCTCAGAAGCTGCCGCGTGGCCGCCACCCGCTCACGCAGGCGGCGGTGGCGGGCTCGCAGCGCCTGCGCCTGCTCGACGCGGTGGCGCGGGTCGTGGCCGACAAGGGCTACGGTGCCGCCACGGTGGCCGACGTGATCGCACTGGCAGGCGTGTCGCGCCGCACCTTCTACGAACACTTCGCCGGGCTCGAAGACTGCTTTCTCGCCGCCTACGAAGACGGCATGCGCAGCCTGTTCGGGGCGATCCGCGCCGCGCTCGAGGGCGTGCCGGGCGACGACCTGGCACTGCGCGCCCGGGTCGCCATCGACGCCTACCTGGCGGCGATGGCGAGCATGCCGGCCGCGGCCTGGTCGTTCACGGTCGAGGTGCTGGGTGCTGGCCGCCGCGCGCTCGACCGGCGCGACTGGGTCATGGCCCAGTGGGTCGAACAGTGGCGCGCTTTCCACCGGCGGCGCCGGCAACTCCAGCCCGGGCTGGCCAGCGTGAGCGATGCACAACTGCTCGCGCTCGTCGGCGGCATGGAAGAGCTGGTGCGTGACCGGCTGCGGCGCGGCGGTGCTGCCGACTTGCCGCAAATCGGCGAAGCGTTGAATGTTTTCGCTGCCAGTGTGCTGGCGGAAGGCCTGCGGGACTGAGAGTGCGCAGCCCTCGAACCGGGGCATTGTGCGCGGTGCTGGCTTGGCGCTATGCTGGGCGTCCACAGGGAGGTCGTCATGGCAAAAGAACTCGCGCTTCGAACACTGGCTGTTTTGGCTCTGGCGCTGCCGCTGGCCGCTGCCGCCGAGCAGGCGCGCACCAAGCAGTGGGTCAACGTGCGTGCCGGCCCCGCGGGCAACTACCCCACGGTGATGCGGCTGGCGCCCGGCTCGTACGTTCAGGTCTACGGCTGCACCAGCGGCTACCGCTGGTGCGATGTGGTCGCCTCCGATGGCCAGCGTGGCTGGGCCCTGGGCGGCAGCCTCTACTACCCCTACGAGGATCGCTGGGTGCCGGTGACGGGCTACTACGGTCCCAGCTTCGGCATCCCGATCACGCCGTTCGTGATGGGCGACTACTGGGGCGCGCACTACCGCCAACGGTCCTGGTACGGGCACCGCCAGTACTGGGGCCCGGGTTACGGCTACGGTTCGGGTTACGCGCCGGGCTATGGCCCTGGTTATGGCCCAGGTTACGGGCCGCGGCCCGGCTACGTGCACGGCCCCGGCTATGTGCCCCGGCCCGGGTATGTTCCGGGCCCCGGTCACTTGCCCGGCCCGGGCCACGTGCCCATGCCGCGGCATGGGCCTGCCGTCGGCCTGCCAGGCCCCGGCAACGGGCCGCGCCTGCCACGGCCGCCGCACCCGCCCGGTTTGCCGGGCTTGCCGGGTCTGCCCTGATCGGCTGAATCAGGCCAAGGGGACGGCGCCGCGCTTCACCAGTCTTCCTTCACCGCCAGCGCCATCTGCCGCCCCACGGCGCTGCGCGCGGCCAGCCAGGCGGTGAGTGTGCCGGCGAGCATCACTGCGGCGCACAGCAGCGCCAGGCGACTCCATGGCAGCAGCAGTTCCATGGTCCAGTGAAAACTCTGCGGGTTCACGACCTTGACCAGCACCACGCTGACGGCCAGGCCGAGCAGCAGGCCGAGCAAAGCACCGGCCGCCGTCCACACGGCGCCTTCGAACGCGACCACCGCGAGCACCTGCGCGCGCGTGAACCCCAGGTGCGCGAGCAAGCCGAATTCCTTGCGACGTGCCAGCACCTGGGCGGAAAAACTCGCGGCGATGCCGAACAAGCCGATCGCGATCGCCACCGCCTGCAACCAGTAGGTCACGGCGAAGCTGCGGTCGAAGATGCGCAGCGACACCTGGCGGATCTCGCTTGCCGATGCGAATTCGAGCAGGGCGCTGTCGATGCCGAGTTCTGCGGCCAGGCTGCGCAGTGATTGCTGCACGGCCGGCGCGGTGCTGCCAGCCCCCAGCCACAGCGCCATGTCGTTGGCGCGCGTGTCGCCGGTCAGGCGCCGGTAGTCGTCGGCCAGCATCATGACCGCGCCGTGCTGGCGTGTGTAGTCGCGCCACACGCCACGCACGAAGAAGCTGCTGCGGCCGGCTTGCGGCAAGGGCAGCGTGAGGCGCATGCCGGGTGCTGCGCCATAGAGGCTCACCATCGCTTCGCTGACGAAGACGGCGGTTTCGCCGGCCGGCAGCGCCAACAGTTCTCCGACCAGCGGCAGCTCGCGCGCCGGGTCGGTCAGGGCGCGGGCGATCAAGGCGATGGCCGGGCGCGCCGGGTCGAGCTGCACCTGCGAGACGCGCTGCGATGCGATCCGCGCCACACCGGGCAGCATGGCCGCGCGGCGCAGCAATTCGGGTGGCAGCGTTGCCACGTCGCTGGCGCCAATCGAGGCCGCGGCACGCACATAGAGGTCGGCTGGCAGCACCGTGTCGAGCCACTGCGTCACCGAATCACGAAAGCTCGCGACCATCACCGTCAGCGCCACCGCCAGGCTCAGGCTCGCGACCACGCCGGCCACGGCGACGGTCGCGGTGTGGCGCTGGTGGCGCGCGCGCTCCACCGCCAGCAGCGCGAGCGCATGGGTCGGTGGTGTCAGGCGCGAAAGCAGCAGGCCCACACCGGCCGGCACGCAGGCAATGCCACCGAGCAGCAGGCAGGCGACCGAGCCATAGGCTGCAAGCGGAATCTCGAACAGAGGCGGCAGCATGGCCAGCAGCACGCCGGCGAGCAGCAAGGCCGGGCCGAGCCAGGCGGAGCCGGCATGGCCGCTGCGGGTGCCCAGGCCCTTCAGCGCTTGCGCCGGTGCGAGCTGCTGCGCGGCGCGCGCCGGCAGCCAGCCGCCGATGGCCGCGGCCGCCACGCCGAGCAGGCCGTAGACCAGTGCCGAGCTGACATCGAACTGCAAGCTTGGTGCCACGCCCGGAAAGTAGCCCCCGCCCAGATCGCCTGCGAGCAGGCGCAGCGCGAGCGCGGCCAGCGCCGTGCCGAGGGCGAGCCCGAGCACGCTGCCCACGGCGCCGAGGATCGCCGACTCGGCCAGCACCAGCAGAAGTCGCTCACGCCCGCTCAGGCCCAGCACGCCGAGCAGCGCGAGCTGCGGCAGGCGCTTGGCGACCGACAGCGAGAGGATCGAGAACACCAGGAAGGCACCGGTGAACAAGGCCACGAGCGCCAGCACCGTGAGGTTCACGCGGTAAGCGCGCGACACGTTCGACACACGCTGCGCCGCTTCGTCGGGCGCTGCGGCGCGCAAGCCGGCCGGCAGCGCGAGCTCGCGCAGCACGCTGGCGCGGTCGGCACCGGGCGCCAGGCGCACGTCGATGCGGCTCAGGCGGCCGAGCCAGCCAAAGCGGGTTTGCGCGCCAGCGATGTCCATCACCGCCAGCGGCGGGCCGCTGGCGAGCACGCTGCCGGCGACATGCAGGGTCGTGCTGCCGCTGGCGGTCTGCACACGGAGCTCGCCCTTTGCACCGAGGCGTTGCCGAGCTGCCGCGTTCAGGAAAACCGAGCCCGGGTCGAGCATCAACATGCGCTCGGCGTTGACGTCAGGGCGCGGCATCAGCGCGGGCGCGACGCCGGGCACGACCAGCGCGTCGAGGCCCAGCAGCTTGAGTGCCACGCGCTGGCCGGCGGCGTCGAATCCGTAGGTGTCGATCTCGACCACCGGGCTGGCGATGGCCACCTGCGGGTGGCGCGCCACGCGTTCGTACAAGGTTTCGTCGAAGCCGCTGCGCTGGCCTCGCAACTCGAAGTCGGGCTGGCCATTGACGGCTTGCACCGCCGAGCTGAATTCGCTCAGCGCCGACTGGTTGATCAACTGCACCGAGAACGCCAGCGCCACACCAAGCGTCACCGCGAGCAGCGCAGCCAGGTTGCGCCAGGGGTGGTGGCGCAGCTCGGGCCACGACAGCCGGAGCAGCAGCGAGGTCATGGCTTGTCGTTGCCGCTTTGCATGCCATGGGCCGTGAGCGTGAGCACACGGTCGGCGCGCGCCGCTGCCATCTTCGAGTGCGTGACGAGCACGCAGGCCGCGCCCTGTTCACGCACCTGCGCCGAGAGCAGGTCCATCACCCGTTCGGCCGTGGTCGGGTCGAGATTGCCGGTGGGCTCATCGGCCAGGATCAGCGCCGGGCGGTGCACCATGGCACGCGCGATGGCCACCCGTTGCAGTTGCCCGCCCGACAGCGTTTCCGGCAGGCGCGTGCCCAGGCCTCCGAGGCCCACGGCGTCGAGCAAGGCTTCGACACGCGCCGGGTCGGGTTGGCGCTGCAGCAGCAGCGGCAGGCCCACGTTGTGCGCCACGCTCAGGTGCGGCAGCACGTGAAAGGCCTGGAACACGAAGCCGAGGTGGTGGCGACGGAACAGCGCCTGTTCGGCTTCGGGCAGCGTTGTGATGTTCGTGCCGACGATCTGTACGCGGCCGGCATCGACCGTGTCGAGCCCGGCGATGCAGTTCAGCAGCGTCGACTTGCCCACCCCCGATTCACCGAGGACCGCCACGAACTCGCCCGGCGCGACGTTCAGGTCGACACCGGCGAACACCGTGGCGTTGCCATAACGTTTGGCGAGCGCGTGAACCTGCAGCAAGCTCACCCCAAGAGCCTCAGCGCAGCGCCGGCGCCAGCCGCCGTGCCAGCGCCACGACCTGTGCGCTGGCGTCGACCGCATCACACGCGACCGTGTGGCGCCACGGCATGCTGCGCAGCCATGTGAGCTGGCGCTTGGCGAGCTGGCGCGTGGCGGCGCTGCCGGTTTCTGCCACCACGGCGTTCAGGTGCTCGCCGTGTTCGTACTCGTGTTCGAGCGCTTCCCAGGCCTGGCGGTAACCCACGCAGCGCATCGAGGGCATGTCGGCATGCAGGTCGCCACGCTCGCCGAGGGCACGCACTTCGTCGAGCAGGCCGGCGGCCAGCATCGACGCGAAACGCTGTTCTATGCGTTGGTGCAACCACGCGCGCTCAATGGGTTCGAGCGAGATCAGCGGCGGCATCGGGCGTGCCGGCTTCTCGCTGTGGAACGACGAGATCGGCTGGCCACTGACACGGAACACTTCGAGCGCACGCTGGATGCGCTGCTGGTCGGCCGGCTTGAGCCGCGCGGCGGTCACCGGGTCGAAGCGCTGCAGCTCGCGGTAGAGCGAATGCAGGCCTTCGCGTTCGAGTTGTGCGGCCAGCGCGGCGCGCACGCCGCGGTCGGCGGCCGGCATCGCATCGAGCCCGTCGAACAGGGCCTTGAAGTAGAGCATGGTGCCGCCCACCAGCAGCGGCAGCCTGCCCCGCGCCGTGATCTCGCCGATCAGCTGCTGCGCGTCGCCAACGAAACGTGCTGCCGAGTAGGCCTCGAAAGGTTCGATGAGATCGATCAGGTGGTGCGGCACGAGCGCGCGTTCTTCGGGCGTGGGCTTGGCGGTGCCGATGTCCATGCCGCGGTACACGAGTGCGGAGTCGACGCTGATGATCTCGACCGGGCGTTCGTTGGCCATGGCCTGCGCGATCGCGAGCGCGGTGCCGGTCTTGCCTGCTGCGGTGGGGCCGGCCAGGCACAGGTATTGGAGCGGCGGTGTTGTGTTTGTCATGGTCAAGCGGGCTCAAGCTGGCGCGCCGAAGGCTCGCCATGGCGCTGCACCAGCGTCCATGCGACCGCGGCAAGCAAGATGCTGAAAAACGCGACACCGAGGGTCAGCGGGAAGACCGTGCCGTTGATGCTGCGGCCGAGCACCAGGCCGGCGCAGAACGCCGTCAGCATCATCAGGAAGCCCGAGACCGATGCCGCGGTGCCGGCCTTGTCGGGAAACGGGCCGACTGCGCCGGCCTGCCCGCAAGGCTGGTTCACGCCATGGCCGATCGCGAACAAAACCATCGGCCCCATCAGCGCCCACACCGTGTGCACGCCCGCCAGGCTGAGCCCCGCCATGCCGAGGCCACCGGCGAGCGAGAACAAGGCCGATCGTTTGACGGCGCCGCGCAGGCCGTGACGCAGCAGCAGGCGGCGGCACAACACGGTACCGGCCAGGTAGGCCAGCGAGTTGACCGCCAGCACGCCGCCATACGCCATGCGCGACAGGCCGAGCACGTCGATGAAGACAAACGACGAACTCGCCAGCAGCGTGAAGAGGCCGCCGTAGGTGCAGCACAGCAGCGCCGTCCAGGCGCGAAAGCTCGGGTGCCTGGCCACTGCGCGCCAGTTGCGCAGCAGCGGCAACAACTTGGTGGCATGCGGGTCGCGCAGCGCCAGTGTTTCTTCGAAACGCCAGACGATGAAGCCGAGCGTGGCCGCGGCGAACAGGGCGGTGGCCAGCAGCGCCGCATGCCAGCTCAGCCACTGCACCAGCAGGCCGCCGAGCGCCGGGCTGAGCAGCGCGATGATGCCCAGCCCGCCGAGCGCGCGTGACATCACCCGCGCGCCTTCGTGCGGCTGGAACAGGTCGCGCACCATCGAGCGCCCGCAGGTCACGGCGGCCGCCATCGCCGCGCCTTGCACGCCGCGCCACACCACCAGCGTGCCGATGTCTTGCGCCAGCGCGCCCATCACGCTGGCCACGCAGTACAACGCCAGACCGCCCAGCAACACCGGGCGGCGCCCGAAGCGGTCGGAGAGCGGGCCACAGGCGAGTTGCGCCAGGCCGAAGCAGATGATCAACACCGACAGCGTCATCTGCGTGGCGCCTGCGGTGGCGCCGAGTTCGCGTTGCATCGTCGGCAGCGCGGGCAGGTAAAGATCGGTCGTGACGGGTTGCAGGCCGAGCAGCAGCGTGATCGTGAGCACCACGACCAGCGGGGTCATGGCGGGTCGGGCTTGGGGCAGCATCGGCGCAGGGTGCGAAAGCCGGGTCAAACGAAGCCCTCGTCCATGCGCAGGTAGCGCCACTGCCCGGGCGGCAAGTCGCCCAGCATGACCTTGCCGATGCGCACGCGCTTCAGGCCCAGCACCTGCATGCCCACCGCTTCGCACATGCGGCGGATCTGGCGCTTCTTGCCCTGGCGCAGAACGAAGCGCAGCTGGTCGTCGTTGACCCATTCGACGAGCGCCGGGCGCAGCGCTTCGCCATCGAGTTCGAGGCCGTGGCACAACAGCGCGAGCGATGCGTCGGGCAGCCGTTTGCCATTCGCCGTGGCCACACGCACGAGGTATTCCTTCTCGACCTCGCTGTCTTCGCCGATCAGTTGTTTGGCCACGCGCCCGTCTTGTGTGAGCACCAGCAGGCCGACCGAGTCGATGTCGAGGCGGCCGGCCGGCACCAGGCTGCGCAGGTGCTCGCGCAGGAAGCGGGTGCCCGAGCGGTCTTCGCGCCACTGGTTCGCGGGTGTGACGAGCACCACGGCGGGTTCGTAGCCGTCTTCGGCCTGGCCACTGACGAAGCCAACGGGTTTGTTCACGAGCACGGTCACGCGCTGCGCCTGCTGGTAGCGGGCCTTGGCATCGACGGTGATGCGCTGACTCGGCACCACACGCGAGCCGAGCTCCTTCACGATCTGATCGTCGACCCGCACCAGGCCAGCCGCGATCCACTCGTCGGCTTCGCGGCGCGAGGCGATGCCCAGTTCGCTCATGCGCTTGGACAAACGCATGCTGCCGGGAGCGTGCTCGGCGGGTTCGCGTTCGTCGCGGTCATCGTGGTCGACGTGCCGGCCGCGCTGCGGCGGCGGCGCCGAACGCTCGCGCCGCGGCTCTTGTCGTGCTGTTCGTGGGTCGATGCGGGTGTCGTTGCGCGGGGCTTGCTGCGGCGCCCCGCGAGCGTCGGTGCGGGGGTTGCCGCGGGTGTCGCCACGGCGCGCGAATTCTGGCGGGGGCGCGCCGCCGAAACGCTGGCGCAACTGATCGTCGTAGCGCGCATCGCGCTCTGGGGTGTCGGGCCTTGGGCGCGGGCGCGGAGATGGCGACTGGCGCAGGGGCTGCGCAGGCGGCTGGGCAGGGTGCTGGCGATCCAGCCGCGGCGCGGGCCGCGCATTCCGGGGCTCTTCGCGATGAGTGAAGCCGGCCGGCGGCCGATCGCCAAAACGCTGGCGCAATTGTTCCTGGTAACGCGCTTCGCGTTCGGCCCGCTGCGCCTGGGCCTGGGCGAGCGTGGGGCGCTTGTTGACGCCGGCGCCCACGCCGCGAACGGGCGTGCGCTGCGGCGTTGCGGTGCCGGTTGCGGGTGCAGTGGGGGGTTTCAGTTTCAGGGTGGCCATGTCGTGTCTCGCGTGTTGCCCCGATTGGAGCACGCGCTTCGCCGCCTCAGGTGCCCAGGCCGAACAGCTCGCGCAGCGCTTCGCGGTACTGCGGCTGGCCGACGCTGTTGGTGCTGTAGTGCGTGCCCCCTTGCACCAACACGAATCGTTTGGGTGCCACGGCACGGTCGAACAGCGCGCGGCCGAGTTCGGGGCGGATCAGCGTGTCGGCGTCGCCGTGCACCACGAGCACCGGCATCGCAAGACGTTCGATCTTCGTGGCCGAGTCGAAGCGCTGCGTGATCAGTGGCGTGATCGGCAGCCAGCCCCATTTCATGGTTTCGAACACGTCGGGGATCGAGGTGAACGTGCCTTCGACTATCAGCCCCTTCGCGTCGTTCACGTCGCTCGCGAGCTGCACCGCGATCGCACCGCCGAGCGAGTGGCCGAAGATGTAGCGCGGCGTGCCGGCATGGTGCTGCCCGAGCCAGGCCCACGCGGCGCGAGCGTCTTCGGCCACACTCGCTTCAGAGGGCAGGCCTTCGCTGCTGCGGCCGAAGCCGCGGTAGTCGATCGCCAGCACCGAAAAACCGAGCGCTTGCATCTGGCGAATCCGGAACGCGCTGCTCTCGACGTTGCGGCGCGCGCCGTGCAGGTACAGCAGCAGCGGCGCGTGCGGGTCGGCATGGGCGAGCCAGAGCGCGTGCAGCTTCACCTTCGCCGCATCGCCCGGCGCGGTGTACTCGATCCACACGTCGTCCATGCCCTGAGTGCGGTCGGGTTGAAGCGAAGCCGTGGCGGTCTGCGGCTGGAAGATCCACTTGCGCTGTTGTTCGTCGAAGCTGGCACAACCAACCGTGAGGGCGCCGGTGAGCAGCAGGGCGGCGGCAAGCCAGAGGCTGCGATTGAGTGTCTTGAGCATCGGCGAAAGAGCGGGGCGATTCGGTAAAAGTTCAACGCCCGCGCCAGAACAGCGCGTCGAGTTCTTTCAGCGTGATCTGGCGCCAGGTCGGCCGGCCGTGGTTGCACTGGTCGGACCGGTCGGTGGCTTCCATGTCGCGCAGCAGCGCGTTCATCTCTTCGAGCGTGAGCTGGCGGTTGGCGCGCACCGCGCCGTGGCAGGCCATGGTCGACAGAATCTCGTGTTGGGCGCGCTGGATCAGCGTGCTCGCTTCAAATTGCGCCAGCTCGGCCAACACGCTGCGTGCGAGTTCGACCACGTCGCCGCCGGCCAGCGCGGCCGGGCGCGAACGCACCGCGAGCACGCTGGCCGAGAGCGGGGCCACGTCGAGGCCGAGCGCGAGCAGGTTGTCGGCCTGCACTTCGGCGGTGGCGATCTCTTGCGCCGTCGCGGCAAAGGTGGCCGGAATCAGCAGCGGCTGGCTTTCGATGGCGGCCGAACCAAGGCTTGTTTTCAGGCGCTCGTAGACGATGCGTTCGTGCGCCGCGTGCATGTCGACGATGACCAGGCCCTGCTCGTTTTCGGCCAGCACGAACACGCCCGCGATCTGCGCCACGGCGCGGCCGAGCGGCCAGTGGGGGGCGTCGTGGCTGAACGCCGCGGTGTTTGCAGGCGCTGCCGGCGCCGTGGCGATGCCGGCCCACGCCGCCGGCCGCTCTTGAACGCCGAGTGGCGTGGCCTCGGGCTGGCCATAGAGCAGCGCCACTTGTTGCAAGCCGAGCGGCGACTGGCGTGCGGCGTCGAAGCGGCTGGCCGCATTGCCGGGCCACGCGCTCCCCACTGGCTGGGGAAATTGCACGGTCGTTGTGTTCGCCTGCGGCACGGCCAGCGTCGTTTCCACCGCGCGCCGCACCGCCTGGTGCACTTCGCGTGAATCGCGGAAGCGCACCTCGATCTTGGTCGGGTGCACGTTCACGTCGACACGGTCGGGTGCGATCTCGATGAAGAGCAGGTAGGCCGGCTGGCGCCCGCCGTGCAGCACGTCTTCGTAGGCCGAGCGCACGCCGTGGGCGATGAGCTTGTCGCGCACGTGCCGGCCGTTGACGAACACGTACTGCTGGTCGGCCCGGGTGCGTGCCGCTTCGGGTGTGCCGGCGCGGCCGCTCACGTGCAGCACGCCGAGGTCGAGGCTGAGCTCGCGGCTCTGCGCGATAAAGTCGGCGCCGAGCACGTCGTTGATGCGCTGCAGCGCCGTGGCCTTGCGCCACTGCTGCACCAGCTTGCCTTCGTGCCAGACCGCAAAGCCCACGTCAGGCCGGGTCAGCGCATGGCGCCGCACCGCTTCGACGCAGTGCGCCAGCTCGGTGCTTTCGGTCTTCAGGAACTTGCGCCGTGCCGGTGTGCTGAAAAACAGCTCGCGCACCTCGACGCTGGTGCCCACGCCGCGCGCGGCGGGCACCAGTTCGCCTGATCGTGCGTCGAGCCGCTGCGCGTGGGCCGCGTCTGGCGTGCGGCTCGCCAGCGTGACTTCGGCGATCGAGCTGATCGCGGCCAGTGCTTCGCCGCGGAACCCCATCGTCGCCACGCCTTCGAGTTCGGGCAGCGAAGCGATCTTGCTGGTGGCGTGGCGGCGCAGCGCCAGCACCAGCTCGGGGGCGGGAATGCCGTGGCCGTCGTCTTCGACCACGATCGAACGGATGCCACCACCGACCAGCTTGACGGCAATCTCGGTGGCGCCCGCATCGAGCGCGTTGTCGACCAGTTCACGCACCACCGAAGCCGGCCGTTCGACGACCTCGCCGGCGGCGATCTGGCTGATCAGCTCGTCGGGCAGCTCACGGATCGGGCGGCGCGGCGGCGCTTGCAACAGGGCGTTCATCAATGCATTGTAGAAAGGGCCCCAAAGGGCGTTGTGATGTCACACGAGTGGCCTTTCTGAGCGGGGCCTGGGTGGCGCCGGCCGGCGCGGATCGGTTAGCTTCAGAACCCGGTCATCCTGCTCGCTCCGAATGCCCCCGACGCCCGCTTCCCACGATTCCGCCGACGCCGAGAGCCCGGCATTTCTGCACGCCGTTGCCGAGCTGGCACGACGCCGGCCCGTGGTGGCCGCGCGCGCTGTCTACCACCTGAACGGAGACAAGCTGCTCGACAGCGGTGCCCATTTCGACGCCGGCCGGGCCGAGGCGCTGCTGTCGCAGCCGCTGGCGCTGCGCCTGGACGAATGTTTGACCACTGCAGACACCATCGACGCGGCTGGCCTGCGCAAAGCCGCCGCCGATGCGATCCGCAGCCTGCCCTTCTTCGCCGCTATGGCGCCCGACGATGCAGCACGTGATGCGCTGCTCGACGCCGTGGCCACGATTCCGCTGCCGGCGCCGGTGGCCTTCCAGCTCACGCTGGCGCGTGAGACCAGCTTCGAACAATTCGACCACGGCGTGTTGATGGCCTTGTTGTGCGCTCACCTGGTGCGCGAGACCGGCGCGCCGGCCGCCGACATGAGCGCCGCCGCCGCCGCCGGACTGCTGCACGACCTGGGCATGTTGCACATCGACCCCGAACTGCTGCAGGCCGGGCACCGCCTGAGCAGCGGCGAACGCCAGCCGCTCTACGTGCACCCGATCACCTCGGCGCTGCTGGTCGACCGCTTCGACGTGTACTCGAAACAGGTGACACGCGCGATCGTCGAACACCACGAGCAGCTCGACGGTTCGGGTTACCCGCGCGGCCTGGCCGGCAGCGCCATCAGCCCGCTCGGGCGGGTGCTGTCGCTGGCCGAAGTGGTGACCGCCATGTTCGACGGCAAGCGCCATTACCCCGAGCAGCGTGTGTCGCTGATGCTGCGCATCAGCCCACGCCGTTTCGACGCTGCCTGCGTGGCTGCGGTGCAGCGCCTGCTCGCCACCTTGCCGGCACCGATCGACGAGCCCGGCCCGGGCGTGGCCGAATCGGTGCAGCGACTGCAACTGCTCGCCGGCCTGCTGGCCGAATGGCACGACGCACTCGACCAGACCACGCCCGACCTCGACGACAACAGCCGCGAAGTGCTGCGTTCGTTCGCCGCACAGGCCGAAACCCTGCAGAACATGCTGTTCGACGCCGGCATCACCGCCGAGCAGCTCAGCATGCTGACCAGCGGTGCCGAGAACGACCCGACGCTGCGTGTCGAGCTCTGGGCCCTGGCGCAGGAGCTGCAATGGAACCTGATCGCCAGTGCCCACCAACTGCAGCGCCGCTGGGAAGGTTTCGAAGCCGACCAGCCCATTCCCGAAGCGCTGGCGGCCTGGGGCGACACGGTCTGGGCCCTCGACACGCTGGCTTGAGTCGCCGAAGCGAAGTCGCCTGTGCAACTGCGCAGCGCAGGCGACTCAAACTCAGGCCTGCTCTGCGCAACTGCGTAGGCGCTTCGTTCCGGCCTGAGTCGCCGAAGCGAAGTCACCTGCACAACTGCGTAGGCGCTTCGTTCCGGCCTGATCCCTTCACGGCCACGGGGATTGCGGGGCGATGCACCCCCCGCACCGATAATCGCGCCGCATGGAAATCGTTCATTTCGTTCTCGACTTCATCCTGCACGTCGACGTGCACCTCGCCACCTTCGTGCAGACCTACGGCGCCTGGGTCTACGCGCTGCTGTTCCTGATCATCTTCGTCGAGACCGGCGTGGTCGTCATGCCCTTCCTGCCGGGCGACTCGTTGCTGTTCGTGGTGGGCGCGCTGTGCGGCGCCGGCCTGATGAACCTGCCGTTCGTGATCGCGCTGCTGATCGCCGCGGCGATCCTGGGCAACCAGAGCAACTACGCGATCGGGCGCCACTTCGGGCCCAAGGTGTTCCAGTGGGAGAACTCGCGCTTCTTCAACAAGGCGGCGTTCGACCAGGCCCACGCGTTCTATGAAAAGTACGGCGGCATCACGATCGTGGCGGCGCGCTTCATGCCGTTCCTGCGCACCTTCGCGCCCTTCGTGGCCGGCGTGGCGCAAATGACACGCAGCAAGTTCACGTTCTATGACGTGACCGGTGGCGTGCTGTGGGTGGGCGGTGTCACGCTCGCGGGTTACCTGTTCGGCAACATCCCGTGGGTCAAGACCAACCTCGACAAGATCATCTGGGGTGCGATCTTCCTGCCCGGCTTGCTGGTGCTGTTCGGCGCGTGGCGGGCGCGGCGCAAGCCGGCCGCGTGAGTGCTGGTCAGCGCAGGTTGCCGGTGTGCCCGAGCGAGTAGCGCCCAGGTTGGGGCCACACCGTCAGGCCGTGCGGCTCACGGCCGACCTTGACCTTGTCGACCGCGCCGCTTTCGGTGTCGAAACGATAGACCACGTTGTCGTAGCGCCCCGAGAGCCAGAGGTGCTTGCCGTCGGCGCTCACGTTGCCCATGTCGGGGCTGCCGCCGCCGGGAACGGGCCAGGTCTTCAGCACTTTCGCGGTGGCGAAGTCGATCACCGACACGCTGCCCGGCCCGCCCGGTTTGCCGTGGATCAGATTGCTGCCGCGGTTCGCCACATACAGGCTCTTGCCATCGCGGCTCGGGTACAGGCCGTGCGCACCGATACCGGTCTTGATGAAGCCGGTTTGTTTGAGCGACTCGCCGTCAACCACGTGCACACCGTCGGCCATCATGTCGGCCACATAGAAGGTCTTGCCGTCGGGTGAAGCGCGCACGTCTTGCGGCATGCCGGGGGTGGTGCAGATCTGTGCACCGAGCTGGCTCGGGTCGGGCACCTTCTTCGGTTTCTTGCCGGGTGCTGCGATCAGCGCCAGCGCGTCGGGCCGGTTGAAGTACTGGCTCAGCTTCAGCGTGCCCAGCACCTTGCGGTTGACGAGGTCAATCTTGGTGATGGCACCGTTGAACTCGCAGGTGAAGAAGGCGGTGCGGCCGTCGATGGAAAAGTCGGCGTGGTTGATGCCGTCGCAGTCGGGCGTGTTGATCGAATACTTCATTGCCATCGTGCGCGGGTCGCGGAAGTCGAGCCGCTTGTAGCCTTCGGCCACGATGATTGCGGACTGCCCGTCGGGCGACCAGTACATGTTGTACGGGTCGTCGACCGCGATCTGCGCACCGGGCTTGCCGGTGAGCGGGTTGACCGGCGTCAGGCTGCCGTCGGTGCGGCCTTCGGCGTTGTTGGCAACCCAGAGCGTCTTCAGGTCCCACGACGGCACCACGTGCTGCGGGTTGACGCCGACCGGGAAGGTGTAGAGCACCTTCAGCGTCGACGGGTCGATCACCGACACGGTGTTGGCCGCCCGGTTCGGCACATAGACACGTTCGAGCGCGCCGGCCACCGCCGGGCTGAAGCGGTTGGCGCCGGTCTCGCTGTAGAGGTTGCTGGCGTCGGGCACCGGCGCCATGCCGGGCACGGTGTTGACGCTGACCACGGCAGCGGCTTTGGGCACCGGCACGGCGCTGGCCGCAGGGCTCGTCTGCGCCGTGGCCCACCAGGCCAGGGTGGCGCAGCCGGCGAGCACGCTCGCGGCGGCGATGATTCGGGTCTTGCTCACAGGCGGTCTCGTGGATCCATGTTGAACGGCGGATTATCGAAGCAAAGTGCTGCGCTTCAATGACGTGGCGCAAGCGCAAGCCGGATGGCTGCAACCGTGTGTGTCACGATCAACTCCAGCCCCGCCTGGCCGAGCGTGGCACTGGCGCTGCGCGGGTCGCCGGTCACGCCCAGGGCCTGGCCTTCGCGCGCGGCGAGCGCGAACTGGTCGGGGCGCACGCCGGCGGGGTCGGCGGCCATCTGAAGTGCGGTGTCGGCGGCGCCGGCGTGCACGCCGATCTGGGAGTCGCTCAAGCCCTTGGCCTGCAGCAACTTGACGTAGGCGGTTTGCGTGACGCGGTAGTACTCGTCGATGAAATGGGCACGTGCCTTTGTTCCGGCCCAGTCCTGGTTGAGCTTCACGGCCACGGCTTTCAGCAGGCTCTGGTAACCGCCGTGGTCGCCGATCAGCACCACGTCGGTGAACCCGTGCTGCTTGAAACTGCGCGCGCTGGCGTCGAGCAGGCTCTTGAAGGTGGCGTCGGGGATCGAGATCGTGCCGGTGAAGCGCATGTGCGCGCTCGGCGGCGTGATGTTGCCTTCGGGCACGTAGGCCACCACCGGTGCCACCACCGCATTGCCCAGCGCTTCGGCAATGCGCCCGGCCAGCAGCTTCACGCGCACGTTGTGCTTGCCAAGCGTGAGCTGCGGCCCGCTCTGTTCGGTGCCGCCGACCGGAATGATCACGGTCGTCTTGCCGGCGTTCTGCGCATCACGCAACTCGGTCCAGGTGAGCTCTTCGAGATAGACCGAAGCTGCTGCCGCATGGCTCGCCGCGGCCCATGCCAGCAGTGCGCAGAAACCGAGCCTCGCGCGCATCAGGCCGCCAGCGCGCGCCGCAATTCGGCCGCGCACATCGTCACCGCCACGTTCGCTTCGTCGAGCAGCTTGCCCATCGTGATGAAGCCGTGGATCTGGCGCTCGAAGCAGACGTAGCTCGCGCGGTTGCCGGCGGCGGTGAGCGCTTCGGCGTAGGCCGCGCCTTCGTCGCGCAGCGGGTCGTAGCCGGCGGTCAATACCAGCGCGGGCGGCAACTTCGAGAGGTCGGGGTGCAGCAGGGGCGAACTGCGCCAGTCCTTGTATTGCGCTGCGTCGGTGATGTAGTGGCCGGTGAAGTAGTCCATCGTGTCGCGCGTCAGCAGATAACCCTCGCCATTCGTGGTGTGCGATGGGGCCGTGCGGTGCTGGTCGGTCGCGGGGTAGATCAACAACTGAAAAGCGATGGGCAGGTCGCCACTGTCGCGCGCGGCGATCGACACCACGGCGGCGAGGTTGCCACCCGCACTGTCGCCGCCGACCGCCAGCCGGGACGCGTCGAGCTTCAGCTCGCCGGCCTGCTCGCGCACCCAGCGCGTGGCCGCGAGCGCGTCGTTCACGGCGGCGGGAAAACGGTGCTCCGGCCCGAGCCGGTAGTCGACCGCAACGAGCGCGCAGCCCGATTCGTTGCACAGCGCGCGGCACAGGCTGTCGTGCGTGTCGAGATCGCCGATGACCCAGCCGCCGCCGTGGTAGTACACGAGCACCGGCAGCGCCGTGCTGGCGTTCGAAGCCAGGGGTCGGTACAGGCGCAACGGGATCGGGCCCGCGGGGCCGCCAGCCTGCAGGTCACGCACCAGCGCCACCTCGGGGGGCACCGGCTGCGTGACGCTGCGGCGGTCGCGGTAATAGGCCCGCGCGTCGGCCACGCTCAGGGTGTGGGTCGGCGGAATCTTCTTTTGCTCGATGAGGTCGAGCAGGGCGCGGGTCTGAGGGTGCAGCATCGAGTGTCCTTCGCTGATTTCTTGATCAAAGCTGACGTGAGCGGGCCAGCGGCGGGTTCTTCGCGAAATAACGCTGGATGCCGACCGCCAGAGCCTGCACCAGTTGCGCCTGGTACTTCGGGTCGCGCAGCTTGGCTTCTTCTTCGGGGTTGGAAATGAACGCCGACTCGACCAGGATGGACGGGATGTCGGGCGCCTTCAGCACCGCGAAGCCGGCCTGTTCGACGCTGCCCTTGTGCAACTTGCCGACCCTGCCGATCTGCCCCAGCACTTCGCCGCCGAGCTTGAGGCTGTCGCGAATCTGCGCGGTGGTGCTCATGTCGAGCATGGCGCGCATCACGGTCGAATCCTTGGCCTTGATGTTGATGCCACCCACCATGTCGGCCGCGTTCTCGCGGTTCGCCATCCAGCGTGCGGCCGAGCTGCTGGCGCCGCCCTCGCTGAGCGCGAACACCGAAGCGCCGCGCGCCTGCGGCTTGAGGAACGCGTCGGCGTGGATCGACACGAACAGGTCGGCCTGCACACGCCGCGCCTTGTGCACCCGCTCTTGCAGAGGCACGAAGAAGTCGGCGTCGCGCGTGAGCATCGCGCGCATGTTGGGCAGGGCGTTGATGCGGTCGCGCAGCTGCAGCGCCACCGCCAGCACCACGTCTTTTTCGCGCAGGCCGCTCGGGCCCACGGCGCCCGGGTCTTCACCGCCGTGGCCGGGGTCGATCGCCACCACCACGAGGCGGTCGATCTTGCCCTGGGCTTGCGGGCTCAGCGGCGCGGGGGTCTGCATCTGCGCCTGCGCGATCGGTGCAGGCACGGCCGCCGGCACCGGTGCGGTGGCCAGCGGCGGGCCGTCCGGGTCAGCGGCGCCCGGTGGCAGCAGCGGTGGTTTGTCGACCTTGCCGATGAACTCGCCGAGCGCGTCTTGCACCGTCTTCGCGGCCTGCTTTTCAGCCGCTTGACGCTCTCGGATCAGCGCCAGCAAGGGGTCGCGCTCGCGCGTCGGATACAGGTCGAAGACCAGCCGGTGCTGGTAGGCGGCGACCGGGGCCAGCGTGAACAATTGCGGCGCGGTCGGCTGTTTCAGGTCGATCACCAGGCGCACCACACGCGGCTGGTTCTGGCCCACGCGCACGCCGGCGATGAAGGGGTCGTCGGCGCGCACCTTGCCAACGATCTCGCGCAGCGCGGGGCTCAGCTCAAGGCCGTCGATGTCGATCGCGAGGCGGTTCGGTGTTTCGGCGAGAAAGTGCCTTTCCGCGAGTGGTGCATCTGACTCGATCGTGATGCGCGTGTAGTCGGCCGCTGGCCACACCCGCACTGCCACGATGCTGGCGCCGAAGGCCAGATCGCGCGCGCCGAGCAGCAGCACGGCAGCGCCCATCGAGCGCAAGGCGGCGCGCCGGTTGCCCGTCACTTCAGCAGCTCCAGGCCGTGGGCGGTGTGTGCGGTGATCCGCACCTCGCGCTGGTCGGCGAGCCCGGGCTCGATGTGCACGCGCAGATCGGGCAGTGGCAACAGGCCCTCGGCCTTCTCGGGCCATTCGGCGAGCTTCAGCCCACTGCTTGCGAACACGTCGCGGAAGCCGGCGTCTTCCCATTCCTGCGGGTCGTTGAAGCGGTAGAAATCGAAGTGCCAGATGTTGACCGGGCCATTGGCGCCCGCCACTTCGTAGGGCTCCATCACGGTGTAGGTGGGGCTCTTCACGCGGCCGGGCACCCCGAGCGCGTGCAGCAGGTGGCGCGCGAAGGTGGTCTTGCCGGCACCGAGCACGCCGTGCAGCTCGATGAAGGCTTCATGCAGGCCTGCACGGCGGGCGAGGTCTGCTGCGGTGGCGGAACAAGCGGCTTCATCGCGCCAGGTCAGCATGCGGGTCAGTAGTATCGACAAATGATCGGTGCTCGAAATTCAGGTCGGAAAACGGGTCTTGACATGGCCGTGCTGCTGGCGAACTTGCGCGAGTGGGCTGCGGCGGCCGGATTTTCCCAGATCGGCGTGGCCGATGTCGATTTGTCGCACGCGGAAGCGGGGTTGCTGGAGTGGTTGAACAACGGTTTTCATGGCTCGATGGACTACATGGCCGCGCACGGCCTGAAGCGCGCACGGCCGGCCGAGCTGGTGCCGGGCACGGTGCGTGTGGTCACGGCCCGCATGGACTACCTGCCGCGCGACACCCCACAAGACTGGCAGGCCGTGGAGTGGCGCCGGCTCGAAGACCCGGCCCAGGCGGCGCTCTCGATCTACGCCCGCGGCCGTGACTACCACAAGGTGCTGCGCTCGCACCTGCAAACGTTGGCCGAGCGGCTCGCCGCCTCGGTGGGGCCGTTCGGGCACCGTGTGTTCACCGATTCCGCGCCGGTGCTCGAAGTGGAGCTGGCGTCCAAAAGCGGCATCGGATGGCGTGGCAAGCACACGCTGGCGCTGAGTCGCGACGCGGGCTCGATGGTTTTCCTGGGCGAGATCTACGTCGACCTCGCGTTGCCACTCACCGCACCGGCCGAAGCGCACTGCGGCAGTTGCAGCGCCTGCATCGATGTGTGCCCCACGCAGGCCATCGTGGCGCCGTACCGGCTCGACGCGCGGCGTTGCATTTCTTACCTGACGATCGAGCATGCCGGGCCGATTCCGACCGAGCTGCGGCCGCTGATGGGCAACCGCATCTACGGCTGCGACGACTGCCAGCTCGTGTGCCCGTGGAACAAGTACGCGAAGGTGAGCCGCCTGCCCGATTTCGACGTGCGCGCATCGGTCGGCAACGCCACCTTGCTCGAGCTGTGGTCGTGGAACGAAGCCGATTTCCTGCGCTGCACCGAAGGCAGCCCGATCCGGCGCATCGGCTTCGAGCGCTGGCAGCGCAACCTCGCGGTGGCCTTGGGCAATGCGTTGCGGGTGGCGAAGGGCGTCGAAGCCGATGCCATCTCGAACCCGCTCGCGCTGCGCCTCGCCGCGGCTGGCGAGCTGGTGCGCGAGCACATCGAGTGGGCGCTCGCGCAGCGTGACTCCTCAACGGCTACTGCAAGCCCGCCAGCACCGCCAGCCAGAACGGCACGCTGACCATGCCGAGCAGCGTCGAGAGCGTGACCAGGCCGGCCACATAACCCCCGTCGCCGCCCATGCGTGCCGCCAGCACGTAGGCGCTCGACGCCGTCGGCAGCGCGGCGAACAGCACGATGATCGTGCGCTGCTCGGGCGGCAGCGCCAGCGCCGCCGTGAGGCCGATCGCCAGGGCAGGCAGCACGGCGTGGCGCACCGCCATGAACGCCGAGGCCAGACCCGGTGCCGACTTCAGGCGTCCGAAGTGCAGGCCGGCGCCGGTGGCCATCAAACCGAGCGGCAGCGCCGCCAGGCCGATGCGTTGCAGCGTGGTCGCCACCGCTTCGGGAAACTTCAGCCCGGCCAGGTTGGCGAGCAGGCCGGCCACGGTGCTCAGGATGAGCGGGTTGCGCAGCAGCTCGCGCCCGTAAGAATGGCCGCCGTGGCGCGCCAGCGGCCACACCGCCGCCACGTTGCACAGCGGCACGCACAGCGCGATGCACAGCGCCATCCACGCCAGGCCCTGCGGCCCGCCGAGCCGTTCCGACAAGGCCAGGCCGATGAAGGAGTTGAAGCGGAACACGGTCTGCGCACCCGAAGCGTGCAGCCTCGCATCCACCCCCGGCCAGCGGCCGATCGCATATGCGATCAACACGCCGGCGGCCACGGTGGCCACGGCGGCGCTGGCCAGGCTCGCTGTCTGCGCCGGCTGCAGCGGGCTCTTCAGGATCGAGTTGAACAGCAGCACCGGGAACAGCAGGTAGTACACGAGCTTTTCTGCCGCTTCCCAGATCGGGCGGTTCAGGGCGGTGCGGTGGCACAGCACGAAGCCCAGCACGATCAACAGGAAGTCGGGCAACAACAGCAGGGCATTCGACATGCGCCGAGTGTGCCAGCCCGAGCAGAGGCTCCAAGGTACCCGGGGCGGGAGAGCCCGCTGCCGGGCTTTGCCGGACTGGCCCTACACTTTTCCCCTTTTGACTTCGACAGAGAGCGATTCGATGCAACGCCGTAACCTGATCGCGACGGCCCTCGCGGCCGCGCTCGAGGTCGACAAGAAGGTCGTGGTGCTGCAGCAGCTCAGGCTGGAGTAGGCGCTGGAAGCACTTGCCGCCAGCCAGGCTTCGATCGACCGTTTCATCGACGCGTTGTGGATCGAAGACGGCCTGTCGAACAACACGCTGGCAGCCTACCGGCGTGACCTTCAGCTTTACGCCGATTGGCTCGCGCGCGGCAACGCCAGGGCACTCGACGAGAGCCGCGAGACCGACCTGCTCGAATACCGCGTGGCGCGCCACGAAGGCAGCAAAGCGACCAGCAGCAACCGGCGGCTGACAGTGTTCAAGCGCTACTTTCGCTGGGCGCTGCGCGAACACCTGCTGACGAACGACCCCACGCTGAAGCTGCTCACCGCGCGTCAGCCCCTGCGCGTGCCGAAGACGCTGAGCGAAGCGCAGGTCGAAGCGCTGCTCGGTGCGCCAAATGTGGAAACACCGCTCGGCCTGCGCGACCGCACGATGCTCGAGCTGATGTACGCGAGCGGCCTGCGCGTGAGCGAACTGGTCACGCTGCAAAGCGTGCATTTGAGTTTGAGCGACGGCGCGTTGCGCGTCACTGGCAAGGGCGCCAAAGAGCGGCTCGTGCCCTTTGGCGAAGAAGCCCACGAATGGCTGCGGCGTTACCTTGCCGAGGGCCGCGCGGAGATTCTCAAAGGGCAGGCGAGCGACGCACTCTTTGTGACCGCAAGAGGCGGGCCGATGACACGCCAGATGTTCTGGAAGCTGATCAAGGCGCATGCCTTGCGCGGTGGTGTGCAGGTGCCACTCTCACCGCATACGCTGCGCCACGCTTTCGCCACGCACCTGCTGAACCACGGCGCCGACTTGCGCGCGGTGCAGATGCTGCTCGGCCACGCCGACATTTCAACGACCACGATCTACACCCACGTGGCGCGCGAAAGACTGAAGCTGTTGCACGCGGCGCATCACCCGCGCGGGTGATACTCGATCAGGCCACGGCGCGCCGGCGCAGCCCGAGCCAGACCACCGTGGCCACAACGATGAGGCCGCCCAGCACCTGAACCCACGCGATCGACTGGCCGAGCACCGCCCACGCCAGCCCGAGCGCGAAGATCGGCTCGACGTTCATGATGGCCGAGTTGCCCACCACACCGAGCCGCGGCAGCACCGTGAACATGATCGTGAACGCGGTGCCGTACAGGAAGGTCAGTGCCCCCAGCCCGACCCACCCCGCCGCGGCGTTCGGCAGGTGAAGTCCGCCCTGCAGGCCAGAGCCGGCGAGCGCGAGCACGGCGACGAGCGTCATCGTGGTGGCGGTGCGCACACGGCCGTCGACGTCGCCCGCTTCGTGCTGCGTCAACACCAGCGCCAGGCCGAAGGTGGCCGCGGCGGTCAGCGCGAAGGCCACGCCAGCACCAATCTTTTGCCACTGCCCGGCCGCGCCGAGACCCGAGGCGGCACCGAAAACGTCGAGTGCGAGCGCCAGCCCGAGCAGCATCGCCGGCATCGCCATCAGCACGCGCCGCTCGGCGCGGTGGCCGTAGATCACGCGGGCCCAGAGCGCCGTCCACAGCGGGTAGGTGTTGAACGCCAGCAAGGCCAGCGCCACCGGCAGCCGCGCGACCGCGGAGTACAGGCACACGCTTTGCACGGCGATCAACACGCCGATGCCGGGCAGCGCCCAGCGATGCCGGGGTTCGAACTTCAGCGGCACGCGGTAGAGCACCAGCAACAGCCCGACCACGGCGGCGGTGACGGTGCTGCGAACCACAACGGCCGTGACCACGTCGACGCCGTGCTCGAACGCCACGCGCGCCGCCACGTGGTTCGCGCCCATCATGAAGGCGATCAACAGCAGCGTGGCGAAAGCAGTGGTCGAGAGGGTGCCGGTTGCGGCCGGTTGCGAACTCATGGCGTGGCCACCGGGTTCGCCTGCGGCGGGCCGGAATCGGGCAGGGTCAGGGTGTAGCGCAGCTCCTGCACGGGCCGCCCGCCCAGCTCGAAGGTCTGGGCCGAGATGGCATCGCGCATGAAGCCGGCGGTTTCGTAGAAGCGGATGGCGCGGGCGTTCTCGGCCAGCACCCACAGGACGATGCGGGTGCAACCACGTTTGCTCAGGCGCTGGTGGGCACGCTGCAACAGGGCGCGGCCGACACCGCCGGCCCAGTGCGCGGGGTCGACGTACAGCGCCCAGATTTCACCGGTGTCTGCCGGCGCGCCCTTGTCGCGCGAAGCGTCGAACGAGACCCAGCCGATCACGTCGCCTGCAACGCGTGCGACCAGCAGTTCGGGTGCCTTCTTCTCAATGGCTTCACGCCACATCGACTCGCGCTGCTCGACCGAGAGTGCAGCGAGAAAGTCGTCGGCCAGGATGCCGGTGTACGCCACCTGCCAGGCGTGCACGTGCACCTGCGCTACGCTGCGCGCGTCGGCCGCGAGGGCGGGCTCGATGCGCACGCTTGCCGGGAGGCTCAGGCCACCGCGACCGGGATCTTGCCGATGCCCGACTTGATGCGCGCTTCCCAGTCTTTCGGCCCGGTCTCGTGCACCGACACACCGTTGGAGTCGACCGCCACGGTCACCGGCATGTCCTTCACATCGAACTCGTAGATCGCTTCCATGCCCAGGTCGGCAAAGCCGACCACCTCGGCATGCTTGATCGCCTTGGAAACGAGGTAGGCCGCGCCACCCACCGCCATCAGGTAGGCGCTCTTGTGCTTCTTGATCGCCTCGATGCCGGTCGGCCCGCGCTCGGCCTTGCCGATCATGCCGATCAGGCCGGTTTCGCTGAGCATCATCTCGGTGAACTTGTCCATGCGGGTGGCGGTGGTCGGGCCGGCCGGGCCCATGACTTCGTCGCGCACCGGGTCGACCGGGCCGACGTAGTAGATCACCCTGTTCGTGAAGTCGACCGGAAGTTTTTCGCCCTTGGCGAGCATGTCTTGTATGCGCTTGTGCGCGGCGTCGCGGCCGGTCAGCATCTTGCCGTTCAGCAGCAGCGTGTCGCCGGGCTTCCAGGCCGCGACTTCCTCTTTGGTCAGCGTGTCGAGATTGACCTTTTTCGACTTGTTGTAGTCGGGTGCCCACTTCACGTCGGGCCACAGATCGAGGCTCGGCGGCTCCAGGTACGCCGGGCCGGAACCGTCGAGCACGAAGTGCG
>JBDTTU010000040.1:0-36772 GCA_039930465.1 Burkholderiales bacterium
TCGTAGTAGTCGTCGATCTGCGGCAGGTTGGGGTTGGCGAAGATGCGCATCAGCATCTTCCACTTCGCGCCCTGGCGCGGTTCGATCTTGCCGTTGGCCTTGCGCACCCAGCCGCCGTTCCACTTGTCCTGGTTCTCCCATTCTTTCGGGTAGCCGATGCCGGGTTTGGTCTCGACGTTGTTGAACCATGCGTATTCCATGCCGGGCCGGCTGGTCCAGACGTTCTTGCAGGTCACCGAGCAGGTGTGACAGCCGATGCACTTGTCGAGGTTCAGCACCATGCCGATTTGGGCGCGGATCTTCATGCCACTTCTCCTTGGGCCTGCACGGGCTCGATCAGTTCATTGGCGACCGGCGTGTCGAGCCAGTCGACCTTGTTCATCTTGCGCACCACCACGAACTCATCGCGGTTGGTGCCGACGGTTCCGTAGTAGTTGAAGCCGTAGCTGAACTGCGCGTAGCCGCCGATCATGTGGGTCGGCTTGAGCACGATGCGCGTCACCGAGTTGTGGATGCCGCCGCGTGCGCCGGTGATTTCGGAACCCGGCGTGTTCACGATCTTTTCCTGCGCGTGGTACATCATCACCATGCCGGGTTTGACACGCTGGCTCACCACCGCACGGGCCGCGATCGCGCCGTTCAGGTTGAAGAGTTCGATCCAGTCGTTGTCGACGATGCCCACGCTCTTTGCATCGTCTTCGCTCAACCACACGCACGGCCCGCCTCGGCTCAAGGTGAGCATCAGCAGGTTGTCGGTGTAGGTGCTGTGGATGCCCCACTTCTGGTGCGGCGTGATGAAGTTCAGCGCGATCTCGGGGTTGCCGTTCGGCTTGACGCCCTGGATGCCCGAGGTCGTCTTCAGGTCGACCGGCGGGCGGTAGCTCGTGAAGCCTTCACCGAACGCGATCATCCACGGGTGGTCCATGTAGAACTGCTGGCGGCCGGTGAGCGTGCGCCACGGAATCATCTCGTGCACGTTGGTGTAGCCGGCGTTGTACGAGACGGTCTCGCTTTCGATGCCGCTCCACGTGGGCGACGAAATGATCTTGCGCGGCTGCGCCTGAATGTCGCGAAAACGGATCTTCTCGTCTTCGCGGTGGATCGCCAGGTGGGTGTGGTCGAGCCCGGTCTGTTTGCCCAGCGCCTGCCAGGCCTTCACGGCCACGTGGCCGTTGGTCTCGGGGGCGAGCATCAGCACCACTTCGCAGGCGTCGATGTCGGTCTCGATCTTCGGCATGCCGCAGGTCACACCTTCGGCGGTGACGAGCCCGCTCAGTTCGCCGAGCTGTTTCACTTCGGTCTGCGTGTTCCAGGCAATGCCCTTGCCGCCGTTGCCCACCTTGTTCATCAGCGGCCCGAGGGCGGTGAATCGTTTGAACACGTTCGGGTAGTCACGCTCGACCACCACCAGGTTCGGTGCGGTCTTGCCGGGAATCAGCTCGCACTCGCCACGCTTCCAGTCCTTCACGTCGAAGGGCTGGGCCAGCTCGCTCGGCGAATCGTGCATCAGCGGCATCAACACCAGCTCGCGTTCCACACCCAGGTGGCCAACACAGACCTCGCTGAACTTCTTCGCGAAGCCTTTGTAGATGTCCCAGTCGCTGCGCGCCTGCCAGGCCGGGTCGACCGCGGTCGAGAGCGGGTGGATGAACGGGTGCATGTCGCTGGTGTTGAGGTCGTTCTTCTCGTACCAGGTGGCGGTGGGCAAGACGATGTCGGAATACAGGCAGGTCGTGCTCATGCGGAAGTCGAGCGTCACCAGCAGGTCGAGCTTGCCTTCGGGCGCCTTGTCGTGCCAGACGACTTCGGTCGGCTTCGCTTCCCGCCCGGCGCCGGGCCGCCCCAAGCCGGGCGTGCCCCCTTGGGGGGATTGGGGGTCTACTTCCTCGCCGAGGTCTTTGCCCTGCACGCCGTTGCTCGTGCCGAGCAGGTGCTTCAGGAAGTACTCGTGCCCTTTGCCGCTGGAGCCGAGGATGTTGGAGCGCCACACGAACATGTTGCGTGGCCAGTTGTCGGGGTGATCGGGGTCGGTGCAGCTCATCTTGAGCGAGCCGCTCTGCAAGCCCTTGACGGCGTAGTCTTTCGGCTCCATGCCGGCCGCCTGCGCATCACGAACCACCTGCAGCGGGTTGGTCTGGAGTTGCGGCGCCGAAGGCAGCCAGCCCATGCGCTCGGCGCGCACGTTGTAGTCGATCATGCTGCCGCCGTACAACTTCTTGTCGGCCAGCGGCGAGATCACTTCGTCCATGCCCAGCTTCTCGTAGCGCCACTGGTCGGTGTGGGCGTAGAAGAAGCTGGTGCTGTTCATCTGGCGCGGCGGGCGGATCCAGTCGAGCGCGAACGCGAGCGCGGTCCAGCCGGTTTGCGGGCGCAGCTTTTCCTGGCCCACGTAGTGCGCCCAGCCGCCGCCGCTCTTGCCGATGCAGCCGCACATCATCAGCATGTTGATGACACCGCGGTAGTTCATGTCGCTGTGGTACCAGTGGTTCATCGCCGCGCCGATGATCACCATCGACCGGCCTTCGGTCTTGTGCGCTGTCTCGGCGAACTGGCGCGCCACGCTGATGAGCTGCGCGCGCGGTGTGCCGGTGATGCGCTCTTGCCACGCCGGGGTGTAGGGCGTGTCGTCGTCGAAGCTGCTGGCCGCGAGCTCGCCGGCCAAGCCACGCGCGATGCCGTAGTTCGCCACCTGCAGGTCGAACACGGTGGCGATCAGCGCTTCGCGCTTGTCGCCGGCCTTGCCGAGCGCGATGCGCCGCACGGGCACGGTGCGCACCAGAACGTCGGTGTTGGCGCCCACTAGCGCGTTGTTCGGAAAGTTCTCGCTGACGATGCCGCCGAAATACGGGAAGCCGACCTTCGCCGTCTCGGCGCTCGGGTAAGCGCCTTCGAGTGCCGACAGCTGCAGCTTGACGGCGTTGCCGTGGCGCGCTTCCTTGGCTTCGAGGTTCCACTGGCCCTCGTCGGCGCGGCCGTCGGGGCCCCAGCGGAAGCCGATCGCACCGTGCGGCAGCACGACTTTGCCGGTCTCGTCGAAGGCGACGGTTTTCCATTCCGGGTTGTTGGCCTGGCCCAGCTTGCCGTTGAAGTCGGAGGCACGCACGTAGCGGTCGGGCACGGTGATGACTTCACCGCTCGGCAGCGTGTGCTCCTTCAGCATCACGAGCATCGGCATGTCGGTGTAGCGGCGCACGTAGTCGTCGAAATACGCACTGCGCTCGCCGCTGTCGGGGAAGTAAAACTCCTTCAGGATCACGTGGCCCATGGCCATCGCCACCGCCGCATCGGTGCCCTGTTTCGGGTTCATCCAGATGTCGGCGAGCTTGGCCACCTCGGAATAGTCGGGCGTCACCGCCACCGTCTTCGTGCCCTTGTAGCGCACCTCGGTGAAGAAGTGCGCGTCGGGGGTGCGTGTCTGCGGCACGTTGGAGCCCCACGCGATGATGAAGGCCGAGTTGAACCAGTCGGCCGATTCCGGCACGTCGGTCTGTTCACCCCACACCTGCGGGCTGGCCGGCGGCAGGTCGCAGTACCAGTCGTAGAAGCTCATGCACACGCCGCCGATCAGGCTCAGGTAGCGCGAGCCCGCGGCGTAGCTGACCATGCTCATGGCAGGGATCGGCGAGAAGCCGATGACGCGGTCGGGCCCGTGCTTCTTGATCGTGTAGACGTTGGCTGCGGCCACGATCTCGTTCACTTCGTCCCAGCCCGAACGCACGAAGCCGCCGAGTCCACGCACCTGCTGGTAGTCGCGCCGCGCTGCGTCGTCTTCGACGATCGACGCCCAGGCAGCCACCGGGTCGTGCGCCAGCCGCGCCTCGCGCCAGCGCTTGAGCAGGCGGCCGCGCACCATCGGGTACTTGACCCGGTTCGCGCTGTACAGATACCAGCTGTAGCTGGCGCCCCGCGCGCAGCCGCGCGGCTCGTGGTTGGGCATGTCCCAGCGGGTGCGCGGGTAGTCGGTCTGCTGCGTCTCCCAGGTGACGATGCCGCCCTTGACGTAGATCTTCCACGAGCACGAGCCGGTGCAGTTGACGCCGTGGGTCGAGCGCACGATCTTGTCGTGGGCCCAGCGGTTGCGGTAGGCGTCTTCCCAGGTGCGGTCTTCGCCGGTGGTCACGCCGTGGTCGCCGGAAAAGGCTTCGCGGGGTTGCGAGAAATAGCTCAGGCGGTCGAGAAAGTGGCTCATGGATTCAGCTCCGGAAAGGCTTCGGGCGGGCGCGCGTCGATGGGCAAATCAAGGGTTCTTCACGTACGCGTTCTTGCGCAGGTAGAACCACCAGTTCAGCACTAGGCAGACGGCATAGAAGATGGCAAAGCCGTACATGGCGTATTGCGGCGTACCGGCCTTGATCTGCTCACCGATCACCACCGGCGCGGCGAACGCACCGTAGGCGGCCACGGCCGAGGTCCAACCGAGTACCGGGCCGGCCTGTTGGCTGTCGAAGATGTAGCCGATGCTGCGGAAGGTCGAGCCGTTGCCAACGCCGCTGGCGGCGAACAACAGCATGAACAGCCCGAGGAAGATGAAGAAGTACTGCTCGGGCGTCGCCGACTGGTAGGCCAGCATCATCACGTAGCCGACAGCCACCGCGGCCAGCGCCATCACCACGCACACCCATTGCGTGACGATCGAACCCCCGAACTTGTCGGAGATCCAGCCGCCCAGCGGGCGCGTTGCCGCGCCGACGAAGGGGCCGATCCAGGCATAGGCGAGCACCGGCAGCGCGTTCGGGTTGGCCCGCGTGTGCGTCATCACGCCATTCGCGTCGGGCACGTGGCTGATGTCGAAGATGACCTTCATCGACAGCGGCAGCGCCATCGAAAATCCGATGAACGAGCCGAAGGTGACGATGTACAGCGTCGTCATGGACCAGGTGTGCTTGTTCTTGAAGATCTGGAACTGCTTGGTCACACCCTCCTTCATCGCACCGAACGCGGCGAGCTTCATCACCAGGAGCATGAGCATGATGTCCAGCGGAATCGCCACCCACACGTTGAGCAGCCCCAGCCCGGTGGGCGCCGGCAGGTACAGCCAGAGCATGAAGATCGACGGCACGAAGGCCAGCGTGTAGAGGTAGGTGATCTTCGAGAACGCGACGAGCGGGGTGCCGGTGGCGGGCGAGATCGTCTTCAGGTTGTTCATGCCGAACCAGCACAGGATCGACAGCGGCACCAGCGACAGCACCCAGGCAAAGCCGGCGTTTTGAACCCAGGTCGGCGTGCCGGCGACGATCTTGCCGAAGATCCAGCCGCTTTCCTTCAGCAAGGTGGCCGGTGGGCCGCCCCAGGCACCGAAGATGCCGACCGTCATGACCAAGGGGACGACGATCTGCATCGTCGTCACGCCGAAGTTGCCCAGGCCCGCGTTCAAGCCCAGGCCGGTGCCCTGCAGCCGCTTCGGGAAGAAGCCGCTGATGTTGGACATCGACGACGCAAAGTTGCCGCCGCCGACACCGCACCACAACGCCATCAGCTGGAACGCCCAGAGCGGCCAGTCCTTGTGTTGCAGCACGATGCCGGTGCCGATGGCCGGCGCGAGCAGCATCGCGGTGGTGAGAAAGATGGTGTTGCGCCCGCCCGCCAGTCGGATCAGGAACGAGGCCGGTATGCGCATCGTCGCACCGGCGATGCCTGCGATCGCCGTCAGTGTGAACAGCTCGGCCTGGGTGAACGGGAAGCCCAGGTTCAGCATCTGCACCGTGATGATTCCCCACATGCCCCAGACCGCGAAGCCGCACAGCAACGCAGGCACCGAGAGCCACAGGTTGCGGTGGGCAATTTTTTTGCCGGTCGATTCCCAGAAGTTGTCGTCTTCGGGGCGCCAGTCGGCGATGTCGCTGCCGCTGCCGTTTGAAGGCACGGCGGCGCCGGCCTGGGTGGTCGTGTTCATGAAGGTCCTTGAAAAAAAAGCGGCGGCCAGTCAGCCCGTCAGGCTGAAGCCCCTGGCGTGTTCGCCCATGACCTCGGTGCGGCGCACTTCGGTCCAGTACATCCAGATCAGCGACACCCAGACCACGCCGTACATCAACATGAAAGCGCTGGAGCGGATGCCGGTGATGTCCATCAACACGCCGAACATGATCGGCAGCACGAAGCCGCCCAGGCCGCCGGCCAGGCCGACGATGCCGCTGATCGTGCCGATGTTCTCGGGGTAGTCGTCGGCGATGTACTTGAACACCGAGGCCTTGCCGAATGCGAACGCGATGCCGAGCAGGAACATCAGGCCGGTGAACGCATAGATGTTCAGGCCGAGGTGAAAGGCCTTCGGGCCGTCGACAGTCAACACCGTGAAGTCGGTCTGCGGGTAGCTCAGCAGGAAGAGGCAGATCCAGCTGACCCACAACACCCACCAGGTCACCGAGTGGGCGCCGTACTTGTCGGAGAGCCAGCCGCCGACCGCGCGCAACACGCCGCCGGGCAGCGAGAAGCACGCGGCGAGCAAGGCCGCCGAGCGGATCTCGAGGCCGAACTCGCCGATGTAGTACTGCACCATCCACAGGCTCAAGGCCACGTAGCCGCCGAACACGATCGAGTAGTACTGGCAGTACTTGATGACCTTCGGGTCTTTGAGCGCGCGCAGCTGATCGCTGAACTTCGTGTTGCTCGGCACCAGGTGCGCCGGGTCGCTGGCGCTGAACATCCAGAACAGCACCACGGTGCCCAGCATCACCGCGGCGTAGACCTGCGGCACCATGGCCCAGCCGAACGCGACCACGAGGGCCGGGGCCACGAACTTGTTGACCGCCGCGCCCGAGTTGCCGGCACCGTACACACCCATCGCGAAGCCCTGGCGGTTCTTCGGGAACCAGCGCGCCACGTACGGCGTGCCGACCGAGAACGAACCGCCGGCCAGCCCGACGAAGAGGCCGATCACCAGAAAGTGCCAGTAGGCCGTGGCGTAGGCCATCAGCCAGATGGCCGGCACGGTCAGCGCCATCAGCAGCGTCATCACGATGCGGCCACCGTACTTGTCGGTCCAGATGCCGAGCGGCACGCGGATCAGCGAGCCGGTGAGCACCGGCATCGCGGTGAGCAGGCCGAATTCGGTGGCGTTCAGGCCCAGCGTCTTCTTGATCGGGATGCCGATCACGCCGAACATCATCCACACCATGAAACACACGGTGAAGGCCAGCGTGCTGACCAGCAGCACCGCCAGCGCCTGGCTTTTCTTGCTCATGACGACACCTGCTCGTTGCCCATGAGCAGACTGTAGGAATCGGCTGGGTTCGGCGGCATCCTGCGGGAGGAGGGCCGCGCGGCGGCACAAGGACAATGCGGCGCGCAGAGCCCATCGTCCCGAAGAACTAGGTTGCGCCCGAAGGCGCGCAGGCTTGCGTCAGATCAAGGGCCGGCGGCGCGGACTAGTGCAGTGTTTCGTGCTGTGTGGAACTTAAGAAAACCGATGGATTTGGTCGTCTGGCTAGGCGCAAACCGCAGTGATGCCAAGTGGCATCGCGAGGATTTGCAACGACGCCAGGCGGCCAAAGACGCGGTTTTATGTTCCACACAGTGCGAAACACTGCACTACGGCAACTCTGGAGCATCGAGCCCGTCACCGAGCACGCGCCGCAATCCGGCGGTCACCCGAGCGCGGGTCAGCGGCTTGGGCCAGTACTCGTGCGCCCCCAGGCTCATCGCCTTGACGACGTCGATCGAAAACGAATCGCCAGTGAGCAGCACGACCCGCAGGCTGCGTTGGGCGATCAGCTCGCTGAGCTCGCGCACGACTTCGAGCCCGCTGATGTCGGGCAGCATCATGTCGAGCAGCACCAGGTCTGGCCGTTCGGACTGGACGAGCCGCACCCCGTCGCGCCCGTTGAAGGCCTTCAGCAGCCTGACGCGCGGGTACGCCGACAGCAGGGCTTCGACCAGGGCCATGCTCACCGGATGGTCTTCGATGCACACCACCGTGGTGGTGGTCGGTTCGGTGGGCGATTCGGGCGCTTCGCGGGGCATGGCAGGTGGCTGCGAAAGGGCGGGCACTCATTCTGCGCCGGTATCTGCCCCAGCGGGGCCTCTCACTCTCCGACCAGGCCGCGCTCCGTGGCCAGCACCGCGGCCTGCACCCGGGAACTCACAGCGAGCTTGCGCAACACGTGCTGTACATGGATCTTGACGGTGGTCTCGGCGATGCCGAGCGAGCGCGCTATCTCCTTGTTGCCCTGGCCGAGCGCGATGCCGCGCAAGATCTCGTGCTCGCGCGGTGACAGCATGTCGAACCGCGACGCCGCGGCCGGGGCGGGTGCACTCTGCGGCCCCGCTGCACCGCGGTAGGCCGCCACCAGCTTGCCGGTCATCTCTTCGGCGATCACGCTTTCGCCGCGCATCGCACGCCGGATCGCCACCGACAAGGCGTCGCCCTCGATCGTCTTGAGCAGGTAACCGCAGGCGCCACCACGCAGCGCGGCGGCCAGGTCTTGTTCGTCTTCGCTGACGGTCAGCATCAGCACTCGCGCGCCGGGTGCGGCCTCCAGCAGCGCTGGCAGGGCGTCAACGCCTTTGACGCCGGGCAGGTGGTTGTCGAGCAGGATCAGGTCGGGTTGCAAGGCCTCGGCGCGGCGCAGCGCTTCGCCGGCGTCGCCCGCGTCGCCGACGATCTCGAACTGCGGGTCGCGCTGCAGCAAGGCCGTCAGGCCGCGCCGGAACAGCGTGTGGTCGTCGACGACCAGGATGCGGATGTTCGACGTGCCCGGGGTCATCGCGCGGGCTGCGTCAGGCGGCCTGCCGCAGCGGCACCGGCGCGTGGCTCGAAGGCAGCGGCAAGGTCAGTACGACCGAGGTGCCGCGCCCCTGCGTGGAAAGCACCTCGAGCCGCGCGCCCAGGCGCTCGGCCCGCTCGGCCATGATGCGCAGGCCGACATGGGTCTCGTCGTGGGCCCCGCCTTCGGTCGAAAAACCGAGGCCGTCGTCGCGCACTTCCAGGCGCCACTGCGGCTGCTGCTGCACGTCGAGCCACACCCGCCCGGCGCGTGCGTGTTTGCGCACGTTCGACAATGCTTCCTGCACGATGTGCAACACCTGCACCTGCAGGTCGGGCGCCAGCGGCAAGCCTTGGCCGCCCATCTGCAGCGTGGCCTTCATGCCGGTCTGGTGTTCGAACTTGCGCAGCGTGGTCAGCAACGCCGGTTCGATGTCTTCGGCGTTGGCGCGGGTGCGGAAGTGCATCAGCAACTCGCGCACGTCGCCGTAACTCTCGCGCACGCCCAGGTCGATCTCGCCGAGCACGTGCTGCACCTGCTGCGCGTCGCCGCTGGCCAGAGCGTCGCGCATCAGCTGGACCTGGATCTTCAGGAACGCGAGCGACTGTGCGATCGAGTCGTGCAGCTCGCGCGCCAGGAAGCTGCGCTCCTGCGAGACCGCGGCTTCGAGGTCGAGCGCGTTGAGGCGCAGGTTTTCCATCGCCCCGGCGAGGTGGGCGGTGAGCGCTTCGAACAGCGAGCGTTCGGCGTCGGAGACCTCGATCTGAGCGTGAAAGAACAGGTCGACCTCCCCCATCAGGCGCTCGTGCGATCGGATCGGCACCGACACCACGGTCTCGAAACCAGCCTGCGCGCAGTGCTGCATGCGGGCCGGCTGCATCGTGCGGATCGGGATCACGCGCGCGCCCGGTGGCGCGGACGGCGAGCCGCAGTGGCAATCGCCGGCGTTCAGGCAATGTTCGGCGTCGAGCATCGCCTGCGGCAGGCCGTGCGAGGCCAGCATCAGGTAGCGCCGGTTGGTCTCGTCGGACCAGCGCAGCGCCACGCCATCAGCCCGCGCGATGCGCGCAATGCTTTTGGTGAAACCCGGCGCCAGCGTGTCGAGCGTGGTTGCCTGCGCGACCAGCGTGGTCACTTCGTAGAGGCTTTCCAGCCGCTCGCGCTTTTCGTCGAGCTGCGCGGTCTTTTCCTGCACCCGGCTCTCCAGGCTTCGGTACATCGACTGGAGCTGTTCGGCCATGCCGTTGAAGCCGGCGGCGAGCGTGTCGAACTCGTCGGTGCTGCCGCGCTCGACGCGCGCGCTCAAGTCGCCGCCTTGAATGCGCCGTGTCGCCTGCTTGAGCAAGCCCATCGGTTCCAGCACGAACGAGTAGCCGGTGTAGACCAGCACCGCTGCACCCACCACGGCCAGCGCCAGCATGGCGACCTGCATCAGGTGCATCAGCGAGGTCGAGCGCGCCAGGTGCGCTTCGATGCTCGCCGCGAAGGTGTCGATGTGAGATGTGAACGTGGCCGCATCGGTGCTCAGGCTGGGTGCGTCGGGAGGCAGCGGCGAAGTCGAAAAACGGCTGCGGAAACGGGCCCAGTCGTGCTCGACTGTCGCGAAGCGCTGGCGCACGGTGTCGTCCCAGGGCACAAACAGCGGCCGCTCGGGGTCGCCGTTGCGCAGCAGTTGCAAGCTGCGCTCGAACTCGGCCAGTTGCTGCGGCCGCGCCTGCGTGTCTCCGGTGCTGACCGACAGCACCATGCGATACGACTGCATGCGCATGCGCCCGGCTTCGTTGACGGCCGCTGCGCCACCATCGAGCTGCCACGACATCGACACCAACGCCGCGATCAGCCCCATCGCCATCAACAGGAACGGCGTGCCGACGAGAGCGAGCTTGGCGCCCAGGCTCCAGTGACGGGTCGTGTTCATGGCCGAATCTAACCGCTTGCGCTACGCAAGGGCAGCGCGGCCGGGCGCCAAAGCTTGCGCTGGCTCAAATCTCCCGCACGAATTGCAGCGTGGCAGCTTGCGACAGGTTCAGCAACTGCGAGATGTCTTTCACGTCGTCGGGCAGCGCGGCGTTGTCCCAGCCTTGCGCCGTGTGCCGCGCGAGCCGCACCGCGAGCGCCACGCTGCGCACGCTCGGGTGCTCGGCCTGGCGGTCATCGCTGATGCGGATCAGCAGTTCGGGCAGGCGCCAGGCTTTCATCAGCGATTGCTGCAGGTCGGTCAGGTCGATGTTCAGCACCGCGAGCTGCGCCGCGCTGGAACGCAGCGTCGGGTCGGCACGCTGCGCCTGCTGGATGCGCAGCGCCAGCGCCGGGGCATGGCACCAGAGCAGCATCTCGGCGAAGTCGTGCAGCAGGGCCGCGGCGTGGATCACGGCTGAGTCGTGGTCCATGCGGTGCACTGCAAAGCCGAGTGCGAAGTTGGCGCTGCGGTGGGCGCGCTGCAGGGTCTGATTCAGGCCGGCCAGCGCTTCGGGTTGGTCGCGCAGGCGGTCTTCCACCGTGGGCTGCAGGCCGAAGCTGCCGAAGAAGGGCGAGATGCCCATCATCACCAGCGCGGCGGTCACGGTTTCGGTGTCGGTCACGACGCGGCTGCCGCGCCGTGCCGACGAATACGCCAGCACCTTCAGCGTCATCAGCGGGTCGCCCGAGATCATTTCGCCGATGCTGTTGGCGTCGACATCGTCTTCGTTGACGCGCAAGCCTTCGAGCGCTTCGGACGTGTGCGCCAGCACCGGGATCTCGGCCGCGCGAAAGTGCGACGTCCAGGCCGCCAGGTCGCGCAGCGGCTGCGTCAGTGCGGGGCTCGGTGGTGGCGGGTCGCTTGACATTGTGGCGGGTAGTCGGGGATCGTTCCTGCTTATCGGCCGCCGTGAGGCCTGGCTTGAATCGGCCGGGCCGCTACAGCGACAGGATGTGGCCTTCTTGCGGTTTCACCCGCCCGCCCAGCAGCGCGGCGTAGCAGGCCTCGACCGCGGCTTCGCCCTGGCCCCGCACCACCTGCAACCAGGGCTGCCGCGCGTCGGTCACCGGTTTCATGAAGGCCGCCCAGGCCGCGGCCAAACGCTGCTGCAGGCCGGCGCCGCCCCAGTCGGCCACCCGCTTCTTGACCTGCGCCGGCGCGAAGAACAGCACTGGCCGCGGGCCAGGCAGGCCTTTGCCGCTGCCCAGTTCTTCCCAGTGTGTGCCGCCCACCGAGCAACTGTAGGCGAGCTTCTCAGCGAGGTGCGCGTGCACGTCGGCGCGCACCGCCACGCTGCCGCTGAAGTCGACGTAGACGCTGGGCAACGGTGCCAGGCCGGACTGCACCGCGTCGTAGGTCAGCACTTCGTCATAGCAGCCGAGCGACTGTGTAAAGGCGAGGTTGGCCGCCGATGTGAGGCCGATCACCTTCACCGCCTCGGCCGAGCCGCGCCGTTGCGCCAGGCAATGCGCCGTGCCGTAGGCGGTTTTGCTCGACGCGCTGGAAAGCACCACGGTGCGCGCGCCGAAGAACTGGTTGTCGGCGAGAAAGTCGTCGATCAAAAACGAGGTGATGAACAGCGGGCGCAGCAGCGCCTGCTCGGCTTCGTGGCTGGCGTCGTAGCCCGGGTCGGCGCTGCAGCGCAGGTACTGGTTGTAGACGGCGTGCAGTTCGCGCCGATGCGCCGCGCCGTCGGAAAATCCGCCTTCATTCACCCGCACCGGCTGCAACACGGCTTCGTCGCCGATCGGCCAGTAACCATAGAAGCGCTCGCCAGGTTCGACACCGGCACAGCGTGATTCGGCGACGTTGGCGAAGCCCCAGACCGGAATGCAGCCGGTGCTCGGCTCACCGGTTGGGTAGAAGCCCCAGTAGTTCATCGCGTCGCCGAACGCGGCGTAGGTGATGTTGTTCGAGGTGAGTGCGAACGAGTCGATCTTCATTCGCACTTCGCCATCGGCGAGCGCGGCGGCCGGGGTGTTCACCCAGCGCGCCTGTTGCAGCTTGCTTCGTTCGACGACAAAACGCTTGCTCATCACTTCGCTCCAGGGGTTGGTTTGGCCTACGATGAAGTATCACGTTTGCAACTGCGCCCATGAACACCATCCGCCTGCCCCAAGGGGAAACACTGCCTTCGATCGGCCTGGGCACCTGGCGCATGGGCGAATCGGCCAGCAGCCGCAGCGCCGAGGTGGCGGCGATCCGGCTCGCGGTCGAGATCGGCTACCGCGTGTTCGACACGGCCGAAATGTATGGCGAAGGCCGCGCCGAACTGCTTCTGGGCCAGGCACTCGGCGAAGCCGTGCGGGCAAGCGCCGTGCGGCGCGAAGAGCTGTTCGTCGTCAGCAAGGTCTACCCGCACAACGCCAGCCGTTCCGGCACGGTGGCGGCCTGCGAGCGCAGCCTGAAGCGGCTGGCGCTGGGCCACATCGACCTGTACCTGCTGCACTGGCCTGGCGCGCACCCGCTGATGCAGACCATTGCGAGTTTCGAAGCGCTTCAGGCGGCCGGGCACATCCGCCATTGGGGCGTCAGCAACTTCGATGTCGATGCAATGCAGTCGCTCGTGGCCACACCGGGCGGCGAGGGTTGCGCGAGCAACCAGGTGTACTACTCGCTGAGTGAGCGCGGCCCCGAGTTCGACCTGCTGCCGTGGCAGCGCGAACAGGCCATGCCGCTGATGGCCTACAGCCCGGTCGATCAGGGCGTGTTGGCACACGACCGGGGCCTGGCGCGAGTTGGCGAGCGGGTCGGCGCCAGCGCGTCGCAGCTCGCGCTCGCGCGGCTGATGGCCGAGCCGGGGGTGATGGTGATTCCAAAGGCGATGCGCGAAGCGCACTTGCGCGAGAACTTTGCGGCCAGCGAGTGTGTGCTGGCACCGGGCGACATCACGGAGATCGACCGCCTCTTTCCTTCGCCGCGGCGCAAGTCGGCGCTGGCGATGCGCTGAGGCATCGGGGAAAAGGGGCGGTGCACCGGCTTGCGTGCCGGTGCACCGCGTCAGGCTTCACAGCCGGGTGACGCCGGAGACCCAGCCTACCAGCTTGCCGTCGAGGTACAAGGCCCCTTCGGGTGCGCCGGCTTCGGCATAGAACTCCAGCTGCGGTTCAAGCTGCTTCACCTGAACCGCTGGGCGCGCCAGGCGGCGCGAGAGGCGGGCCAACACCGCGCTGGCGCGGCGCAGGACCAAAGCTGCGAGGCGGCGTGCCGCTTCGCCTTGGGGATGCTGGGGCGCCAGGGGGCTCCAGCGCAGATCTTTCAAGCTCGACATGACGGTGTCCTTCATCGGGGGCTGCGCGGGTCGGCCGCGCTGCATTCATGGGCTGTGTTTCAGTCGTTCCAGTTCGCGTTGCAGCAATCGAGACGCTTGCTGGCGCGACGCGCCGCCGCCGGGGCGGTGGCTGCCTGCGCGGCGAAACTGGGCGTGCGCAACGATCGGGTTGCGCGGCTTGTGGGCGGCGACGGTGATCTTCATGAGGCTTCTCCTGGGGTCGGCGAAAAGTGACATGGCAAAAAGAGGCAGCAAAAAAACAAACGGCCCGGGGTGCAGATGCAGCCCGGGCCGTGCGGCGACTGAAACGTCGCGTGCGACGGTTCAGCGTGGCGGCGAACCCGGCGGTGCTGCGCGAGCACCCATGACCTTGAACGGCAGATTCATCGACAACACTGCACGCGCCGCGAGGCGGGGAGCCAGTGTTCGGATCGATGTGCTGATGAGGGTCATGAGACTTTTCGGAAGTGGGTGGGGCGGGGTGTCGTCGCGGCGGAAGGCTCTGGCCCCGACTTGCGCAGATGATAAACGAATGATTATCTTGCGCAAGGGGTCTTGATCACTTTGTTCTAGGGGGTGGCCGCAGGCAAGGGCCGCGCTCAGCGCTTTTTCTTCAGCGGCGCGATCGCGGCCTGGGTCTTGCGCCACAGGTCACTGTCGTCGGCGGCGGACGGGGCCTTGGCGCCGGGCCGGGGTGGCGCGGCGGGTGCAGGTGTCAGCACTTCGCCGAGCAGGTCGAGCAGCCGCCCGCGGGCGCGTTGCGGGTGGCGGCGGTAATAGGTCAGCACCAGGCCGACGATGAAGCGTTCATCGTCGTCCTGCGGCACGGTGCACAGCCGGTCATCATCGTCGCGCGGCGGTGGCGGGGCGGCGGCGAACGCGCTGGCCGTGGCGCTGCGGGTCGGCGTGCGCTGCGGCTCGTCCATCCAGCCCGAGGGCTTGTGGCAAAGCTGCTCGAACTGCCGCGCCAGCCGCTCGCCGATCTGGCGCGAGCGACCCTTGATCTGGCTCCAGTAGCTTGGCTGGATCTGCAGCCGCTCGGCGAAGCGGCCTTCCAGGCCACGCAAGGTGGCGGCATCGGGGTGTTTGACGGTGGACTGAACGAACTCGTCGAACAGGAGCAGGGCGTTGTCGTGGCGAATCTGCGCGACATCGCGGGGGCCGGGGTTCATGTTGCAGATGATAAAGCGTCGTTGAGCAGGGAAGCCGCCCCCGGGCGGGTCGTGATTGCGCAGGGTGTGGCAAGCCGGGTCCAATCGAGGTCTCGTGCACAAGAGGTGGTCGATGAAGGCGAATTTGCTCGTGTCTCTGGCCGGCGCGCTGCTGCTCGGTTTTGCGTTGCCGCTGCGAGCGGCCTGCCCGCCGCCGGGCTGGGACGAAGCCGCGCTCGAGCGCTTGCGCGCCGCCAAATTCGAACTAGCCGACCCGGCGGCGCGCAACGCGCTGGCGGGCGCACTCGCCGACTGCCTGGCCGACCCGCGCCCGCAGTTGCGCGACGCCGTGGCTTTCGAGGCGCTCGCCGCGTGGATGCGTGCCGGCGCGCTGCCCACAGCAAAGCTCGAATCGTTGCGCATCGAGATGCAACGCCGCCTGACTGCCGACGACCCGAACGGGTTCAGCCGCCCGTTCGCCGCCCTGACGCTGGCCGAAATCGCCCGCGTCGACCGGCTCAAAGCCTTCCTCGACCCGCCGGCGCGTGACGCATTGCTGCGCGCTGCCGTGGCGTATGAGAGCGATATCCGCGACTACCGCGGTTTCGACGCCGTGCAAGGCTGGCGTCACGGCGTGGCGCACGGCGCCGACCTGCTGCTGCAACTCGCGCTCAACCCGGCGCTCGGGCGCGAGCCGCTCGAGGCCATCATCGCAGCGGTTGGCGCGCAGATTGCACCCGGCGGCGAGCACTTCTACGTCTACGGAGAGAGCGAGCGCCTGGCGCGCCCGGTCTACTACGCTGCGCAGCGTGGCTTGCACGACAGCGCCTACTGGAGCGCCTGGCTCGCCACGCTGGCGTCGCCCTCGCCCCTGCCGAACTGGAGCGAGGCCTTCAAGACCCAGGCCGGGCTGGCACGCAAGCACAACACCCAGGCCTTCGTGCAGGTGTTGTACGTGATGGTGCGCGAGGGCGGCAACGAAGCTGTGCAGCAGCGCCTGCTGCCGGGGTTGCTCGAGGCGCTGAAAGCACTGCCCTGATCGGCGGGCCGGCCTTCCGTGGAAAATCGCGTCACTCCCTCGCCAACCACCCCAGGACGCTTTCATGACGACGCTCGGAACCCCGTTTTCGCCCCAGGCCACCCGCGTGATGCTGCTCGGCAGCGGCGAACTCGGCAAGGAGGTGCTGATCGCACTGCAGCGCCTCGGCGTCGAGACCATCGCGGTCGACCGCTACGAGCACGCGCCAGGCCAGCAGGTGGCCCACCACGCCCGCACCATCACCATGAGTGATCCGCAGCAACTCAAGGCGCTGATCGAAGCCGAAGTCTCGATGTCAAAACAACCGATGCTGGTGGTGCCCGAGATCGAAGCCATCGCCACCGGCATGCTCGAAGAACTCGAAGCCGCCGGTGTCGTGCGTGTGATCCCGACCGCGCGCGCCGCGCGCCTGACGATGGACCGCGAAGGCATTCGCCGGCTCGCCGCCGAAACGCTGGCACTGCCGACCAGCCCGTACGTCTTCGCCGATTCGCTCGAAGAACTGCAGGCCGCGATCGACACGAAGATCGGCTACCCCTGCGTCGTCAAGCCGGTGATGAGCAGTTCTGGCAAGGGCCAGAGCAGACTAGACGGCCCGGCCGATGTGAAGGCTGCTTGGGAATACGCGATGGCGGGCGGCCGTGTCAGCCGAGGCCGCGTGATCGTCGAAGGCTTCATCGATTTCGACTACGAGATCACCCAGCTCACGGTGCGCGCACTTGGGGCCGATGGTGCCGTTGAGACCCACTTCTGCGAGCCGATCGGCCACGTGCAGGTGCAAGGCGATTACGTCGAAAGCTGGCAACCTCACCCGATGCGGGCGAAAGCCCTGCAGCGCTCGCGTGAAATTGCCAAGGCCGTCACCGACAACCTCGGCATGGCACCGGAGGGCAGGCCCCAAGGGCTGGGGCTGTTCGGCGTCGAACTCTTCGTGAAGGGCGATCAGGTCTGGTTCAGCGAAGTCTCGCCACGCCCGCACGACACCGGCATGGTGACGCTGATCACGCAGTGGCAAAACGAGTTCGAGCTGCACGCGCGCGCCATCCTCGGCTTGCCGGTGAACACCGCGCTGAAGAGCCCGGGTGCGAGCGCGGTGATTTACGGCGGCCTCGACGCCCAGGGCCTGGTGTTCGACGGCGTGGACGCCGCGCTGCGCGTGCCCAACAGCGACCTGCGCCTGTTCGGCAAACCCGAGAGCTTCAAGATGCGGCGCATGGGCGTGGCCCTGGCCTTCGACGCCGATGTGGAAGTGGCCCGCGCCCGAGCCAAGGAATCAGCCGCCTGCGTGAAACCCCGCATCGCTTGAGACCTGCATCACACGCCGGAGCGCCCACGCACCCCGAGTGTGTTGTTTGCACGACAGGTGTGCCAAGAGGCCGAGGAAGTTCTGACGGCTGTGGCCGGTCTGCCGACATCGCGGTACGCTTGCTTGCTTCCTGATTGATCGGGTCGCCCGTGCGGGTTGAGGAGAACAAGGCATGACAACAGAGACATGGTCGATGGCACTCGTTGCCGCCTTGCTGCTGGGCGCAGGTGCCGGTTTCTGGGGTGCCACCGAACTGGCCAAACGGCGCCTGAAGGTGCAGGTCAAGCGTGCGGCCGACGCGCTGCGCCAGCAGCACAGCAGCGTGGTCGACAGCCTGCGCGGCGCGCAGTCGCGGGCCCAGGCTGATCTCGAGCAGACGCGTGCCGGCTTCAAGCGCCAGCTCGATGCGGCTGCGGCCGAACCGCGCGCCGCCGCGGCGCGCGCCGAAGAGCGCCTGCTGGCCGCTTATGCCGAACTCGACCGGCTGCGCCGCGGCGGTGGTCCCACCAGCCCGGCAGAGCTGTCCGACGGTTTCGCCACCACACGACCGATGCGCGAAGGCCTTTGAGCACCCCCAGGAAATGTCTTCGACATTCCCGCCCCCAAGGGTCAATCAAAGTGGCAAAGCCACATTGGCTTGAGAGCCGATTGCGCTTCGGCGCATTCAGTCGTCGTCGCGGGCCTTGAACTGGCCCACCAGCACGGCCTGCACCGAAGGGGGCACGGCCTCGAAGTGGCTCAACTCAAGCGCGTAGCGGCCCTCGCCGCCGGTCATGCCGTTCAGGCGTGCCTGGTAACCGTTGAGCTCTGACAGCGGCACCTGGCCGCTGACCGTGATGGCGCCGCCGGCGTGCGCGTGCGTGCCGTTCACCTGCCCGCGCTTGGCCGACAGGTCGCCAGTGATGTCGCCCATGCTGTGCTCCGGCGCCGTGATCTCGACCTTGACGATCGGCTCCAGCACGATCGGCTGGGCCTTTTTCATGGCATCGATGAAGGCCTTGCGGCCGGCGGTGGCGAAGGCGATGTCTTTCGAGTCGACCGAGTGGTACTTGCCGTCGTACACGATCACACGCACGTCTTTCACTGCGTAGCCAGCGATCACGCCGCTGTCGAGCACCTGGCGAATGCCTTTTTCGACCGCCGGGATGTACTGGCCCGGAATGGTGCCGCCCTTGACCTGGTCGACGAACTCGAAGCCCGCGCCACGCGCCAGCGGCTCGATGCGCAGGAACACCTCGCCGAACTGGCCGGCGCCGCCGCTTTGTTTCTTGTGGCGGTGGTGGCCTTCGGCCTTCGCGGTGATCGTCTCGCGGTAGGCGATGCGCGGCGGGCGGGTGTTGACCTCGCACTTGTAGACCTCGGCCATGCGTTCGAGCAGCGTGCGCAGATGCAGTTCGCCCAGCCCGTAGACCACGGTCTCGTTGGTCGCGATCACGTGTTCGACCTTCAGGCAAGGGTCTTCGTCGATGAGCTTCTGCAGGTTCTCCCACATGCGCTGCTCGTCGCCACGCCGCTTCGGCTCGATCGCCAGGCCGTGCACGGGCACCGGGAAGTCGAGCGGCAGCAGGTGCAGGTGCTCGTCTTCGGCGGCGTCGTGCAAGACCGCGTCGAAGTGCATCTCGTCGACCTTGGCCACGGCGCAAATGTCGCCCGGCAGGCCACGCGACACTTCCACGTGTTCCTTGCCCTGCAGCATGAACAGGTGGCCGACCTTGAACGGCTTGCGCCCGTCGCCGATGTAGAGCTGGCTGTCGCGCGTGACCGTGCCCTGGTGGATTCGGAACACGCCCATCTTGCCGACATAAGGGTCCACCGTGACCTTGAACACGTGCGCGATCACGTGCTGCGCCGGGTCGGGCACGGCGTGCAAGGGCTTCGCTTGCGCGCCTTCGCCCTTCAGAAACTGCGGCGGGTTGGCCTCGGTCGGGTTCGGCAGCAGTGCTTCCATCACGTCGAGCAACTCGGCCACGCCGGCGCCGTTTCGGGCCGAGACAAAACAGATCGGAATCAGGTGGCCCTGGCGCAGCGCTTCTTCGAGCGGCGCATGCAGCTCGCGCGGGTCGACGTCGCCGTCGTTGAGGTAACGTTCGACGAAGTCGGGGTCGACCTCGACTACCTGTTCCACCAGCGCGCGGTGTGCCGCCTCCACGCTGGAAAAGTCGGCCTCGCCCGAGGGGTTGAAAAAACAATCGACCACTGTCGTGCCGCGCGCCGCAGGCAAGTTCAGCGGCAGGCATTCCTTGCCGAACGCGGCCTGAATCTGCTGCACCAGGCCGGGCAGGTCGACCCCTGCCGCGTCGATCTTGTTGACGACGACCAAACGGCACAGGCGCCGCTTCAAGGCCCAGTCCATCATGCGGGCGCTCATCATCTCGATCCCGGTGCTGGCATTGATCACCACGGCGGCCGTCTCGACCGCTTCGAGTGCCGTCATCGACTGGCCGACGAAGTCGGCGTAGCCCGGTGTGTCGATCAGGTGAATGCGCGTGTCGTGGTGCGTGAGGTGAACCACGGCCGAATTCAGCGAGTGCTGGGCGCGGCGCTCCATCGGGTCGAAGTCGGACACGGTCGTGCCACGTTCCAGGCTGCCGGGCGCCCCGATGGCACCGGCCTTGCACAGCAGCGCTTCGACAAGACTCGTCTTGCCTGCGCCGGTCTGGCCCACGAAGGCGACGCTGCGCAGCAGTTGCACGTCGGGGTGCGGGGCCGAAGGTGATGAGGACATGGTCTTCCCTTCTGATAGCGCTGCTCCCGCGCCGGGGTTGCTGGTGGCAAAGAGGTTACGGGATCGCGCGGAAGTGGGCAATCTTTCCTTGCTGCCTGAGAAAAATTGGTGCACGCACCCTGCGAACCGAGCTTCGGGTCACTCAGCGCGACGGGCCACGGCACCGAACACCGCTTGTCAGCAAGCGCAAACAAGTGACATCTGACCGCGAGAAATGTCGCGCGCTGCTTCGCGAGCGCCGCGGCCATGCAGACACGTGGATAGCACCCCCCCTCTTGATCCAACGACCGTATCGCGCAGTGTCTTGACCGGCGCCGAAAACAACAAATGCCACCAGACCCACGTGCTGCGCAGGAGAGCGAATCAACGGAGCGTCGGTTGCGCCCCAGCGGCGACGAATCCGGCGGCCGGCGGCAACTCCATCTGCTCGTTCAGCAACTTGCCGATGCCGACCTGGCCAAACTGGCCGTCTTCTTGCGTGTGGCCAAGGAACGGCTGCAGTTCGACTGGAAGATTGTCTTCGAGGGTGAGGTGCATCTGCTCATGTATGGTCAGGCGGAGCCGGCCACGGTGTTTGGCATGCTTGAGAGCCCGGTGGCATTCAGGCGAGTTCTCGACGCCGGGGCGGGCCAGCCCGCCGAAGCTGAGGCGCTGACAAAGCCACTGCAATATGAAGCCGTGGTCGATGCGCTCCTGGCGGTCGAGCGCTCCTATGCAGGCACGCCGCCGCTCCCGGAGGTTTCCTTCCCCGTGCGCAAGGTTGTCGCTGCAACGCAGGCGGCAACACTCCGTGCCGACGATCGCTACAAACTGCGTCGCTGGCCCGGGGCCGCGCTCATTCAGGCAAACCGTGACCATCTGCGTCTGGCCAGCTTCCTCTCGACCCGACACGTCGGCGTCGACGAATTGTCGAAATTGTCGAATGTCGATCGGCAACGCTGCGAGGCCTTTCTCGAAGTTCTTCTCGCTGCGGGCATTCTCGACGCGCGGGCGTCGGCGAAGGCTTCGAACGTTCCCGTGGCGTCGGCGGCTACCCCCGCCCGGGCGGCTCCGGTGCAACGGGGCCTTCTTGCAACCATCCGCCGCAAACTCGGACTGAACACCGCGCCATGAATGACGCCAAGATCGTATTTACGGGAACTCCGGGCGCTGGCAAGACGACAGCGATTGCCGCGCTCAGTGATCGGCCGCCGATCGTCACAGACGTGCGCAACACCGATCAAACCCTCGCCAAGGAAAGAACCACGGTGGGGCTCGACTTCGGGCAGTTCGATCTCGGCGGGGGGCAAGCGGTCCGCCTCTTCGGTACGCCCGGGCAGATTCGGTTCGAGTTCATGTGGCGCATCGTCGCCAAAGATGCGCTCGGCCTGGTGATCCTGGTGGACAACTCGCGCCCCGACCCTCTCGGCGATCTGGCGACCTATGTGGAGTACTACCGCGATCAGTTGCCCGACATGAACTGCGTCATCGGCGTCGGGCGCACACTCGAATGCCCGCTGCCGACCATCGACGATTTCTGCGATCTGATGGCGTCGCGCGGACATGCCTTCCCTGTCTTGCCCGTGGACGTGCGCGAACGCGACGACGTCTTGATGCTCGTCGAGGCTGTTCTCGCTCAGGCAGAGACGCGGGTATGACAACGATGCTCCGACCCCTATGAACCCGACCGTCACCGCGCACGCTCAGCGCACCGCCAACAACCTGCTGGAAGAACTTGATGGCGCACGCGCCGTCGTGATCGCCACGTCCGACGGGTTCGACCTCGCTCACGCCGCGAGGGTTGTGATCGAGCCTGCGCGCCTGGCGGCGATGGTCAGTTCTTTCGCGGCCTTGGGTGACGCCGCCAGCCGGGAAACGGGGATCGGTACACCGCGCTGCCTCGTCATAGAGTCGACCCAGGGCCGGCTGGTGGTGCGCTGCATCGAGATGCTCGGAGTGTCGTTGGTGGTGGTCGTCCTCACCGACACATCAATGCTGCTCGGGCGGGTTTGGAATGCGTTGGCAAGCGCCGAACAAAAAATGGTGGTCGCATGAATCGCGCCGATGTGGCGGCGGAACTCGATCGAATGGCGGCCGAACCCGGCATCAGCGGCTGCGCGCTTGTTGATACCGATACAGGAATGATCTGGCAGCTCAGCAGCGGCGCCCGTGCCAGCGAACCGGTGTGGGAAGCGGCGGTCGACTACTGGCGCCTGCACAAACGGCAGGAATCCCACTTTGCAGATCTTGGCGCGCTCCACGTTGCGGTGATGTACCACGCCACCGGCGCGCTCGTTCTGCTGCCCTGCTGCGCAGAGCCCGAACTGTTGCTGGTGGCTCATGGCAAGCACGCGGGCGTCAATTGGCGCGCCTGGCAAACCATGGTCCGAGATCTCGGAAAGAAGATCAGTGCCGCGGCCTGACGCTTGGCCGCCCACCCTGAAAACATGCCCTGCGTGGCGATCCGGCATGGCTGACTGCATCACATGACGCAAGCAGCCGAAGAGGTCGCCGACGAGGGTTCAACGTGAACCCACTCCAACCCACCAAAAAAAGGTATGAACCATGGCCAACGTTAAACAATCACTGGACGAACTGCTGACCGTCGACGGGGCCATGTGCTGCGCTGTCGTTGATTCAACGAGCGGCATGATGCTCGGCTCGGCCGGCTCGGGCCTCGACCTGGAAGTGGCCGCCGCCGGCAACACCGAGGTCGTCCGTTCAAAGCTGAAGACCATGCGCCAGCTGGGCCTGAACGACGTGATCGACGACATCCTGATCACGCTGTCCAAGCAGTACCACTTGATTCGCCCGATTTCCCGCAAGGAAGGCATGTTCGTCTACTTCGTGCTGGACAAGAGCAAATCCAATCTCGCGCTGGCGCGCCGGAAACTGCAAGACGTGGAGCGTGAACTGGTCGTTTAGTGGCCTGCGGCGACGCCGCCTCCACCGGGCCAAGCCTTGGCGTTGCGCAGGGGCATGTTGCGTCAACCGAGATTGACGCGTGCGGGTTTGAACGCCAAGGATCTTCGGGCTTTTCGGCACCGGCGGTACCGGGGCGGCTCTTAGAATCCGGGCCAGTTCTTCACCGCACGCGGGCACATCCTGATCAACCAGACATCGATGCCGGCCTTGTCGCCGACCATTGATCAGCGCCGCGTCGGCTGGCTGGTGGCGCTGCTGTGCATCGGCCAGGTGCTGCTGTGGGGCCTGGTGGTCGGGCTGAACTACAGCGCCCCCGAGGTCGACAGCGCCGAGCAGTTTGTCTGGTCCTTCTCGATGGAGAACGGCTACTGGAAACACCCGCCGCTGCCCTCGTGGATCATGCACGGGCTGATCCAGCTCTTCGGGCCTTCGCTGCTGCTGCCCTTCGTTGCCACGCAAACCTGCATCGTGATCGCGCTGGCGATCACCTGGCGGCTCGGCTGCGAGTTCATGTCGCCCACGCGCGCGCTGATCGCGATGGCGCTGACCTCGCTCGTCACGTACCACAACATCGGCGGCGACAGCTTCAACCACAACACCGTGCTGCTGCCGTTCCAGGCCGCGACGCTACTGCTGTTCTATTGGGCCACGCGGCGCCAGACCTGGCACCTGTGGGCGCTGACCGGCCTGTTCGCCGGCCTGGCCATGCTCGTCAAGTACGTGGCGCTGTTCCCGCTCGCCGGCTTGCTGGTCTACTTCGCGCTCGACCGCAGCCTGCACACGCGTCGCGTGCTGCTCGGACTGCTGCTGGCCATCGGCATCTTCACGCTGGTCTTGGTGCCGCACCTGTTGTGGCTGCGTGCCAGCAACTTCCAGCCGTTCCGCTATGCGCACGAGGTCACGCGGGAACTGCCCGGTGTGCTCGCCACGCTGCAAAGCCTGGCCGGGTTCGTGCTCACGCAGTTGATGCGGCTGCTGCCGTTCTTCGTTGGCCTGCTGCTCGTGATGCTGCCCGGGCGAACCGCGGCGCATGCGGAAGGCCGGCTGTCGCCACTGGCGCCAAGCGACCGGCTCTTCGTCTGGGTGGCCGCGTGCGCACCGCTGGTCATCACGATGAGCATCGGCCTGTTCAGCGAAACAGCGTTGCAGGCACGCTGGGGCACCAATGCTTTCCTGCTGACCGGCCTGCTCGCGATGACATTGCTGCGCCGCCCCGACTCACCGGCGATGTTCAGGCGTTGCCTGCAGGCGGTGATCGTCATGCAGGTGGTGCTGTGTGTCGCGCAAACGCTCAGCAAGACCGTGCTGGCCGACCGCTTCGAGCGCCGCACCCGAGCCAACTTTCCCGGTGCCGCGCTCGCGCTGAAGGCGCAAGAGACCTGGGCCGCGCACACCGACGCGCCGCTGCGCCTGGTGGTGTCGGACATCTGGCTCGGCGGCAACCTCATCGCGAACAGCCCGAAGCGGCTGGCCGTGCTGATCGACGGATACCACTTCAAGTCACCGTGGGTGAAAGATGAGGCAGTTGGAAACTGCGGTGCGCTGATCCTCGACGACACCACCGAAGACAGCGCCGGCCACGCTGTGCCCAACCCGGCGCTCGACGCGCTGATGGCTCGGGCCGAATTCACCGGAACCTGGATGCTGCCCTGGGCGCACCCCAAGCTGCGCGCCGACTCACCCGAGCGCGGCGTGATCCGCTGGGGAATCATCCGGCCCGAGCCGGGGCAGCTCTGCGCGCTGCGTTGAGCGGTTTTCTCGGCGGCGTTACTGGAACGCGACCTCGGCGAAGCTGCGCAGCTTGCGGCTGTGCAATTGATCGACACCTGCCTCGCGCAACAGCTCGATCGCGCGGATGCCGATGCGCAAGTGCTGATCGACCCGCTCGCGGTAGAAGTGGTTGGCCATGCCGGGCAACTTGATCTCGCCGTGCAAAGGCTTGTCGCTCACGCACAGCAGCGTGCCGTAGGGCACGCGGAAGCGGAAGCCGTTGGCCGCGATCGTGGCGCTTTCCATGTCGAGCGCGATCGCCCGGCTCTGGCTGAAACGCCGCTCCGGCGTGCTCGCCGCGTGCTGCGAGGGCAGCAGTTCCCAGTTGCGGTTGTCGGTGCTCGCTACCGTGCCGGTGCGCATGATGCGCTTGAGTTCGTAGCCTCTGAGCTGGGTGATTTCTTCGACCGCCGATTCCAGCGCCACCTGCACTTCGGCGAGTGCCGGAATCGGCACCCAGAGTGGCAGCTCTTCGTCGAGCACGTGGTCTTCACGCACGTAGCCATGCGCCAGCACGTAATCACCCAGGTGCTGCGTGTTGCGCAACCCGGCGCAGTGGCCGAGCATCACCCAGGCGTGCGGGCGCAACACGGCGATGTGGTCGGTGATGGTCTTGGCGTTGGCCGGGCCGACGCCGATGTTGACCATCGTGATGCCGCTGCCGTCGGCCCGCACCAGGTGGTAGGCCGGCATCTGCGGCAGGCGCGGCGGCGGCGCGCCGAGTTCGTCGCCCGGTTCGGCGGCCAGCCCGGCGCGGCGCGTGACCACGTTGCCGGGTTCGACGAAGGCGACGTAGTCCTGCGCGCGAGCCGAGGAGCCCATGGTTTCGTGGCCGAGCCGCACGAACTCGTCGATGTAGAACTGGTAGTTCGTGAACAGCACGAAGTTCTGGAAGTGGTGCGGCGCGGTGCCGCTGTAGTGGCGCAGCCGCTGCAGCGAGTAGTCGACGCGCGGCGCGGTGAACAGCGAAAGCGGTTGCGCCGCGCCGGGCTCCGCTTCGAAGGTGCCGTTGGCGATGCCGTCGTCCATCGCGTTCAGGTCGGGCAAATCAAACCGGTCGCGCATCAGCAGGCGCCGTTCGGCCGAGAGCGAACCTTCGATGTGGTCGTTCTCGGCGAACGAGAAGTGCACCGGAATCGGTTGCGTGCTGGTACCGATTTCGAGCGACACGTGGTGGTTCTTCAGCAGCAGGCGAAATTGTTCGAGGTAGTAGTGGTCGAACAGGTCGGGCCGCGTCAACGTGGTCTCGTAGGTGCCCGGGCCGGCGACAAAGCCGTAGCTCAGGCGCGAATCGGCACGGGCCACGGTGTCGGTGTGCACCCGCACGTAGGGGTAGCAGGCGCGCACCCGGCGGGCGCTGTCGTCGCCGGCCACGAAAGCCTGCAGCGCGTCACGCAGGTGCTGGATGCTGCTGTCGTAGATGGCGCGCACCTGCGCCAGTGCGGCAGCAGGGTCGTCGAAGCGCGCGGGCGCGACATAGTTCGGGGCGTTGGACATGGGCTTCCTTGCTGGGTTGCCCGTATTCTCGCCGCCGCGCAGCGCTGCCCGCGCCGCCTGCGCCCTACATCAGCTTGGCAAAGCCGAGGATCTCGGGTGGCGCCGTGAACATCGGCCCGGCGGCCGCGATCGCTGCGCCGATGTGGGGCGTTTTCATGTGGGCATCGACCGCCGCCTGATCCGTCCACTGTTCGACGGTCTGGAATACATGCGGCGCGTCGGGCCGCTGAAACAGCTCGTAAGCCAGGCAGCCGGCCTCTTTGCGGCTCGCGGCGACCAGCGTGGTCAGGATTGCTTTCGCCGCGTCGGCAGATTCGGGCGTGACGTTGATGCGGGCCATGACGTGGATCATCGGAAGTCTCCTCTGAGCGTTGCTTGTGGGTCGTCGAACGGTACGCCGGATCATGCGCCGCGGATGCGCGCCCGTACACTGCGCCATCGAGCAAAACGCTCACGGAGATTGTCGATGAAGGTCCTGGTTCTTGGCAGCGGTGTGATCGGCGTCGCATCGGCGTACCAGCTCGCATTGGCGGGCCATGAGGTGACGGTGGTCGACCGGCAGCCCGCCGCAGCGCTGGAAACCAGCTACGGCAATGCCGGCGAAGTGTCGCCGGGCTATTCGGCGCCCTGGGCCGGGCCGGGCGTGCCGATCAAGGCGATCAAGTGGTTGCTGATGCAGCACCGCCCGCTCGTGATCCGCCCCAACATCGACCTGAATCTGGTGCGCTGGGGCCTGGCGATGCTGCGCAACTGCACGGCGGCACGCTACGAGCTGAACAAGGGCCGCATGGTGCGTCTGGCCGAGTACAGCCGCGACTGCCTGAAAGAGCTGCGCGCGCAAACCGGCATTCGCTACGACGAGCGCATGCAGGGCACGCTGCAGCTGTTCCGCACCCAGGCCCAACTCGACGGCACCGCCGCCGACATCGAAATCCTGAAGCGGTATGGCGTGGCCTTCGAGCTGCTCGACCGCGCCGGTTTCATTCGCCACGAACCGGCGCTCGCCCACGTGCAGGAAAAGTTCGTCGGTGGCCTGCTGCTGCCCGGCGACGAAACCGGTGACTGTTTCAAGTTCACGCAGAACCTGGCTGCGCTGGCCGCGAAGCAGGGGGTGCAGTTTCGCTACGGCACGAACATCCAGCGTCTGCAACTGGCGGGCAAGCAGATTGACGGCGTGCTCACCGATTCCGGCACGCTGAAGGCCGATGCCTACCTCGTGGCGCTCGGCAGCTATTCACCGCTGCTGCTCAAGGATGGCGGCATCCGTATTCCGGTCTACCCGGTGAAGGGCTACTCGATCACGGTGCCGATCACCGATGCGAGCGGCGCGCCCGAATCGACCGTGATGGACGAAAGCCACAAGGTCGCCGTGACGCGCCTGGGCGACCGCATTCGCGTGGGCGGTACGGCCGAGCTGGCCGGCTACACGCTGAAGCTGCACGAAGCGCGGCGCCACACGCTGGAGCACGTCGTGACCGACCTGTTCCCGCGCGGCGGCGACGTGTCGCGCGCCGAATTCTGGTGCGGCCTGCGCCCGATGACACCCGACGGCACGCCGGTCATCGGCGCCACGCGCATGCCCAACCTGTACCTCGCCACCGGCCACGGCACGCTGGGCTGGACCATGGCGGCCGGCACCGGCCGCGTGATGGCCGACGTGATCTCGGGCCGACAACCCGGCATCGACATGAGCGGTCTCACGCTCGACCGTTACCCGAATGCCTACGCCTGACGCGCCTCAGGGTTTGGGTGCAAACGAGTGCGCGTATTCGTGCGGCAATAGTTCGCGGGCCCCGCGCGTTTGGCCCACTCGTTGAAATAACCCAGGCCCACGCCGTTTTCGCTCGACTCGTGGTGTTCCAGCCCGCGGCCGCGCCTTCGGGATCGAGGTCGAAACGTTTCATGTGGCGGCCGGCGAACACCGGCGAGTCGACGAGCTTGTCGACGTTGACGGCTTTGAACTCGAGCGCCACTGCAGGCCGAGCATCTCGCGCGTCATCACGACCCGCTCTTCACCGCGCCCCATGGGTGAGAGGAACTGGAACTCGAGCTCGATGCGGGCCACGTTGGGCGGCACGTCGAGGTGAAACGCGTAGACGTTGAGCGGGTCGCGCCGCCATGCCAGCGTCTGGCCGGCAGCGCTGATGCGCAGACCGGCGAACCGGCCGATCGGCCCATTCGGAGCGTGTTCGCCGGGCAGCCACCGCGGGTACAGCAGCGTCAGCGGGCCGGCTTGCGCCGGCAAGCCTTCCTTCACGCGAAAGATTTTGTGATCGAGGTCGGTCGCGTCGATCTGAAGCCTGAGGGTGCCGGGGTAGGCCGTGGCTTCATGAGAGTGCTCACAAAGTTCGAAGCCGCGACGATACCGCGCCGTCGCGGCGGCCGCTGGCGGTGACGCGCAGGTGTCAACGCCGCGGCGGCACGCGAAGCTACAGTTTGCGCAACACCGGAGAAACCGCGAATGCAGCAACACGACAAGATCCACGCGCCGATGGCCTGCACCGTTGTCGACGTGATGGTGGTGGCGGGCCAGCCGGTGCAGGCAGGGCAGGCGCTGCTGGTTCTCGAAGCGATGAAGATGGAGCACGAGATTCGCGCCAGCGCCGATGGAACGGTGAACGCGGTGCTCGCACGCGCCGGCGAGCTGGTCGCCGAAGGCGATCTGCTGCTCCAGCTCGGCGCAGCAATGCCTGCGCCGCAGGTCGAATCAACAGCTTCGGTGGCCACGGTCGAAGCGGCGGGGGCCGCGCTGCGCGCCGACCTGCTGGAAGTGCAGGCTCGCCATGCCCTCACACTCGACGCCGCGCGGCCCGAAGCCGTGGCCAAGCGCCACGCGCATGGCCTGCGCACCGCGCGCGAGAACGTGAACGACCTGGTCGATGCCGGCAGCTTCATCGAATACGGTGCGCTCGCGTACGCCGCGCAGACGAGCCGGCGCACGCTCGATGACCTGGTGAAGAAAACGCCGGCCGACGGCATGGTCACCGGCATCGGCAGCGTCAACGCTGCGCTGTTTGGCGCCGAGGCTTCGCACTGCGTGGTCATGGCCTACGACGCCACCGTGCTGGCCGGCACCCAGGGCCAGCGCAACCACGCCAAGACCGACCGCCTGCTCGGCGTGGCGCTGCAGCAGAAGCTGCCGGTGCTGCTGTTCGCCGAAGGCGGTGGTGGCCGCCCGGGTGACACCGACAGCACCACGATCGCGGGCCTGCACGTGCCCAGCTTCGCGAGCTACGCGCGTTTGAGCGGGCAGGTGCCGGTGGTCGGCATCGTCGCCGGGCGCTGCTTTGCGGGCAACGCGGCTTTGCTCGGCTGCAGCGACGTGATCATTGCAACGAAGGGCAGCAACATCGGCATGGGCGGGCCTTTGATGATCGAAGGCGGTGGGCTGGGCGTGTTCAAGCCCGAGCAGATCGGCTCGAGCGAGGTGCAGTCACGCAATGGCGTCATCGATGTGCTGGTCGACGACGAAGCGCAAGCAGTCGTGGCGGCGAAGCAGTACCTCGGGTACTTTCAGGGGCGCGTGGCGCAGTGGTCGGCCGGCAACCCCGCCGCGCTGCGCAGCGTGCTGCCCGAAAACCGCGTGCGTGCCTACGACATGCGCGAGGTGATGCGGCTCGTGGCCGACACCGCCTCGCTGCTGGAGTTGCGGGCCGGGTTCGGCGCTGGCATCTTCACCGCACTGGCGCGGGTCGAAGGGCGCCCGGTCGGCCTGCTCGCCAGCAACCCGACCCATCTGGGCGGCGCGATCGATGCCGACGCGGCCGACAAGGCCGCACGCTTCATGCAGTTGTGCAACACGCATGGCCTGCCGCTCGTCTCGCTGGTCGACACGCCGGGTTTCATGGTCGGGCCCGAGATCGAAGCGCTGGGCCAGGTGCGCCACGTGAGCCGCATGTTCGTGGCCGCGGCGCATTTGCGGGTGCCGTTTTTCGCGGTGGTCTTGCGCAAGGGTTACGGCCTGGGCGCGATGGGGCTGGAAGGCGCCGTGCGGCTGGGCTTTCGCAAGGAGCTGGAGGCCGTGCCCGAGGGGCCGGCGCGCGACTCGCTCTACGCGAAGTTTGTGGACGAGCAGTACGCGAAAGGCAAGGCGATCAACGTGGCGGCCGGGCTCGAGATCGACGCCGTGATCGACCCAGCGCAAACCCGGGCCTGGCTGGTCGGCGGGCTCGCCTCGGCTCAGATCGGCGCGAAGCGCAGCGGCGGCATCGACCCGTGGTGACGGGGCCCCGCCGCGGCGCTCAGCGCAGCCCGATGAAATTGCTGACCGGCGCTTCGGGCCAGTTGCGCGCCTGCAGGGCAGGGTGCGCGGCTTCGTAGCCCAGCGCGGCAAAGTCGGTCGGTTCGGGCTCGGCGGGCGGTGTCAGCGCTTTGTCAGGCGCGGCAGGCGAACCTGCGAGGCACCAACGCCGCACGTCTTCGACCCAGTCTGCATCGTTGTTCGCCATGGCACCACTCCCTTGCGCTGCCCGGAGCCACGCGACATGCGCACTCCGATGCAACGCATGGTGCGCGTTAGCGCGCTTGGGCGCCATCGCCAAAACAGCTGATTCGTTGTAAGAGTTTGCCTACTCGTGCTGTAAGGCATGCCATTCGATCGGCGCCACGAGCGCGCGCCGGGATGCCTACACTGCGGGGCATGACACGTTTGCTCCCAGACCCCGATGCCGCCGACCGCGCTGCCACTGCCGAGGCCGGCGTTCACGTGAAGCACCTGCGCCAGGTGTTGCTGTGGCCGCTGCGGCTGATGCCCGCGGCGGGCGCCGCCGGCGCCAGCCACCGCACGCCCTGGCAGGTGCTGCGTGACCTGGGCGACGCTTCGCCGTGGCGCGAAGTCGTGGACGAATTCACGGGCGACAAAGCGAGTTTTCACGAGCGCCACTACAACGAGTTCGTGACCTTCCTGCCCTACGTGCAGCGCTTTCTCTACGGCGACGGCCGCTCCCGGCGCAACGCCGGTGACCGCGACGCCGACGCGCCGATGCGCGTGTTCCGCCGCCACGACGTGCAGCGCGTGCGCGTGGTCGCCCGCCCCGGCGATGCAGCGGTCACGCTCGACATCGTGCACGTCGACCTGTACTTCTTCTACGACGTCGACGTGGTGCTGCTCAACGTCGAGGTGGCCGCCAACGACCTGTCGCTGGCGCAGGCGCAAGAGCAGCTCTACCGCTTCGGCCGCGGCTACCCGGCCGGCTGGGACGCCAACGGCCAGGCGCTGCACACGATGGCAAGCGTCGAGTGGCTGGGTGCGGCGGGCGAGGTGCTCGCCAGCTCCGACGCGCAGCAGCGCGACAGCTTCCTGGCACACGTGGCCGAGCACCGCGCGCCGCGCATTGCCGCGCATTGGGCCTTCATGCTCAAGCCGCTCGTCAGTGACCATTCCGACGAGCCTGGTGCGCTGCGTTTCCGCCAGATCGAGTACTACCGCATGCCGCTGATGGGCTACCTGGCGCTCGACAACCCGCGCGCGCTGAGCCGCAACGATTTCATCCGCCTCGGCTTGGTCACCGGCGCCGGTGGTGGCGACATCGCCGGCCTGCACGATGGCAGCGCCTTGCCTTACGCCGCAGACCACCTCGCCGACTTCGAGCAGCGCTACTGCTACGACCGCTTCTGGGCCAACGCCGGCAGCGCGCCCAACACACGCTACCTGTGCAGCGGCCACGCCCTCATCGTGGTGGGCGACGCGCGCGCCGAGTATTACGGCTGCCGCGACCGTGGCGTGCTGGCGCAGTTCAGGCATCAGCACTTCCTGCTGTTCCTGATCGCGCACTTCCAGAAGGCCGCGCTGCTGATGTCGTCTGACCGGCTGGTCGAGGCGCTGAAAGGCCTGGACGTGGGCGACGCGGCCAGCGTGCGGCGTTTCAAGCGGCTGATTCGCAGCAGCTTCGAAGGCTTCCTGCGCTTCACGCACCGCTACTGGTTCCACGAGGTGTCGGAGCAGGCCCAGGTGAGGGCGCTGTTCCACCTGTGTTCGCAGCACCTGGGCCTGGACCCGCTCTACGAAGAAGTGAAGGAACGTGTGGCCGACATGAACAGTTACCTCGATGCCGACAGCCTGCGCCGCCAGGCCAACACCGTGGTGCGGCTGACGGTGGTCACGATCCTCGGCCTGATCGGCACCGTGACGACCGGTTTCCTCGGCATGAACCTGCTGGCCGAGGCCGAGGCTTCGACGATGCGCAAGCTGGTGGTCTTCGGCATCGTCTTCGTGGTCACCACCGCGCTCACGTTCTACACGATGGCCAAATCCAAAGGCTTGTCGGACTTTCTCGATGCCCTTTCCGACGAGCGCTTGTCGGTGTGGATGAAACTCAAGGCGCTGGCCGGTGTGTGGCGCCGCGGCGACCAATGAAGACGCGGGAGCAACGCTCGTGACCTCTGAACCCCGCATCCGTGTCGGCGTTGGCGGCTGGACCTTCGAGCCCTGGCGCAACAATTTCTACCCCGCCGGCCTGGCGCACCACCGCGAGCTCGAATACGCGAGCCGCAAGCTGAGTGCGATCGAGGTCAACGGCACGTATTACTCGTCGCAGAAGCCGGCCAGCTTCAGGAAGTGGTTCGACGAAACGCCAGACGATTTCATGTTCTCGCTGAAGGCCATCCGCTACGCCACCAACCGGCGCGTGCTCGCCGAGGCCAGCGAATCGGTGCAGCGCTTCATCGAGAGTGGCATCTCTGAACTGCGCCACAAGCTCGGGCCGATCGTCTGGCAGTTCGCGCCGAGCAAACGTTTCGAGCCGGCCGACTTCGAGGCCTTTCTCAAGCTGCTGCCGGGAACTGTGAACCGCCTGCCGCTGCGCCACGTGCTCGATGTGCGGCACGAAACCTTCAAGAGCGCGGCCTACCTCGCGCTGGCCCGGCAGTACCGCTGCGCCACCGTGTTCACCGACTCCGACGACTACCCGTCGTTCGCCGACCTCACCGGCGACTTCCTCTACGCGCGGCTGATGCGCACCGAGCCGCACCATGCCGCCGGTGTGGAGCCGCAGGTGCTTGACGCGCTGGGCGCGTGCGCCCGGTGCTGGGTGGGCGGCGGCGAGCCCGACGGCCTGCCGCGTATCGAAGCGACGCCGCCCGCGGCCGCAGCGCGCGACGTGTTCCTGTATTTCATCAGCGGCGCCAAGGAAAAAGCGCCCGCTGCGGCCATGGGCTTGTTGCAACGCCTCGGCGGATGAGGGCATCGCGCCCGGCGCTGGCCCGGGCATCGTGCGCGTGCCAGACTCCATGCCCTGTTCCGTACCATCCTTTGCCATGCAAGCCACCGACACCGTTTCGCCCCCCAGCCCTTCCGTCGCCGAGCGCCCGGCGCGCGCCGCGGCCACGCTCGTGGTCGTGCGCGACGGCGCAGCCGGCATCGAAGTACTGCTGTCGCGCCGCACCCAGAGCAACGACCAGTTCAGCGGCGCCTGGGTCTTCCCCGGCGGCATCGTCGATGCGGGCGACCGCGCTGCGCATCAACACTGTGTTGGCCTGAACGATGCCGAGGCGAGTGCACGCCTCGGCCTCGAAAACGGTGGGCTCGACTACTACGTGGCCGCGGTGCGTGAATGTTTCGAGGAGTCGGGCTTGCTGCTGGCCGTCGACGAGACCGATGCACTGGTCGAACTCGACCACGTGCGTGGCGAAACCCTCGGCCCGTGGCGTGGCCCCTTGCACCGCGGCGAGCGCTCGCTGAGCGCGTTCTGCAGCGAGTTCGGTCTGCGGCTGGCGGTCGACCGACTCACTTACCTGAGCCACTGGCTCACGCCGTTCGCACGCCCCAAGCGCTTCGACACACGGTTCTTCATCGCCGCCTTGCCGCCCACGCAGACGGCGGCCTTCGACGGCACCGAAATGGTCGAGCAACTCTGGCTCGCGCCGGCCGAAGCGCTGGCGCGCAGCGCCGAGATGAAGCTGATGACGCCGACGCAAAAAACGCTGGAGCTGGTGGCGCGGTACGCCAACGTCAACGAGTTGCTCACCTGGGCGCGTGCACCACGCACCGTGCCGCTGACGATGCCGCGCGTTGCCCAGGGCAGCCAGGGCATGCGGCCTGTGTTGCCCGATGAACACGCTTGGGCCGAGTTGGGGCGGCTCGACCCGGCCGGCCATGGGCACGGGTCTTACGACATCAACCCCGGCGTGGCGGTGCGCTTGTCACCGCGCCTGATCCGGGTCAGCGCCAACAACGGCAGCATGATGACCGGGCCCGGCACCAACACCTACCTCGTCGGTGGCGGCGCGGCCAACGAATGGGCCGTGATCGACCCGGGACCGCTCGACGAGCGCCATGTGGAGGCGATCCTCGAAGCCGCGCCCGGGCCGATCCGCTGGATCTTCGTCACCCACACCCACAACGACCATTCGCCGGCCAGCGTGCCGCTGCAGGCGCGCACCGGCGCGCAGGTGTTCGGCCGCGTGGCCGCGCACCCGGAGTGGCAGGACGCGAGTTTCGCGCCGCACATGCACCTCGTCGGCGGCGAGCGTTTCGAGCTGCCCGGTGAAAGCACGCTGGTGGCCGTGCACACGCCGGGCCACGCGTCGAACCACATTTGTTATTTGCTGGAGGAAGAGAAGATGCTCTTCACCGGCGACCACGTGATGCAGTCGTCCACCGTGGTCATCAACCCGCCCGACGGTGACATGGCGGCCTACCTGCGTTCGTTGCACGAACTGCAGGAACACGATCTCGAGTGGCTCGCGCCCGGCCACGGTTTCCTGATGGCGCAGCCAAAGAAGGCGATGCAGGCGATCGTCGCGCACCGGCTCAAGCGCGAGGCCAAGATCGTGGCCGCGATGCAATCGCTCGGCCCGGCCGGCACGGAAGCCTTGCTGTCGAAGGTCTACGACGACGTCGCGCCGCGCCTTCACACGATGGCGATGCGCTCGCTGACCGCGCACCTGTTCAAGTTGCGCGACGACGGCGCCGCGGCCGAGCAAGGCGGAGTCTGGTCGCTCTTGCAGCGCTGAACCCAATCAGCAGTTCTGGTATTTCCAGTGCCGCGTTTTGCCTTCGGCGAGCCATTCGAGCGCTTGCGCCAGGCGGCGCGCACGTGTCTCGTCGCGCTTGGCTTCCGCGATCCATTCGGTGTATTCGCGCCGCTGGCTGGGTGAGAGCGCTTCGAAGGTCTGGCGCGCGGCGGCGTGGCGGGCGAGCGCCTGCCCGAACTCGACCGGCATGTCGGGCTCGGCGGCGGCTTTGCGCGGGGCTGCCGCGCGCGTTGTGGTGCCACCGGCATCGATCAGCGCCACCGCCTGTTTCACGACCCGAACCAGTTCGCGCCGGGGCGGCAGGTCGCTGAGAAGCGTGATGCGGCCGAACTGGCCCATGGCCTCATCGCTCTGGCCACGCTCGGCGGCGTCGCGCCCGTTCCAGAAGCGGAACGAACAGTGCTGCTTGAACGCTGCCATGTTGGCGAGGATGCGCTCGCCGTGCATGTAGAACGGCATGCCCCACTTGATGGTCTCGACCACCGCCGGGCAGCCACCGTGCACGGCGCGTCGCAACTGCGCCAGGATCGGTTGCGCGAAGGGCGCGGCGCGTTCGATGTAGGCGTCGATGCGCGGATCGGTGGTCGCCATGGGGAGCCTCTCGCGGGTTGTTCAGCCGCCCGACAGCGCATGCGCATCGTCGCTGGCTGCGGGTTCCAGATGATCGGTGCAATTGACCAGCGTGGCCGCGTGCGGCGGCGTTGCCGCGACGATGCTCAGGCTGGTGTTGCCCAGGTGCGTGGGTGGGCTCGTGCCGGCGGGCAGTTGTATGTGCGTGGCCAGCAGCGCACGGATCAACAGCCCGTGGGTGACGACCGCGACCGTGCCGGCGTGCCCGGCCTGGCGCTGTGCGACATGCGCCAGAGCCTGCACCACCCGGTGTTCGAAGTCGGCCAGCGATTCACCCCCGGGTGGGGCTTCGTGCATCGTCAGCGGGTTGATCGGCATGCCGTCGTAGGGCGTGCCGCGCCAGTCGCCGAAGTTGCGCTCCTGCAGCAGATGAGTCGCCTCGATCGGGGCGCCGGTGGTGGCGGCGATCGCCTGCGCGGTGCGCAGCGCGCGCGGCAGGTCGCTGCTGATGATGGCGCACACGTTCATCGTGGCGAGCCGCCGCGCCAGGGCTTCGGCCTGTGCGATGCCGCGTGCGCTCAGTGGCGTGTCGGCCGGTTGCAGCACACGGGCGACGTTGAGGGCGGTTTCGCCGTGGCGGATGATGAGCAGGCTCATGGCGCCGATGACCGCTGTGAGGTTGCAGGCTGCCGGCTGTTTGGGCGCTTCATGTTGAGTCCAGACGACACCAGAAAACTTCCACGTTCCGCCGCTCTTCCGGCGGGCTCAATCACTTGCTGCTGCTGCTGCTGCTGCTGCAGGCAGACGCCGAGCTCATGTTGGCCGAAAGGGCCGCGCAGAGCAAGAGGGAGTCTTGTCCAACGAGGTGTGAGCCTGGAGCCGGGCGCGTGATTCCAACGAGGAA